>CAVFWX010000145.1:0-4867 GCA_963626225.1 Anaerotignum sp.
TGATTTCCCGTACCGGCTATACCGGTGAGTTGGGCTATGAGCTCTACACCGATGCAGCCAACGGCCCTAAGCTGTGGGAAATCCTCATGGAAGCAGGGGCAGAATACGGCCTTATCCCATGCGGCCTAGGAGCAAGAGATACCCTTCGCCTGGAAGCTGCCATGCCTCTCTACGGCCATGAAATGGACGATGTGCTGACCCCACTGGAGGCCGAGCTGAACTTTGCGGTAAAGATGAACAAGCCGGAGTTCGTAGGCAAGGCAGCACTAGAAGCCAAGGGCACTCCAAAGAAGGTTCGGGTAGGCTTGGAGCTCACCGGCAGAGGCATCGCCAGAGAACATCAGGCGGTATTCATTGATGATGTAGAGGTAGGCCACACCACCTCCGGCACCTTCTGCCCATACCTGGGCAAAGCCATCGCCATGGCCTACGTACCAGCAGAACAATCCGACCTAGGCACCTTAGTGGAAATCGACGTCCGCGGCCGCAAAATCCCAGCTAAAATCGTCGAATTACCATTCTATAAGAGAAGTTAATTTATTAAAGATATTTAAAGGAGCGATTCATTATGGCAAAGGTATTAGCAGATCTCAAATACACCAAATCTCACGAGTGGGTAAAGGAAGAGGATGGCCTCTATGTAGTAGGCCTTACCGACTTCGCCCAGGAATCCCTGGGAGACATCGTATTCATCAACCTGCCTGAGGAAGGTGACGATGTAACAGCAGGGGAGTCCTTCGCTGACGTAGAGTCCGTAAAGGCTGTATCTGACGTATTTAGCCCTGTCAGCGGCTCTGTAGCAGCTATCAACGAAGAAATCTTGGACGATCCTGCAGCCGTCAACGCAGACCCATATACCCAGTGGTTCATCAAAGTTCAGGATGTCAGCGACACTGAGGAGCTGATGGATGCAGCAGCCTACGAGGAGTTCTGTGCCACTGAGGAGGAGTAAATATGGGAAGCTATATTCCATCCACTGCCTCTGAGCGGCAGGAAATGCTGTCCGCCCTGGGCATGAAATCCACCATGGACCTCTACAGCTCCGTACCAGATGAAGTACTCATCAAGGAGCTGGCCATCCCAGCTGGCTGCAGCGAGCTGGAGGTAAAGGAAAAGGTATCGGCCCTGGCAGCAGCCAACCATGTTTATGGCAGCATCTTCCGTGGTGCCGGTGCCTATCAGCACTACATTCCTTCCATTGTAAAGACCATTGTCAACAAGGAAGAATTTGTTACCGCCTACACCCCTTATCAGGCAGAAATCAGCCAGGGTGTGCTCCAGTCCATCTTTGAGTATCAGACCCAGATGTGCCGACTGACCGGCATGGACGTGTCCAATGCCTCCGTTTATGACGGTGGCGTGGCTGCAGCCGAGGCTGTATTTATGTGTCAGGAGCGGAAAAAGCAGGGGGTTATCGTATCTGCCACCGTGGATCCAAAGGTACTGGCTGTTATCAAGACCTACTGCGAAAGCCGCAGCGTTGAGGTAACAGTAATTCCTGCCAAGGATTATGCCACCGATGTGGAGGGCATCAAGGCCGCCCTGACAGACAAATCTGCCTGTGTTTATGTCCAGAGCCCCAACTATTACGGTATTATTGAGGACATGGATGCTGTAACCGCTGCTGCCCATGAGGTAGGAGCCAAGGTAATCATGGGAGTAAATCCTATTTCTCTGGGACTTTTAAAGACTCCTGGGGAGTACGGTGTGGATATTGCCGTTGGGGAGGGCCAGCCTCTGGGTATGGCTTTGGGCTTTGGTGGGCCTTATCTGGGCTTTATGACCACCACCAATGCCATGGTAAGAAAGCTGCCTGGCCGTATCGTAGGCCAGACTGTGGATCATGACGGCCGCCGCTGCTTTGTACTGACTTTGCAGGCCCGTGAGCAGCATATCCGCCGGGAAAAGGCTTCTTCCAATATTTGCTCCAACGAGGCACTCTGTGCCATGACCGCTTCCGTTTATCTGGCTGCCGTAGGCCCAACTGGGCTGAAAAAGGCCGCCAGCAGCTCTGCTGCCCATGCCCATTATTTGGCTGGGGAGCTGGCCAAGATTCCTGGCTTTGCACCAGTATCCGGCAAGGCATTCTTCCATGAATTCCTTACTACCTGCCCAATAGATGCCAAGGTGCTGGAGGAGAAGCTTTCTGAGAAAAACATTCTCTCCGGCCTGCCTGTAGCTTTGGCGGATGGCAGTGAGGGCATTCTCTGGTGCTGCACGGAGCTTTCTTCCAAGGCAAAGATTGACGCTTTGGTAGAAGCTATCAAGGAAATTTGTCAGGAGGTGGCATAATGGAGCTGTTATTTGAGCGTAGCCATGCTGGAAGAGGCATGGATCTGCTGCCGGATCTGGATGTGCCGGAGGCAGTATATGATGAGGCCCTGCTGCGTCACACAGCCACCGGCCTGCCAGAAATCTCTGAGATTGACCTGGGCCGCCACTATACGGAGCTGGCCAAGGAAACCCACGGTGTAAACGATGGCTTCTATCCCCTGGGCTCCTGCACCATGAAATACAACCCACGCATTGACGAGGAAATGTGCAGTCTGCCTGGATTTACGGAGCTGCACCCATTGCAGCCGGAGAGCACTGTTCAGGGTGCCCTGCAGGCCATGTATGATACAGAAAAGCTCCTGGGGGAAATCACCGGCATGGATGCCATTACCTTGCAGCCAGCTGCCGGTGCCCATGGTGAATATACCGGACTTTTGCTGATTCGCAGCTATCATCTCTCCCGTGGGGATGTGGCTAGGACAAAGATCATCGTGCCGGATTCTGCCCATGGTACCAACCCGGCCTCTGCTGTTATGGCAGGCTTTTCCGTGGTTTCCGTACCATCCAATGCTGATGGGGGCGTAGACATAGAAGCACTGAAAAAGGCCGTTGGCCCTGATACTGCCGGACTGATGCTGACCAATCCAAATACCGTAGGTATTTTTGATCCTAATATACTGGAAATCACCAAGATTATCCACGAGGCCGGGGGACTGTGCTATTATGACGGTGCCAATTTGAACGCTATTATGGGCATTGTCCGTCCTGGTGATATGGGCTTTGACTGTGTCCATGTAAATCTCCACAAGACCTTTGCTACCCCACACGGTGGTGGCGGCCCTGGTGCCGGCCCGGTAGGCTGCAAGGCATTTTTGGCGGATTTCCTGCCAAGCCCACAGGTGAAGCTGGAGGATGGGGTATATTCCCTTTATGCTCCTGAGCATACCATGGGACAGGTAAGAAACTTCTATGGCAACTTCCTGGTAGTAATCCGTGCCTTGACCTATATTTTGACCTTGGGCAAGGAGGGCATCCCTGAGGCTTCCTCCAATGCGGTGCTGAATGCCAACTACATGATGTCCCTGCTGAAGGGCCACTATGATATGGCCTATGATACGGTGTGCATGCATGAGTTTGTCATGTGCCTGGAGGGACTGAAGCACGAATATGGCGTAACAGCTATGGATGTGGCCAAGAGGCTTTTGGACTTTGGCATCCATCCGCCAACCATGTACTTCCCGCTTATTGTCCATGAGGCTTTGATGATTGAGCCTACTGAGACTGAGAGCAAGGAGACTCTGGAAAAGGCAGCCCAGCTGTTTTTGGATATTCTGGAGGAGGCCAAGTCTGATGGAGAAAGCCTCCACAGTGCTCCTCACAACTGCTATATCAGCCGTCCTGACGAGGTGCAGGCTGCCCGTAAGCCTGTCTTGGTTTTTCAGGGCTAAAAATACGAAACTAGGATGATGTATGATGATAAATAAGCTATGGCTCCTAGAGGGAGCAGGCTACAATCCCTATGAAAATCTGGCCATGGAAAGTGTGCTGCTCCAAAGGCTCCAGCCGGGAGAGTGCTATCTCTACCTGTGGCAGAACAAGCACACAGTAGTACTGGGGCGAAATCAGGATATTCTGGCAGAGTGCCATGTGCAGGAACTGGAAAAGGACGGGGGCTTTGCGGCTAGGCGGCTTTCCGGTGGCGGTGCGGTGTACCATGATTTGGGAAATTTGAATTTTACCATGATCATGAACAGTGAGGATTTTGATGTGGCCACCCAGGACAGGGTAATACTGGAGGCAGTGGCCTCCCTGGGGATAAAGGCAGAGCTTACCGGCCGCAACGACCTGACGGTGGAGGGCCGTAAGTTTTCCGGCCATGCCTACTACCATCATGGGGGACATAGCTATCATCATGGAACCATTATGCTGGATGTGGATACCGGCCAGCTAGCCAAATATCTCAATGTGTCTCCCCTGAAGCTAAAGGCCAAGGGGGTAAAGTCGGTACAGTCAAGGGTATGCAATCTGGTGGAGTTCAAGCCGGATATTTCCGTAAAGGAAATGAAGGAGGCACTAGGCAAGGCCTTTGGGCAGGTGTACAAGCTGAAGCCTGAAAAGCTGGTGCTGACAGATGCAGACAGGCTGCTGTGGCTGGAGGAGCAGGTGAAGCTGTCCTCCCCTGAGTGGCTATATGGTACAGCAAAAGTCCTTGATAATAGTAAGGAAGCCCGCTTTGAGTGGGGGACAATTCGTCTGGACTACAGCTTGAATGAGGCTGGTGACAAGATAGCGGATATCCAGATATGGACAGATTCACTAGAAGCAGAGCTGTTCCAACAGCTGCCAAGGCTGCTGAAGGGGTGCAGATTAGAGGAAGAAAAGCTGCTGGCTGTTATTTCCATGGCAGACGGTGCAGGGCCTAAACTAGCTGAGGATATTATAGGGATGTTGATTGAGGAGGCTCGTTGATATATGAACTATGACGTTGCAATTATTGGTGCTGGGCCTGGGGGATATACGGCGGCCTTGAAGGCTGCCTCCCGGGGCAAATCCGTGATTATCTTTGAAAAATCCTATCTGGGAGGCACCTGTC
>CAVFWX010000146.1:0-4845 GCA_963626225.1 Anaerotignum sp.
TTTTAGATTTTACCCTTCAAATCATTATCCGTCATAGCACATACACATGCATCAGACCAGACATTTTCCGCTGTTTCCACCATATCTATAATGGTAAAAATCGGCAGGATAATACCCATAATCCCCAGAGGCACTCCCAAGGAGGACATAAGGGACAGGGTCAGGAAATAGCAACCCATCGGCACACCGGCATTACCTACGGCAGCCAGTACAGCTACAAAAAGCCAGGTAATCATGGTACCCATGGTCAGCTCAAAGCCTGCATTCTGCATAACAAAGAGAGAAGTCACCAGAATAAAGGCCGCACAGCCATTCATATTGATGGTGGTGCAGATAGGCAGTACAAAGCGAGAAACCTTGGTATTTACCTTGAGATTGTTCTCAGCAGAGGCCAGGGTAACAGGCAAGGTACCAGCAGAGCTTTTGGTAAAGAGAGCCACAGCCACAGCTGGGGACATTTTCCGGAAAACATACAGAGGATTCAAGCCACGGAGCAGCAGGAACAATGGCAGTACGATAAAGAACTGGATAACATTGCCTCCCAGTACCACGGCAACATATTTGCCCAGGGCACCTACAATAACTCCTGCCTCAATCTGGGAAGAAAGCTGGGCTGCAAAGGCCAGGATGCCTGCAGGCAGCACATAGAGGATGCCGCGAATCATGGTAAACAGCAGCTCCTGCAATCCCTTGATACCCTTCAGCAGCACGTCACGGTTCTCAGAACCAGGCATAAAGGCAAGAGCCAGTCCCGAAAAAGCAGCAATCAGCAGCACGGACAGTACATTGCCAGCCAGGAAAGGCTGCAGCACATTGTTTGGCACTACAGAAAGGATGTGATCATAGTAGGTAAGGGTTTCCAGCTTCTGAGGTACATCAGCAACACCAGCACCAATCACCTCAGCCGGCAGATTGCCAGGAGCAATGAAGATGTAGAGAATCAATCCCACAAAAGCTGCCGAGAAAGTAGTCAGCAAGGTGTAGGTAACGGCATGGACGAAAATCTTTCCTGTTTCCTTCCTGCCTCCCAAATCTGCCAGGGTGGTAATAACCGCCAAGGCAATAGTTGGCACGGCGATGAACTGGAAAAGACGGGTAAATACAGTGGCAATAAAATCAAAGAGACCATTTAAGGATGGAATCTGAAGCCAGCCCAGCACAGCACCAATAATCAAGGCACCAAACCACAGCACAAGCTGCTTTTTCTGGGCAGCAGGGCTATGCTTTGCCATGGCCTCCCTGGCTGTCTCACTCACTGTCTTATTCTGATTTGACATATATGAACCTTCTTTCAAATATATTACATATATAAAAACTATGTTATAGACTTTACCACAAATTCGAATATATGTCAATACAAAAACACTGGAGATATACCATCGTCGACCCGCTCTCGCTCCTGTATCGACATAGCGGGTGCTCCTCGCAAATCACTAAGCACCGATGTGGATAAAGGGTCGCCTTATGGTATATCTTCCAGTGTTTTTACGTGCTCTATTAAAATATTCTCACAAAGAAAAATACATAAATTAGGCTATACCGGTAACCATGTAGAACAGTACACAGAGGAATGGCACCAGGAACTTCATACCCATGAGAATGGCAATATCGCCGTAGGAATCCTTATGGCTAAGGCCGCAGATAGCCAGCATGGTAACCAAGGCACCACAGTGAGGTACTGGGTCAATACCAACGGAGGAAATGGCCACAATACGATGGAGAACCTCCAAAGGAATACCAGCAGCAGTTGCCATAGCAGCCCACTGGTCACCTAACATGGACAGGGCAATGGTCAGACCGCCGGAAGCGGAGCCAGTAATGCCGCACATGATATTGGTGGTCAATACAGCGGAAAACAGAGGGCCGCCGCCGAAATCCAGATTCAGCAGGAAATCCCTTACTACAGCAAAGCCACCCAAGCCAACAACAACGCAGCCGAAGGCATAGCCAGAAGCAACATTCAATACAGCACTGCAGGAAGAAATAGCAGAACCGTTGATGGTGGTCATCATGCCCTCAGTAATACGGAGATGACGACGGGCAATAATAGCAGCTACAATACTACTGATAATCAGTGAAATAGTAATGGACCAACCAGCGGAAATCTTGGCTACAGAGTGGGCCAGCAGGCTGATATGCAGCGGCTCCAGGCTCTCCAGTGCACCCTCATCCCAATGGAATGCCCAATCCCAGTTAAATGGATTAGACAGGAATACATTCAGGACAATAACCATGATCAGAGGAATTACAGAAACCTTCCAATCAGGATTTGGAATCTTGTGGCGGCGCTGGCTAAACTCAATATGCTTGCCATAGCCCTCCCCCTGAGCCTTCAGCTTGCGGGCACGGAAGGAAATCCAGCCCCAGCCCATGACCAGGAAAATAACGGAAGCGAAGATGCCCAGCCCCATGCCGGACCAAGTGGAGGTTCCGAAATAGGAGGAAGGAATAATATTCTGAATCTGCGGTGTACCAGGCAATGCTACCATGGCGAAGGAGAAAATACCCATCCAGAGAGCTGCCGGCAGCAATCTCTTTGGTATATCAGCCTTCTTGAATACAACCGCACCAAATGGATACATAACAAAGGCTACAACGAATACACTAAGACCACCGTAGGTCAAAGCACCACAGCCCAGCAGCACAGCCAGTACTGCACGCTTTTCACCAAGAACCTCAATAATCTTGCCTGCTACAGAAGCTGCCATGCCGCCCTTTTCCATGAGACGGGCAAATACGGCACCAAATAAGAAGATTGGATAGTAGTTCTTGAAATACTCAGCGGCCTTGGTCATGTAGAACTCGCTGAAAACCGGCAAGGATGCGTGTTCACTGCCCAGGGCAGCAACTACGGCAAATACAGGTGCAACCAAAATAATAGAAGCACCACGGTAGGCCATGATCATCAGGCCAATCAATGCAACAAATATTATTGCTGTGTCCATTAAATCTTATTCCCCCTACAAACCTAAAAATATACACTCAACACGCTGTATTTCAATCCCTAAAAATACAGCTTTATATATTAATATCAGCCTACATGACAAATGTCAATAGTCTAATTTACACTTGTCCGCAACCAATAATAAACGATATTTTTTCGCTATCGTTAATAGCTTATTATAACCAAAAGTTATTTATTTATGCATAAATCTGGTTAATAATCATAAAAATTATCTATTTTATATGGGCAATACCATAAAAATTGTAAAAATAACGGGCCTTGGAAACGCGCCCCAAGGCCCCTGTGCACGAGTGCGGTGTCAACTGCACCGGCAACCATGAATGAAATGTATGAGCAATGCAAAAAAAGTCCGGACCCCATCAAAGGTCAGGACTTTTTTAACCATAATTAATAAAGCTAAAATCCCCATCCCCATCACTCGCAGGTCTAACGGTGATTGTCAAACAGGCAGTTCTCCTGACTTCAGATCAACGCTCTGCCACGCCTTCCCAGATTTCTCCAGTGACATATATGTGGCTTCGCTCCCTGTTACAGTGGCGGGACCGTGCTGGCTTGTACCAGCTTCTCTTGTTAGGCCTATGCATCTAGCATATAGGCACCTGTTCCAATCTTATTTAGTTAGCAGGTTCATTTAACCCATGGCTTTATGTTAACACTATTCATAAGGACTGTCAACCGAAAAACATAAAAATACATTGTACAAATCCAGCTAGGCTAAATATTAAAACCTGTCAATTTTTACCACAGCCTCATAGAGGGCTTCCTTTTCCTGCAGCTTTTTATTAATCCAGTGCTCCAGCTCCTCATCAGACAGAGGAAAACTATAAGGCACAGCCACATCAAAGACCAGCCTTTTGCCATGATAAATATGCAAGTCGTGCATACTGATGGCGGGGTCAATATTCCGTAGGAGGGCTTCCAGGGTATGGGCAATGGCATCAAAGCGGTCATTGCCTACCACCCTGGGATCCACATGGACGGTGGCCTGAATTTCCAGCTCCCGCTCCAGGAGGTTTTCCAGATGATTGGCAATAAAATGAGCCTTGATCAGGGTCATATCCGAAGGCACCTCAATATGTACTGAGGCATAGACATTTCCCGGGCCGTAGCTGTGAGCCATAACATCATGGACTCCCAGAATCCGCTTGTCTGTAAGAGCTAGATTAATAATCTTGTGAATCAGCTCCATATCTGCCTGCTTGCCTAGAATAGGCTGCAAGGTCTCACTGGCAGCCGTCCAACCGCTATACATGATGAAAATGCCCACAATAATGCCTGCTACCCCATCCAGATTGTAGCCTGTAATGCCGTATATGGCCAGACAGATAATTACCGCACTGGTGGCTACGCAGTCACTAAGGCTGTCGGCCGCCACTGCTGTAAATACCGGGGAATCGGTCTTTTTACCTAGGTAATTATTGAAAGCTCCTAGCCACAGCTTAAAGGCAATGGACATACCCATAACCAATATAGGTGCTAGGGACAGCTCCACAGGATCTGGATTCAGCAGCTTGCCAGCAGAGGTGATAATCAGCTCAAAGCCCACCATGAAAATGACTCCCGCAATAATCATGGCAGAGATATATTCAATGCGGCCATGACCATAGGGATGTGCCTCGTCTGCTGGCTTGGCAGAAAGCTTCAGGCCAAATATGGTCACTACAGAGCTGCCTGCATCAGAGAGATTGTTGATGCCATCGCCAATAATGCCTACAGAGCCACTGATAAAGCCCACAATAAGCTTCATGGTGCATAGCAGCAGGTTGACGCAAATCCCCACGCCACCACTAAGCATGCCATAGGATTTCCGTACTTGAGTGTGATTTATATTATTGTAGTCGGGAACAAATTTCCTAACCAAAAACTCAAACATGAGATAT
>CAVFWX010000147.1:0-4841 GCA_963626225.1 Anaerotignum sp.
TGAGGTATTTATGGATAAGTATATTCGCATCAGGGGTGCTAGGCAGCACAATCTGAAAAATATAGATTTGGATATTCCCCGGGACAAGATGGTGGTGATCACAGGCCTGAGTGGTTCAGGTAAATCCTCTCTGGCCTTTGATACCATCTATGCAGAGGGACAAAGGCGGTACATGGAGTCTCTGTCTTCCTATGCCCGTCAGTTTCTAGGGCAGATGGACAAGCCGGAGGTGGACTACATAGAGGGGCTGTCTCCGGCTATTTCTATTGACCAGAAAACCACCAGCCGCAACCCTCGCTCCACTGTGGGCACGGTAACGGAGATTTATGACTATCTAAGGCTCCTTTATGCCAGGGTGGGACATCCTCACTGCCCGAAGTGCGGCAAGGCTGTAAACCAGCAGTCTCTAGACCAGATGTTAGATCAGCTGCTTGAGCTGCCGGAGCGTACCAGGCTGATGATCATGGCCCAGGCGGTGCGGGGGAAAAAGGGTGAGCACAAGAAGCTACTAGAGCATATCCGCAAAGAAGGCTATAGCCGTCTGAGGATAGATGGACAAATGCGGGATGCAGGCGAGGAAATCTCCCTAGAGAAAAACAAAAAGCATACCATTGAGGTGGTTATTGACCGGCTCATCATCCGTGAGGAAATCCGTCCACGGCTAGCTGAATCCATGGAAACAGCCCTGAAAATGGGCCAAGGGGTGGCCTATGCCCAGATAGTAGATGGAGAGCAGCTCATGTTCAGCCAGAACTTTGCCTGCGAGGACTGCGGCATCAGTCTGCCAGAAATCGCCCCTAGGATGTTTTCCTTTAATAGTCCTTTTGGGGCCTGTCCTGTGTGCAGCGGCCTAGGCAGTCAGATGAAGATGGACCTAGAGCTGGTGCTGCCGGACAAGGCCAAGAGCCTCTCTGAGGGAGCTATTGCTCCTATGAGCACCAACCCAAAGGGGTATTATATGTGTCAGATGGATGCTCTGGTGGCCAAATACGGCTGCAGCCTGGACACTCCTTGGCAGGATATGCCGGCAAAGCTCCAAAAGCAGCTTCTCTACGGCACCGGTACGGAGATAAACGAATTTGGCTACGAAAATATGATGGGCCAGTTTAAAGTACATAAGATTCCTTTTGAGGGCATCATGAATATATTGGACCGTCGCTATAGAGAGTCGGACTCAGATACCATGCGGGAGGAATACGAAAACTATATGAGCATCAGCCTGTGTCCTGAGTGCCATGGGGCCAGGCTAAAGCCTGAGGTGCTGGCGGTAACTGTTGGGGGCAAAAATATCCAGCAGGTGACAGAGATGTCTGTGAGGGACTGTCGGGATTTCTTTAGCCAGGTGGATTTTACGGATAGGGAAAGGATTATTGGCCGCCAGGTGCTAAAGGAAATCAACGCAAGATTAGGCTTTTTGGTAACAGTTGGGCTGGAGTATCTGACCCTGTCTAGAGGGGCAGGCACCCTCTCTGGTGGAGAGGCTCAGCGAATACGCCTGGCTACCCAGATAGGCTCTGGCCTGGTGGGAGTGCTGTACATACTGGATGAGCCTAGCATCGGCCTACATCAGCGGGATAACAACAAGCTCTTAGAGGCACTCAAGAACCTAAAGAACATGGGCAATACCCTACTGGTGGTGGAGCATGACGAGGACACCATGCGGGTGGCGGATCATATTGTAGATATCGGGCCAGGGGCAGGCTCCCAGGGTGGCTATGTGGTGGCCCAGGGCACTGCTGAGGAAATCATGGCAGTGGAGGAGTCTGTGACAGGCCAATATCTTAGCCATCGCAAGATGATACCGGTGCCGCAGAGCCGCCGATCTGGCAATGGAAATTTCCTGGAGATACTAGGGGCAGCAGAAAACAACCTAAAGAATGTACATCTAAAGCTGCCTCTGGGGGTATTTACGGTTATTACAGGTGTTAGCGGCTCTGGCAAAAGTACCCTCATAAACGAAATCCTCTACAAGGCAGTGGCCTCCAAGCTGTACCGCATCAAGGGTCGGCCAGGCAGGTTCAAAGAGCTCCTGGGCATGGAAAACATCGACAAGGTCATAGACATCGACCAGTCTCCTATCGGCAGGACCCCACGGTCCAATCCTGCTACCTATACAGGGGTGTTTGACCTTATCCGCACCCTCTTTAGCCAGTGCAGCGAAGCCAAGATGCGGGGATACAAGCCTGGGCGGTTTAGCTTCAATATAAAGGGAGGCCGCTGCGAAACCTGCAAAGGGGATGGCATTATCAAGATAGAGATGCATTTTCTCTCAGATGTATATGTGCCCTGCGAGGTCTGCCGGGGTGCTCGCTACAACCGTGAGACTCTGGAGGTAAAGTACAAGGGCAAGTCCATCTCAGATGTGCTGGATATGACCATCGAGGAGGCAGTGGAGTTCTTCAAGAACGTGCCAAGGATCGCTAGTCGCCTTCAGGTGCTACAGGATGTGGGCCTAGGCTATGTAAAGCTAGGCCAGTCCGCTACCACTCTCTCTGGTGGCGAGGCTCAGCGGGTAAAGCTGGCTACGGAGCTGTCCCGTCGCTCCACCGGCAAAACCCTGTACATACTGGACGAGCCTACTACCGGCCTCCATACGGCAGATATCCACAAGCTCCTGGGCATCCTCCAGCGGCTGGTGGACGGAGGAGACTCTGTTGTAGTTATAGAGCACAATTTGGATGTGATAAAAAGTGCGGACTATATCATCGACCTGGGACCTGAGGGGGGAGACCAAGGGGGCACTATCGTGGCCCAGGGCACCCCGGAGGAAATCATCCAGGTGCCGGAGTCCTATACAGGTCAGTTCCTGAAGCCTATGCTGAAATAGTATGGAAGAATAGAAGCTTTTAGGGCATATGTCATTTTATTTGCATTTGATTCTTGCAAGGGGTATAATGGCAGGGCAAAAGTATAAACAAGGGGCAAATTTGTTTTTGTGCCCAGAGGTAGGGGAGATTGTTCCCCGAAGGAGATACCGGGTATTATCATGGAGCAATATAATTTTAGGGAAATAACCATTGAGGACAAGGACTGGATTCAGGCAAGGCTGGCTCAGGACGATGATAACAGCTGTGAGCGGTCTTTTAGTACCATTTATCTATATCGTAGGCTGTACCAAGCTCAGGTAGCGGATATTAAGGGATGCTGTGTCCTAAGGTTTATGTATAAGACCATGCGGGAAAATGTGCCATATTGGACATATTATTTTCCTATTGGGGCAGGGGATAAGCAGGGAGCCTTGGAGGTAATGCTGGAGCTGTGCCGTCAGGAGAATATTCCCCTGCATATGGAGCCTATTTCCGCCAAAGAGCGGGAGCTGCTGCTGGACTGGTTCCCAGGGGTATTCCGCATTGAATCCCATCGGGACTGTTATGACTACATCTATAGCCGAGAAAAGCTGGCTACCCTGAAGGGCAAGAAGATGCAGAAGAAGCGGAACCATATTGCCAGATTCAAGGACGATCCAGATTGGAGCTATGAGCCTATTACCAAGGAAAATCTGGCAGAAACCAGGTTTATGGCTCACAATTGGATCTGTTCCCGGGAAGAAAAGTGGAATGAGGATATGGAAAACGAATTCTCCGTGCTGGAGGATGCCTTTGCCAACTATGAGGCACTGGGGCTACGTGGGGGAATCCTGCGGCAGCATGGGGATATTGTGGCCTTTACCATGGGAGAACCGCTAAATTCCGATACATTTTTGGTACATTTTGAAAAGGCCTTCCCCGAGGTTCAAGGTGCCTATCCTATGATAAACCAGCAGTTTGTTCAAGAAGCCACAGAGGGCTATGATTATATCAACCGTGAGGATGATACGGGAGATTTAGGATTGCGAAAGGCCAAGCTGTCCTACTATCCTGAGATACTGCTAAAGAAATATGTAGCAGAAACCAGCGATGTGGTGCTGGCGGATCCTGTTCGTGACAAGGATGCTGTATCAGAAATCTGGCAGCAGTGCTTTGGGGACAGCCAGGCGTTTATTGATTTCTACATAGAAAACCGCATGACGGAGCTGAATATGCTGGTAATCCGCCGGGATGGGCGGCCTGTGTCTATGGCAAGCTTTTTGCCTACGGATATTCAGACTCCTATGGGGAATCTAGAGGGCTACTATGTATATGCTGTGGCTACCCTGCCGGAGTATCAGGGACAGGGCCTGTCAGGGAGAATTTTGTCCTTTGCCCAGGAGCACTGGCAAAAGCCGCTGCTGCTTAGCCCTGCTGAGAGCCATCTGCGAATTTTTTACGCTAAGCGTGGCTTTCAGCCGGTATATGTAAAGAAATTCTACGCACTGCAGCCAAGACAGGGAAATAGCCTGGGCTGCGTCAAGGATGCCCTGGAGAACAAGAAGTTATGCGGCTGTGAGGAGAATAGCAGAT
Organism: Anaerotignum sp.; assembly: GCA_963626225.1. Classification (GTDB taxonomy): domain Bacteria; phylum Bacillota; class Negativicutes; order Selenomonadales; family Selenomonadaceae; genus Anaerovibrio. The sequence goes on from CAVFWX010000147.1 coordinate 4,380, forward strand.
TGGCTGTGACTGCTGATGAAGCTGTAAAGGTTCCTAAGCTGGCAGTGGAGCTAAAGCCTGCTACGGCAAAGGAATACAAGGCTATCCGTGATGAACATTGGCAGGGCCCAGGCTATGTGGCATGGCTGGTAGAGGATATAGAATACGCTATGAAACATGCCGCCTTCCAGGAAGGTGAGTCCTTGGTATTTGAAACATCAGAGGGCCAACAACTAGTAATGTATGTCATTGACGGAGATACCATGCATATTGTGGAAACCACCTTGGGACTGTGCCAGCTGCCGGAGTTGCTGCCACTGCTGAGAGCACGTTTTGAGGCACTCCACCCAGACCATGAGCCACTAAGAAACTACGAATACCGGTTGCCAGACGGTATGGTGTGGTTGCCGGAGCAGCTAAAGACTACTAGACTAAAGCGAAAAGGATATTTTAACTTAGCGCTGGATTAAGTGCGAATACAGC
>CAVFWX010000148.1:0-4802 GCA_963626225.1 Anaerotignum sp.
ACCCATCTGCAAATTCATCAGGAGGCTTTTTTATGGCTTACAAATATCTGCTGGATATACATACCCATTCCATTGCCAGTGGCCACGCATACGGTACTATCAGGGAAATGGCCCAGGTGGCCAGTGAGCGGGGGCTGAAGCTGTTGGGCATCAGCGAGCATGGCCCCGGGATGCCGGGAACCTTTCACGAGATTTATTTCTGCAACCTTGGTGTTGTGCCTCGGTTTCTTTATGGGGTGGAGGTGCTTTTTGGCTGCGAGGCCAATGTGCTGGACGGTGGCAAGGTTTCTCTTGACGAGGACAACCTTGGTCGCCTGGATTATGCCATTGTAGGCATTCATGGGCCGGTATATCACGATATGGGCAAGGAAAAGAACACGGACAATCTCATTGGCTGTATGAAGCATCCTAAGGTCAGCTTTGTTTCCCATCCTGATGATGACCACACCCCGTTAGATTACGAGCGGCTAGTCAGAGCTGCCAAGGAATATCATGTGGCACTAGAGGTAAATAACAGCTCCTTTTATAAGCCGGACTTTAGGTGGAATTTTATGGAAAACTACCGCACCATGTTGGCTCTTTGCAAGGAGCTGCAGGTGCCTATCGTGGTGGATTCCGATGCCCACGACCCCAGCTGGGTAGGGGAGTCTGCCGAGGCTCTGAGGCTATTGGAAATGGTGGATTTTCCAGAGGAATTGCTGCTGAATGCAGATGTGGATAGATTGAAGAAGTTTATTGGCTATGAAGGGCCGGAGCAGCACAAATATGTGCGGGGAAAGGCAAAGTGTTGGTAATATGGCTGTAACAATGAAAGACGTGGCACGGGAGGCCGGGGTAGCTGCCAGCACCGTGTCTTTGGTGCTAAACCAGAAGGGCTATGTGGCAGAGGAAACCCGCCGCCGGGTGCAGGCGGCCATGGACAGGCTTCATTATGTGCCTAGCCAGATGGCTCGGAACTTGTCCTTGAACAGGACAAACATTATTGGGCTGATTGTGCCTACAGTGGCTCACCCATTTTTTGGAGAGCTGGCTGAGCATTTGGAAACAGCCCTGGCTGCCTTGGACTATCAGATGATGTTGTGCAGCACCCAAAATCAAAAGAACTCCGAGGGCAGGTTTATCGAGATGCTGAAGCGGCATACCATGGACGGCCTTATCATGGGTGCCCATTCCCTGGAGGTAGGGATTTATGATGAGCTGGATTATCCGGTCATTGCCTTTGACCGTTATCTCAATGACAGCATACCTATTGTCCACTGTGACCATGTATATGGCGGACAGTTGGCTGCAAAGGCTTTTTTGAAGCACGATTGCCGGCATATTGTGGAGATAGAGGGCTTCCAGGGAGTTCGAACTCCTGCCAATGAGTACCATAGTTCTTTCCACAACTATATGCATCAACATGGGGTTATTACTGATGTGCTGGAAATGCCATGGAATGCTTTTTCCTATACGGACTTTTTGACAGCGGCGGAGCAGCTTTTTGATACCTATCCAGAGGTGGATGGCATCTTCGGTTCAGATATGGCTATTGCCAGCTGCATGAGGGTGGCAGCCAGGAGAGGCTATAGCATACCGGAGCAGCTGAAGCTGGTGGCATACGATGGCACAGCCATGACCCAGATGGGAATCCAGCCAGTGACAGCGGTACGGCAACCGCTGGAAGAATTGGCTCGTTTGGCAGCCAGAAAGATTGTCAACAAGGTTCAGGGGGTGGAGGACAACCTGCCATGGGTTATCCAGCCATGTCTGTTGCAGGGAGAAACCTGCTAAACTATATAGTCAATAGCAATATGCCTGTGAGTGATAGGGAATCCTCACAGGTATATTTATTTTATGTAAAATTGCCAGCAAGATTTCTTAAATTCCTATTGACAAAAATCGGTTTTAGAATTATTATATATTTGTCAAACCGATTCGAGATAAAAACAATAAGAAATAGGGGTGTATTATAGTGAAAGAAGAAATCCAGGTAACCAATCAGCGTTATCGACTGGGGTATCACATCATGACCAAATCTGGTTGGATGAATGACCCAAATGGCTTCTGCTTTTTTAAAGGCTATTATCATATGTTTTATCAGTATCATCCATATTCTGCCGAGTGGGGGCCTATGCATTGGGGCCATGCCCGCAGCAAGGATTTGATTCACTGGGAGACATTGCCAACTGCCCTGGTACCAGGGGATATGGAAAGCGGCTGCTTCTCCGGCAGTGCTGTTGAGTACGATGGCAAGCTGTGGCTTATCTACACAGGTCATCATTATTTTGAGCCAAATGACAACGAGTCCTTCTATGAAAATCAGAACCTTGCATATAGTGAGGATGGTGTTCATTTTACTAAATATGACGGCAATCCAGTGCTGAGAACTCCAAAGGACAATACCAAGCATTTCCGTGATCCAAAGGTCTGGAAGGAAGGGGATACCTTCTACATGGTATTGGGTAGCCAGGCTGAGGATGGCTTGGGCCGGGCTTTGCTCTATGCTTCTGAGAACCTCATCAACTGGCGACAGGTTTCCGTCCTGTCCAAGGCAAAGGATTTGAAAACTGAGGGCTATATGTGGGAATGTCCGGATTTCTTCTCTCTGGATGGGGAGGATATTCTTCTTATGTCTCCGCAGGGGTTGGAGGCTGACGGAGAGAAGTTCCGCAATCTGAACCAGACTGGTTACATCATGGGTACTTTGAATAAGGACACCCATGTGTTGGATAGAGGCGAGTTTGTGGAGATAGACAACGGCCATGATTTTTATGCTACCCAGACTACCTTGGCTCCAGATGGCCGCAGGATTATGACCGCTTGGATGAATGCTTGGGACTCTGATATGAAGGAAAAGCAGGATGGCTGGGCTGGTGCTCTGACCGTTCCTAGAGAACTTCGGGTAGAAAATGGCCGCCTTTGCCAGACACCTGCAAAGGAGCTGGAGAACCTTCGTCAGTCCAAGCTCATGGCCGGCTGCCTGGAGGCTGGTGGTACCTATCAGATTAGCCGCCAGAGCGAGCTTATCTTAGACTTTGAGCAGGCTGATGGCCAGCTGCTGTCCATTACAGATGGGGAGCATGAGCTGGTTATTGTGGCTGATATGCCTACTGGCCGCCTGCTGGTACAGCGTAACACCAAGGATGGGGAGCGTTCTGCCCAGGTTGGGGATATGGCTATGCTGCATCTCCATATCTATGTGGACACTACTTCTGCGGAAATCTTCGTAAATGCAGGGGAATTTACATTTACGGAGCGTATCTACTGGGATGCCCAGCTGACACTGGAGCCTGAGGCTGATTGCCGTGCTACCGTGTACAGCCTGGAAGAGCAGAGCAACAAGTATTGAGAAATAGAGGGGTATAAAAATGAATAACTTCAATTTAAAGGCATTTGCCAATCCTTTTTATAGGGCAAGTTCGTTAGAAATCCTGCTGTTCTTTGCAGGCTGGGGCATTTGGTGGTCCTTCTTCCAGATTTGGCTTACCACCAAGCAGGGCTTTACTGGAGCACAGGTAGGTACGATTTATTCCTTTGGTTCCGCTGTAGCACTGGTATTGATGTTTGTCTATGGCTCCATTCAGGATAAGCTGGGCATGAAAAAGACCCTGATGTATTTCCTTATTGGCTGCCAGGTGTTCCTGGCACCATTCTTCACCTGGATTTACGTGCCAATGCTGGAGTCCAATTTCTATGTAGGTGCCATGGTCGGTGCTGTGTATCTTGCTGTATCCTATCTGGCTGCCTGCCCGGTATTTGAGGCGGTAACAGAGCGTCTCAGCCGCCGCTTCAGCTTTGAATATGGCCAGGCCCGTGCCTGGGGTTCCTTTGGCTATGCCATTGCCGCTCTTTCTGCAGGCTTCCTCTTTACCATCAACCCATATCTGGTATTCTGGACCGGTTCTGCCGTTGCCCTGGTACTTTTGTTGATTCTCCTCTTCGTACACCCAGAAAATAACGATGCTGTCCGCAGCAAGTATGAGAACCAGGCTGAAAGCCTGAAGGACAGCAAGTCCCCAACCTTTAGCGAAATCATGGGCGTGTTCAAGATTTTCGATGTATGGAAGATTATTATCTTCGTTATTATGAGCTGGACTTTCTACACCGTATTTGACCAGCAGATGTTCCCACAGTTCTTTACTCAGTTCTTTGATACCCCTGAGGAGGGCCAGCAGGCTTATGGCGTGTTGAACTCTATCCAGGTATTCCTGGAGTTCCTGATGATGGGTTTGGTGCCTGTACTGATGAAGAAGATTGGTGTCCGCAAGGCTATTCTGCTGGGTTGTCTCATTATGATTATCCGTATCGGCGGCTGTGGTCTTGTTACCAATCCACTGGGGGTAGCTCTCGTTAAGCTGCTCCATGCACCAGAGACAGCTCTCTTTATCCTGGGTATCTTCCGCTACTTTACCTTGCATTTTGATACCCGTATGTCTGCTACCATTTATATGGTAGGCTTCCAGATTGCAGCCCAGGTAGGCCAGATCGTGTTCTCTACACCTTTGGGCCTTCTCCATGACAATATCGGCTATCAGAACACCTTCCTGACAATCTCCGGTATTGTAACCTTGGCAGCCATCTATGCCTTTGCTATCCTGAAGAAGGACAATCAGGATGTAGGCGGCCAGCCACTGGAAGATTAAATTCGTTAGTCCTTTTTACCCCATATATAGGGCCTGTTCCACCTCCGGAGCAGGCTCTTCTTTTATGGTAGAGTATAGTAGGGGAGGGGGTGGTAGAGTGTGGTGGAGTGCAGTAGAGGATAAGGCATGGCATGTGCCTGAAGCAGGTATTCTTCGAGCCTTGGTGCTTAGCGATTC
>CAVFWX010000149.1:0-4738 GCA_963626225.1 Anaerotignum sp.
TCTATCCCTCTTTCATCATTATTGTGCGAAAAAGCTCGATGAATACACAAAAAGTGCAGGGAGTTGTACCCAACGGAGACCATTAATGAACATCGGTGCTTAGCGATTCGTGAGCCATTATTTATGCCGATAGGCCATAAATAATGCCCCTCACGAGAGCTTAGCATCCGCTATGTTCATTTATGAGCGAGAGCGAGTCGACGTGGGTACACTCCCTGCACTTATATTACCATTTTACCTTAACTATATAAACATCCAATTTTAAATAGCTGCTGCCGGCTCAGTATATTCCGCTGGCAAAATCCGCTTTAGGAACTTCCGGGTCCTTTCCTCCTTTGGCCGCAGAAAGATATCCTCTGGTGTACCTTCCTCCACCACCACTCCATCAGCCATAAACACCACATGGGTAGCCACATCCTGGGCAAATTTCATCTCGTGGGTTACCACAATCATAGTAATGCCCTCCTTGGCCAGCTCCTGCATAACCTGCAGTACCTCACCTACCAACTCAGGATCCAAGGCAGAGGTAGGCTCATCAAAAAGAACCACATCCGGCTTTACAGCCAGGGCACGAGCGATACCCACCCGCTGCTGCTGACCACCAGACAGCTGAGAAGGATAAAAGTCTTCCCTATCTGCCAAGCCAACCTTCTTCAGGGCATTGCGACCGATTTCCTCAGCCACCTTCTTGCTGACACCCCGACCAGCTGTCAGCCCCAAGGTAACATTTTCTAGTGCCGTCTTATTGGCAAAAAGATTGTAGTTCTGAAAAACAAAGGCTGTTTTCTTGCGGATTGCATTAATCTGACTATTGGTGGCCTTGGCAAAATCCAGCTTCAGCTCCCCAAACTCCATGGAGCCACCATCTGCCTGCTCCAAAAAATTCAAGCATCTCAGGAAGGTAGTCTTACCGCTGCCGCTAGGCCCCAGGATAACCACCACATCTCCCCTGTTTACAGAGAGATTTACATCCTTCAGCACCTGATTGCCGGCAAAACTTTTTTCTACATTCTTAACCTCTAGCAGCATATCCATCGTTCCTCTCTATCCATCAATCCGTTAGTATTTTTATCTGTAGGCACCAAATCTCCGCTCTGCCCCGGCATAGGCCAGCTGCACCAAGGTGCAGAGAATCAGGTACACCAGGAAGGCATCCAGATAGGCCTCAACATAATTGTACCCAAAGGATGCAGCAATCTTGCCTACGGCCATAACATCCTTTACGGTCATCAGAAAAGCCAAGGAACTTCCCTTGATGAGATTTACCGTAATATTGCAGATGCCTGGCAAAGCTGTCACCAGTGCCTGGGGAATAATTACCCGCACATAGGTCTGAAACTCGCTCATGCCAATGGAAACTCCTGCCTCTAGCTGTCCTGCCGGCACACTCATGAGAGCGGAACGAAAAACCTCCGTCAGGAGAGCCACCGTATTCAGGGTAAATACCACAATGGCATAATAGATAGGATCCACCTGCTCAAAGATATTGAACTCAATGCCCAGAGCCTGGATAATGACATTCAACAGGCTAGGCAGCAGGCTGTATAGCAGCAGTATCTGCAGCACGATTGGAGTGCCACGGACAAAGGACACATAGCCCCTGCTAATATAGGTTACAACGGCATTGCCCTTGATGCGGCTCAAAGCAAAATAAAAGGCAATAGGAGAAGCCAGCAGCAAAGCTGCCATGGTGATTTCCAAGGTTACAGGCACCCCTGTCCACAGCAGGCCAAAGGTTTCCTCCATAAACTCATAATCCAGCTCCACTTGCTTCACCCTCCTTCAAAAATACATTTCCCAATTCTTCCTGGTCTGACTCAGCCTTTTCCCGATTTTTGCTGGAGAAAAGCTGTCCCTTGTCCAGATGATGCTCCAGACAGCCAAAGGCCTTTTCGATGGCCATGGACATAATCCAATATACAATCATGCAGGCCAGGTAGATTTCAATGCCGTAGGCACCGTAGTTCTGGGCAATAATCAGATTGCCCTTGCCAATCATGTCAATGAGGCCGATGGTATAGGCCAGAGCCCCTTCCTTCAGCAGGTTGATAACGCTATTACCGAAGTTTGGCAGGGCCAGCACCGCTGCCTGAGGCAGCATAATATGACGAAAGGCACCAAATTTGGATATACCGATGGATATTGCCGCCTCGTACTGTCCCTTTGGCACAGCCATATAGGCAGCCCGGAAAATCTCCGATACATAGGCACTAAACAGCATGGTAAAAGCAATAATAGCAAATACCGCCCGGTCCATATCATGGATATTTTCCTCAAAAACAGCCTCAATCAGGGCCGGCAGACCATAGAATACAATAAACAGCATGACGATGGATGGGGTGCAGCGCATAATGTAGATATACAGCTGGGCACCGTATCCCAGCACCTTCACCTGGCTCAGCCTAGCCCAGGCCAGGACTGCTCCCACCAGTGATCCCAGTACAATGGAGCTTAGGCCCACCAGCAAGGTGATATCCAAAAACTCCAGCAGCTGTGGCAATGTACTGACAACCACCGATGCATCAAATGCTCTTGTATCCATATAGTCCGTCTCCCTTCATGAACCCTTTTTATTTCAGGTAATCTGACAGGCTCTCACCGAAATACTGCTGCTCCAGCTCAGCAATCTTGCCTTCGCTACGAAGCTCCTCGATAGCCTTGTCATAATCATCAGCAAACTGCTGCTCATTCTTGTTGATAATAGGATAAGTAGGAATACCCTTGTAGCGGATGTAGGTCAGCTTGTCATCAAACTTGTGATATGGGGCATCCTCTTTCTGGATATTGTTCTTGTAGCTCAGCTCAACCTCCAGATAGGCATCATAGCGGCCCTCCAGCACCCAGCTATAGGCATCAGCCACCTGGAAAGCCTCAGAAGGAACCAACTTAATCTGATGGTCAGGATTCTCCTTGTTGAAATCATCAATTACGCTGTAACGGGCATCCTGGGATGCAATAGGCACCAGCTTGCCGCTAAAGTCAGCAAAGGACGGAAGGTCTTTTATCTGATCTGCATTTTCCTTGCGGATAATCAGGCCAATAACGCTGGCACCGATGTTGTTCTTAGGGAAGATATACTTCTTCTTGCGAGGCTCTGTAATCCAGATACCCTTGGTACCAACGGTGTATTTGCCGGACTCAACACCGATGAGCAAATCATCATCAGAGGTTGGCACAAACTTGAAGTCATACTGTGGCAGTTTTTTGGCCACTTCCTTCATAACAGCTACCTCAAAGCCATCAGACTCACCCTTGTCATTGACAAAGTCATAAGGCACATAGTAGTTGGTGTGGGCTACGGTAATAACCTTCTTGTCGCCGCTTGCACCATTATCTGCTGCCTTGTCCTTGCCGCCGCAGCCAGCAGTAACAGCCAGTGCCCCGGCCAACAGGCCTGTAACTAAAAGCTTGCCAATTTTTTTGATATTCATAGGAAAATCCTCCATTCTCTCATCTCATTTGCTATCTCAATCTTACTGGGCTACGTATTCCTCCAAGGCCTCACGCACCCACTGGAAATGTACTCTGTCCGTATCCCGTGGCACGGTGCAGTCAGCTCCCAAAATTACGCCGGTGGTGCCAGCAGCATCCAAGAGACGCTTGGTCTCAGCCTTGATTTCCTCCTTGGTGCCCTTGTACAGCACATCCTCAGTGCTGTTGCCAAAGCCACCCAGAACGGCACGGCCGCCAAAGAGCTTCTTGCCATCCTCCAGCTCTACATCCTCTACCACAGCTGCCCAGTTGATGGTCTTGACCTCATAATCCTTATACCAGCTCAGGTCATTTCTGTGTCCGGCATAACCGCAGATATGAAGGATATTGTAGTCACTGACACTGTTGGCAGCTGCCAGGATTTTCTTTTCACCAGGAGCAAATACCTCATCATAGATTTCTCTGGTAATACCCTCACCCAGGAGATTCTGTAGACTAAAGTAAACACCGGTTACATGGGCCTCGGTAATAACTCTCCTGGCCAGCTCTGCCAAATCATCAGAGATAACATCAAAAGCTGCCTTTACAGCTTCCTTGTCCTGCTTTACCAAATTTACCAGATATGGCTCGCCGTCCTCGAAGTTTGGCTGCATGAACTTGATAATGGTTCCTGGGCAGAAGAGATTGTAGAAGGTAGCAATCTCATCGCCGTAACGCTCCGTAATCTTCTTGGCGTATTCCACCTGATAGGTAAACCATTTGTCGTCCTTTGGCAGTGGCTTCAGATTTTTTAAATCTTCTGGAGTCTTGGCTGCCAGGAAGCTCTCGCTGGTATATGGGAAGAAGCCATCAGTCATAATCTTCACAAAATCCGGCTGGCTCTCTTCTATATATTTAATCTCCCCTGCCAGCACCTGCTCCGTAAGCTCAGGATTGTCAAAAGCATTAGAGTGAAGCTCATCCTCCAGGAAGTGGAACCAAAAACCTGCAGGCACCCGCTCCACCGGCTTATTGTCCATAGCATTCAGCACCAGCTCTTTTTTATTTAAAGTATTCGCACTCATAATTTATATCCTCCATTATTCATATCAGTTTTGTATGCATTCGCAGCATGGTTATATAATAACATATAAAACTGATATGTCAAGTTATTTTTATATTTTTTCTTTGTTTTTCTATTGTATACCCAAAAACGCTGAAAGTGTACCCACGTCGACTCGCTCTCGCTCCTATATCGACCTAGTGGATGCTAAGCTCTCACGAGGGGCATGATTTATGTCCTATCGGCATAAATCATGGCTCGTGA
>CAVFWX010000150.1:0-4718 GCA_963626225.1 Anaerotignum sp.
TATATGATTTCTATCAGTATTGGCGTAATGTAGATGATGCAGATGTGGAGAAGTGTCTGTCCTTGCTGACCTTCCTGCCTATGGAGGAGGTTCGCCGTCTGGGTAGTCTGCAGGATGCAGCTATCAACGAGGCCAAGAAGGTGCTGGCCTACGAGGTTACCAAGCTGGTACATGGTCAGGAAGAGGCTGACAAGGCTCAGGCTGCTGCTGAGGCAGTATTCGGTGGTTCCGGTTCCAGCGAGAATATGCCTACCATCCAGCTAAGTGCTGAGGATGCAGGGAAGAAGCTGCTGGATATTTTGGTAGCTGGCAAGGTATTTGCCTCCAAGGGCGAAGGTCGCCGTCTGATTCAGCAGAATGGCCTGTCCTTGAACGATGTCAAGGTAGCAGATCCGGATTATGTACTGTCTGAGACTGACTTCACCGATGGTGAGGCTATTGTCAAGAAGGGCAAGAAGAAATTCTACAGATTGGTAAAATAAGTTTTTATGGACTATGACAGTCCCTAAATGGGGCAGAAAAACTGCCGCTATATACAGAAAAACACAGGCTGTGGCAGCATAAGCAGACCATGGCCAGGGAAAAGGAGCAATATAAATGTCAGGACATTCTAAATGGGCAAATATCAAGAGAAAAAAGGGAGCCAATGATGCCATCCGTGGCAAGATTACCACTAAGATCGGCCGTGAGATTACCATCGCTGTTCGCATGGGCGGTGCAGACCCTACCGGCAACATGCGTCTGAAGCTGGCTCTCAGCAAGGCAAAGTCCAACAATATTCCAAAGGACAATATCAACCGTGCTATCCAGAAGGGTCTGGGTGCTACCGATGGTGCCAACTACGAGGAGCTGACCTATGAGGGCTACGGTCCTGGTGGCACTGCTATCATGCTGGATATTCTCACCGACAACCGCAACCGTACTGCGGCAGATATCCGCCACATTTTCTCCAAGCATGGTGGCAACCTGGGCGAAACTGGCTGCGTAGGCTGGATGTTCAAGAAGAAGGCTGTTTTCGTAGTAGAGAAGGAAACCTTTGATGATGAGGACGCCCTCATGGAGCTGGTACTGGAGGCTGGTGCCGACGACCTGAAGAACGAGGAGGATGTTTTCGAGATTCTGGGTGAGCCAGAGTCTTTCGACGATATTGAGGCTGCTCTGGGCGAGAAGGGGATTGAGACCGTTTCTGCCGAGGTTACTATGGTTCCTGACAATACCGTAAAGGTTGAGGGAGATGCAGCTGTAAAGATGCAGAAGATGCTGGATGCACTGGACGAGAATGACGATGTTCAGGAAGTATACGGCAACTACGAGATGGACGAGGAAGAGTAAGAATTTTCAGGGGAGCTGGCTCAGTCCGGCTCCCTTTTTTGTGTGTGAGGTGAAATTATGCTGGCACTGGGAATAGACCCAGGAACCGCTATTTGCGGCTATGGTTTTGTGGAGTCCGCAGGAAGTCGCTTGGTGGCACGGGAATATGGGGCTATTACTACCAGTTCCAAGGCTCCTATGCAGGAGCGACTGATGAAAATCTATGACGGCCTGGATGAGCTTATCAAGAAATACCAGCCTGATGTCATGGGGGTGGAGCAGCTGTTTTTTAACCGCAATGTGGATACGGCAATACCGGTAGGTCAGGCCAGAGGAGTTATCCTGCTGGCAGCGGCCAAGAACAACCTGAGGCTGCTGGAGAGAACTCCGCTGCAGGTAAAGCAGTCTGTTACCGGCTATGGCAAGGCCACCAAGGAGCAGGTTATTTACATGGTAACAAGGATCTTGAACCTGCCCAAACCACCCAAGCCTGATGATGTAGCAGATGCACTGGCAGTGGCTATTTGTACAACCCACATGATGAACAGCTTTACATTCAGGAACAACCTCTGATGTATTCTTGTATACATATTGGTAACAACTGGTTTTTGTGTATTTAGGGTAGACAAATGATTTTTCTTATATTATAATAATAGACGTTTGAAACCCATTCAGACAGAATAACCTATTTTAGGGGGAGAGACATGGCTTTAATTGTTAAGAAGTTTGGCGGTACTTCAGTAGGATCTACTGAAAAGATTATGAACGTAGCCAAGAGAATTATCGAAGAAAAAAAGCCTGGTGACCAGATTGTCATGGTAGTATCTGCTATGGGCGATACCACTGATGACCTTATTGAACTGGCCAAGGGCATAAATAGCAATCCATATCAGTATACCCGTGAGATGGACATGTTGCTGACTACCGGCGAGCAGGTTTCTATTGCGCTTTTGACCATGGCATTCAAAAGCCTGGGCCAGAAGGCCATTTCCCTGACCGGTCCAATGGTAGGCATGCGTACCAACTCTGTTCATACCAAGGGCAAGATTGTAGATATCAAGCCTTCTCGTGTCCGCAAGGAGCTGGAGAAGGGCAAGATTGTAGTAGTAGCAGGTTTCCAGGGTGCTGACGAAAAGGGCGACCCTGTAACCTTGGGCCGTGGTGGTTCCGATACCTCCGCAGTAGCTCTGGCTGGTGCCCTAAAGGCCGATGCTTGTGAAATCTACACTGATGTAGATGGCGTATACTCCGCAGATCCTCGTCTGGTACCTGATGCCCGCAAGATGAAGGAGATTACCTACGATGAAATGCTGGAAATGGCCCGTTTGGGAGCCGGCGTAATGCAGCCACGCTCCGTAGAGATGGGTATGTATTTCAACATTCCAATCCACGTTCGTTCAACCTTTACCAACAAGACAGGTACTATGATTAGGGAGGCTTATACAATGGAAGAGAAGGATTTCTTGATTCGTGGCGTTGCCCATGACAGCAATGTAGCAAAGGTAGCAGTTCTGGGGGTACCAAATGACCCAGGCGTGGCTCATGCTATTTTCTCTGCCCTGTCCGACAAGAATATCGCTGTAGATATGATCGTTCAGAGCATCAGAAATATCGAAAAGAATGTTACCGATATGGTATTTACCATTACTCAGGACGATTTGCCAGAGGCCAAGAAGATCGTAGACGGCGTTGCTGAGAAGCTCCACGCTGTAGCTGTTCTCATTGAAGAGGATGTAGCCAAGGTTTCCATCGTTGGTGCAGGCATGCTGGGCAACCCTGGCATTGCTACCCGTATGTTTGGTGCATTGGCTGATGCTCAGGTAAATATTGATGCCATCAGCACTTCCGAAATCAGCATTTCCTGCCTGATCAAGGGCTCCCAGCTGAAGGAAGCTGCTAACGCTATCCACAAGGAATTCTTCCCAGAGAAGTAATTTTGTACACTTCGTGCACTTTATTAGAGATAATAATTGTAGTTAGGAGGCTAATATATGAGTTCACAGGTTGCATCCCATCGTGAGGGAAAGAAGCTTGTTGATGTTATTTTTGGTGCCAGTGCCGCATGTGCTGAGGCTGTAAAGGAGCATGGTGCTGAGAAGGTTACCAATGCTACCATTGGTGCTATTATGGGCGAGGATGAAAAGCTGGCCTGCATACCTACCATGGAGAAGGTTTTCCACACTCTGCCTATTGCTGATGCTATTGCCTATGCACCTATTGCCGGCCTGCCAGGGTACCTCAACACCGTTGTTGACCTGACCTTTGCTGACAACAAGCCTGAGGGCCATCTGGCAGCAGTTGCTACTGCTGGTGGCACTGGTGCTATTCACCATGCTATTGTGAACTACTCCGAGATTGGTGACCAGGTACTGACCTCTGACTGGTTCTGGGGTACTTACAACGTACTGTGCCAGGAGCAGGGCCGCAGTCTGGCTACCTATCAGCTCTTTGACGAGAACCAGAACTACAATCTGGCTTCTCTAGCATCCAAGATGGAGGAACTTTTTGCCAAGCAGAGCTCTTTGCTGCTGATCATCAATACCCCTGCCCACAATCCTACCGGCTACAGCTTGTCTGAGGCTGACTGGGACGGCGTATTGGATCTGTGCAAGAAGTATGCAGATCAGGGCAAGAAGGTAAATCTCTTGGTGGATATTGCCTATATCGACTATGCCGGTGAGAAGAACGAATCTCGCCGTTTCATGAAGAAGTTCGGCAACCTGCCTGAAAACATCTTTACCATGTTTGCTTTTTCCATGTCCAAGGGCTATACCATGTATGGTCAGCGTACCGGTGCTATTATCGGCCTGTCTGCCAGCAAGGAACTGGTAGAGGAGTTCGTAAATGTTACCAAGTACTCCAGCCGTGCTACCTGGTCCAATATCAACCGTGGTGCCATGACTGTCCTCAGCAATATCCAGCAGGCTCCTGAGCTGCTCGCTGCCTTTGAGCAGGAGAGGGATGCTCTCTATGAAGTAATCCGTGACCGTGCAGCCATCTTCATGAAGGAAGCAGAGGAGTGCGGCCTCAATGCATTGCCATATAAGGCTGGTTTCTTCCTGTCTATTCCTGCTAAGGACTCCAAGGCTGTATGCGATGAGCTCCACAAGGATCTTATCTTCGCTGTGCCATTGAAGGCCGGTGTCCGCATTGCTGTATGCTCCGTACCTAAGAAGAAGATGTATGGTATGGCAGCCAAGGTTCTCAAGGCTCTGAAGGCTGTAGAGGGCTAAGCTGTATAGCTGAATAATTCATAAACAAAAATTCCCGCTAAGGAGATAAATCCTCCCCAGCGGGAATTTTTATTTGCAAGAAAGTTTTTCGATGAGGCATATAAGGATGCTGGAAGTTGTACCCTAAGGAGACCCTTTATCGACATCGGTGCTTAGCGATTCACGAGCCATGAT
>CAVFWX010000151.1:0-4695 GCA_963626225.1 Anaerotignum sp.
AGTCCTGCTAAGCCTAATAGTAGTCCGATGACTCCGCTGGCAGCTAATAGATTTATAACACCGACCTTGCGGCGGACGGCGATAAATGCCAATACGAGGATAATAATGCCCTTAGCATCAAAATCTCCTATGTTTTTAGGAAATACCTCGGTATTCCATACAGATAAGTACACAAAGCTAAGGCCTGCCACGAAAATCAGGGCGATTACCGCTGGCCTAAGGCCGTTGAGAATGCCCTTGATGGCGGTGATGTCCCCGTATTTTTTTAGTAGCCAGGTTACGCCCAGGCAGAGAATCAAGGACGGGGTAACAAAACCCACTGTAGCTGCAATGGAACCACCTAAACCGGCAATCTTGGTGCCGGCAAAAGTGGCGGCATTGATGCCCACAGGCCCAGGAGTCATCTGGGATATGGTAAAGATATCAATAAACTCATTCATGGTAAGCCAATGGTAATTGTCCACCACCGCAGCCTGAATCCATGGCATGGAGGCATAGCCGCCCCCCACGCAAAAAAGGCCGATTTTGAAGAATTCCCAATAAAGTGTCAAGCAGATTTCCATAATGCAGCCTCCTTAGTTATACTTTGGATCACGCAGCAGCATCAGGCCAATGAGTCCGTCCACTATAACGCAATACATAAGATTTACATCAAAGCCCAGCACAGCCACCATGGTACCAAGGAAAATCAGGATAGGCAGAACCTGCTTCTTCTTGAAGAGCTTCTGCACCAGATTGATGACAACATTGATGATAATGGCAGTAGCACCGCACTGCATGCCCTTCAGCAAGAGCTGAATGTACTGATTGTGGGCAAACATATCGTAGAATAGGGCAATGACAGACATGGTGATTAGTGGGGGGAGAATAGTGGCAATCAAAGTCACAAAGGTACCCATCAGGCCGGACATACGGTAGCCTAGCATAATGGAAGCATTGATGGCCATAACTCCCGGCATGGACTGGGCAATGGCCACAATATCCAAAGTTTCCTTGTCGTCAATCCAGCCGTATTCATCTACGAACTTGGATTTTAGCAGGGGGATAATAACCATGCCGCCACCTACGGTGAAGGCACTTATGAGAAATGTAGATTTGAAGAGAACCCAATAAAAATGCCGGGTTCCCGGTGTAATAGACAGCTTTTCCGTTGGCATTTAGATACCTCCTAAATTTGTACCTGTGATTATCTTCAAGACAGGTATTTACAAAGATTATTGCTTCATAATTATACCCCTTGGGTTTGGCAAAGGCAAATGAAAACTTCTTGTAGAAAAAGTAAAAAAACAATAGTATTTGCAGGGGAAAAGTGGTATTATAAGCCCTAGAATGAAGATTTCATATCTATGAAAGGTTGTGTTACAAGGACAATGAACGAGCCAAAAATGAACAGAGGGCTGAAAAATCGTCACCTGCAGTTGATTTCCCTGGGTGGTATCATCGGCAGCGGCTATTTTTTAGGCACGGGATATGTACTGGAAAAGGCGGGCCCGGCAGCGATTCTATCTTATCTGCTGGGTGGTGCAATTGTATTGTGTGTCATGCTCTGCTTGGCAGAGCTGGCAGTGGCGGAGCCTATTGCTGGTTCCTTTGTTACCTATGCCCGCAAATATATCGGTCCTACCTGGGCCTGCGGCGTAGGCTGGACCTACTGGATGACATGGGTATCCTATGTCCCCTCGGAGATGATTGCCGCCGGCATCATCATGAACAATTTCGTCCCCCAGATAAGCCAGCTGTGGTGGGCGGTGCTTTTTGGCTTGCTTGTAACAGTGGTAAACCTGTTTCATGTGGATAAATTCGGTGAAAGCGAATTCTGGCTGGCCATTATCAAGATTGTGGCCTTGATCGCCTTCAGTATCGTAGGCATTTTGATTATCCTGGGCATCGTGGGAGATGGGGGCTATATTGGCTCTAGCATTTTCCTGGGCAGCGGTGGCTTTGCTCCAAATGGTTATTGGTCCATTATCCTGACCATGACCATTATATTGGTGAATTTCCAGGGTACGGAGATTATTGGTCTGGCAGCAGGGGAGTGCAAGAATCCTGAAAAGAGTATTCCTCTGGCTGTCCGCAATGTTACTTGGAGGATTATTGCCCTGTACATTGTGCCTATTTCCATTTTGATTTCTATCTTGCCTTGGGATCAGGCTGGACTGGATGATAGCGTATTTGCTGTGGCCATGGCCAATCACGGCTTTGGCAGCCTCAGTGCCGTCTTTGCCTTTGTGGTGCTGACAGCAGCCCTATCCTGCTCCAACTCCGGGCTTTATGGCACCAGCCGTGCTATCTATTCCCTGGCAACCCTGGGCATGGCTCCGAAGAAGCTGGCAGAGCTGAACAAAAACGGCATGCCAAAGAATGCTGTGCTGGTTTCCATTGTTTCCTGCTGGTTTATCATTCTCCTGTACAGCTTTGATGCCAGCGAGACGGTGTACACCTATTTGCTGGCCTTGTCCGGCTTTACGGGGGCTATTGCCTGGATTTCCATCTGCTGGAGCCAGTACCGTTTCCGGAAACAGGCTGTAGCTGATGGCACCTTTGAGGGACTGAAGTACAAGACCCCGCTTTTCCCTTATGTTACCCTGTTTGGCATCTGGGCCCAGGTATTTTGCCTGGTAGTGCTGGCTTTTGAGCCGGATCTACGGGAAAGCCTCTTGGTAGGAGTGCCTTTCCTTATCGTGCCAATGGCAATTTACCGCATCAGGCAGTGGAAGCATAGAAAAGCCGCTGTGACAAATTGAATTTTAAGTTGAGGGACAGCCTAAGGGCTGTCTCTTTTAGAAATAATTTTTTTGAGTTTTGGGAGGTATAATATTGAAAACAGCTTTAACTATAGCCGGTAGTGATTGCAGCGGGGGAGCAGGCATTCAGGCAGATTTGAAAACCATGCTTGCCAATGGTGTATATGGCATGAGTGCTATTACAGCCCTGACGGCTCAGAATACCACCGGAGTAGCAGCTATTATGAACGTAACACCGGAATTTCTGGCCCAGCAGCTGGACAGTATCTTTACGGATATTTTCCCAGATGCAGTGAAAATTGGCATGGTATCAGATAAGGAATTGATAAGAGTGATTGCTGCCAAATTGCGGCAGTACAAGCCTCAGTTTGTAGTCATTGACCCTGTTATGGTGTCCACCAGCGGGGCAAGGCTTATTGCAGAGGATGCAATAGAGGTGCTGAAGGCGGAGCTGTTTTCCCTTGCAACCTTGCTGACCCCCAATATTCCTGAGGCAGAGGTGCTGCTGGGGCGGAGCATTTCCACAGCAGAGGAAATGGAGGTTGCTGGAGCAGAAATCAGTAAGGCATACGGTTGTAGCGTCCTCTGCAAGGGTGGCCATAGCATAAACGATGCCAATGACTTGCTCTATGCTAACGGCAAGGCTACCTGGTTTGGGGGCAAAAGGATAAACAATCCCAATACCCATGGCACAGGCTGCACACTGTCCTCAGCCATTGCCGCCAACCTGGCAAATGGCTTTGCTATGGAGACAGCAGTAGCTAAGGCCAAGGAATATATCTCCGGGGCATTAGGAGCCATGTTGGATCTGGGCAAGGGCAGTGGACCAATGGACCATGGGTATATGCTGCATGATACATAATCTACAGTAGGGAAGAATATTTTTCCTTGACTGCCTGTAGAATTTTGTGGTATTATATTCAAGTATGTGGGCGGTCCTCTGACCAAGGCTATATTAGAATCCAACACTTGGCACGAACGTCTGTAAAGAGGAGGAACAAAAATGAACATTATTCAGGAATTAGAGAAAGAACAGCTCAAGAGCGATATCCCAGCTTTCCAGCAGGGTGACACCGTAAACTGCCTGGTAAAGGTTGTTGAGGGTTCCCGTGAGCGTATCCAGGCTTTCGAGGGCGTTGTAATTGCTCGCTCCGGCTCCGGCGTTCGTGAGACTTTCACTGTTCGCAAGATTTCCTACGGTGTAGGTGTAGAGCGTACTTTCCCAGTACATTCCCCACGCCTGGAGAAGATTGAGGTTAAGCGTCGCGGTGTTGTTCGCCGTGCTAAGCTGTACTATCTCCGTAACCTCACTGGTAAGGCTGCTCGTATCCGCGAGAAGCGCTAATTCTGGTAATTGTAGAGGCTGCCGTTTGGTCAGCCTCTATTTTTCGATTTAAAGGAAGTTTAGCGAGGTGCTTTTGTGAATAATTTAGGTGAAGAAATCAAAGATTGGGTAATATCCATCGTTGTAGCGGTGGTATTGGCTATGATTATACGTAACTTCCTGGTGGAGCCATACCTGGTGGACGGTCCATCTATGATGCCTACCCTGCAAAATCAGCAGAGGCTTATTGTCAACAGGCTGATTTATCATCTTCGTGCTCCGGAGAAGGGAGAGATACTGATTTTCCAGTATCCTAAGGATCCAAGCCGTGATTTTATCAAGCGGGTTATTGCGGTGCCTGGTGATACCATTGAAATCAAGGATGGCAATGTATTCGTCAACGACGAATTGCAGAACGAGGATTATATCCTCAGCAAATGCCGTGGGGACTATCCGAAGGTAACTATTCCTGAGGGACATATCTTCGTTATGGGAGATAATCGCAACAACTCTGAGGATAGCCGCTTCCCGGATGTAGGCTTTGTGCCATTTGATTTGATAAAGGGCAAGGCCATGGTGGTATTCTGGCCACTGGCGGATATGAAAACTTTACCATAAAAAATAAAG
>CAVFWX010000152.1:0-4685 GCA_963626225.1 Anaerotignum sp.
CTGATAATTCAGTTATTTTCATACAACGCTTAACTCTCCTGATACGGCTTTCGCCTTGGGCTAACCCGCTCTTCTCATCCTCAAATCACCACGGAGTTTTGCTGCTTTGCCTGATTTTCGATAATCGTAGTTGCTCCACCTGCAAAGCTGTAGATGCGGTGGATCATGACCCTTGCCTCATCTCCTTCACGGAGGGGCTTTTTCTCCAGGCTCCGCCAGCCTCTCAGCAATGTTCCCTTGACCTCCACATCAATCTGCATATTGCTGCCACGAAAATAAGTTCCCCGCACGATTCCTCTTTCCGTGGCCAGAGGCATTGGCATTTCTCCATCGCTGGCTCCGATTTCCAAAAACTCCGGCCGAATGATGCCTGGATGACTGCCGCCTCCATTGGCAAAGCCCTTGAATACGGTATAATCCTCCACCTCCACAGACTCACCGATAAAATCCGCCACAAAGGCAGTAGCAGGATGCTGGTAGATCTCCACAGGAGTGCCGGCCTGCTCAATGCTACCGGCGTTGGTGATGATGATATCGTCTGCCACCTCCACAGCCTCCTCCTGGTCATGGGTCACAAAGATACTGGTTATGCCTAGCTCATGGATGGTCTGCCGTAGCCACTGCCGCAGGTCTTTTCTTACCTTGGCATCAATGGCGGCAAAGGGCTCATCCAGCAACAAAAGCTCCGGCTCCGGTGCCAAGGCTCTGGCAAAGGCCACCCTCTGCCGCTGACCACCAGATAGCTGCATAGGGTAGCGATGACCAAAATCCTTTAGCCCCACCAGCTCTACAAGTTTGTCTACCCGGCTGCGGATTTTATCTGCCGGCACCTTTTGGACCTTTAGGCCAAAGGCGATATTTTCCCGCACTGTCATGTGCTTGAACAAGGCATAGCTCTGAAAGACAAAGCCAATACCTCTTTTGCCGGCCGGTACATCATTGACCCGCCTGCCGCCAATAAAGATATCGCCCCTGTCTGGCTGCTCTAGTCCTGCAATCATCCGAAGGATGGTGGTTTTGCCACTGCCGGAGGGACCTAATAGGCCGATGAGATGGCCCTTTTCTGCCACTAGGTTCACATCCTTGGAAGCACGGAAGCTGCCATAGCTTTTTTCTATATGTTTTAGTTCAACCTCAATGGACATTATTTATCCCCCTTTTGGCCCGCCATTCCACCAGGTTCCTCAGCACCAGCACCAGGATGGCCATCAGTACCAGCAGAGAAGCCACAGCAAAGGCAGCGGTAAAATTATATTCGTTGTACAAAATCTCTATATGTAGAGGCAAAGTCGTAGTCTTGCCTCTGATATGTCCAGACACTACGGACACAGCACCGAACTCCCCCAGGGCCCTGGCACTACACAGGATAACACCGTATATCAGGGGCCATTTGATATTGGGCAATGTTACATGGCGAAAAATTGTCCAGCCTCCTGCTCCCATGGTGGCTGCCGCTTCTTCTTCGCTACGGCCCTGAGACTCCATCACCGGCACCAGCTCCCTGGTAATAAAAGGAAAAGTAACAAACACCGTGGCCAGGATAATGCCCGGCACTGCAAAGACAATTGCTATATGCTCAGCTCTCAGCATGGGGTATAGTGGACTCATGCGTCCAAAGAGCATGACAAAAAACAGTCCCGCCACTACCGGCGAGATGGCAAAGGGCAAATCTATCAGTGAGCCCAAAAGGGATTTGCCCCGAAAATCGTATTTGGTCAAAAGCCAGGCAGAAGCCACCCCAAAGATGGTATTTAGTACCACTGCCGCTATGGTAGCCTCCAAGGTGAGATAAAGTGCCTTTATAGCAAATGGGTCGCTAATGGCCTTTAGGTAGCTATGCCAGCCTCTGGCCAGAGCCTCACTGGCCACCAGCACCAGAGGCGATACCAGCATGATTAGCAAAAACCCCACAGCTATGGCAATAAGACCGTATTTTTTCCAGTTGATAGACTGCATTTTCACACCCCCTGACTCTTGGCTAGATATCTCTGATAACCATTTATTATAAGTAGAATTCCAAAGGACATGGCCATCATCACCAGGGCGATGGCGGCTGCCGCTTCATAGTCAAACTGCTCTAGCTTAGCCATGATTAGTAGTGGAGCAATCTCTGTTTCGTAGGGCAAATTGCCGGCAATAAATACCACGCTGCCATACTCTCCTATGCCCCGGGCAAAGGCCAGGCCAAAGCCTGTCAAAAGAGGTGGCAAAAGCTCTGGGAAAATCACCTGACGAAAAGTAAGCCAGGAACCTGCCCCCAGCATAGCTGCCGCCTCTTCCATCTGAGGATCCAGCTCAGATAGCACCGGCTGTACACTGCGGGCAGTAAAGGGAATCCCCACGAATATCAAGGCAATGGTGATACCCACCACAGAAAATACAGAAGGTATGCCCAGAGCGTAAAAATACTGTCCCAGCCAGCCGTTTTCTGCATAGAGGGTGGTCAGGGCAATGCCTGCCACCGCCGTAGGTAGAGCAAAGGGCAGGTCGATAAGCCCATCTACCAGCCTCTTGCCGGGAAAGTCATAACGAACCAGCACCCAGGCTAGGAGCAGCCCAAAGGCGGCATTTATCAGTGCCGCTGCCAGGGATGCCCCTAGGCTTATATAATAGGCATGGAGCACTCGATAGTCCGTCACTACGGATAGGAACTTTTCCCAGCCCATGCCACCGGTATAAAGCAAGAACCCTGCCAGGGGCAGCAAGAATATAAGTGACAGATAAAAAATCGTAATCCCCCAGGTAAGATGATACCCCGGTATCACCCTGGGACTAGCCCCTAGAACCATGGCTGTTGCCTCCTCATACATTACTTCTCAAAAATCTCATCAAAGGTGCCTCCGTCGGCAAAATGCTCCTGCTGGGCCTTTTGCCAGCCACCAAAGGCTTCGTCAATAGTAACAAACTTTAGAGCCGGGAACTGATTAGCATACTTGGCGGCCACTTCCTTGTCCCGTGGACGGTAGAAATTCTTGGCGGCTATTTCCTGGCCAGCCTTGCTGTAAAGGAAATTGATATAGGCCTCGGCTAGCTGCCTGGTACCCTTCATATCCACCACCTCGTCCACCACTGCTACTGATGGCTCAGCCAGAATGCTGATGGATGGTACCACTATCTCATATTTATCCGGCTCATCTCTCAGGGTCAGCAATGCCTCGTTCTCCCAGGCAATCAGCACATCACCCTGCCCCCGCTGGACAAAGGATGTAGTAGCTCCCCTGGCACCGGAGTCAAGGGCCACCACATGGCTAAAGAGCTTTTTCATAAAATCTTTGATGGCGGCTTCGTCACCCTTATATTTTTCCTTGGCATATTCCCAGGCCGCCAGATAGTTCCAACGAGCACCGCCAGAGGTCTTTGGGTTCGGGGTGACAATCTGTACATCATCCCGAATCAAATCATCCCAATCATGGATGTTCTTGGGGTTGTCCTTGCGCACCAAGAACACGATAGTAGAGGTATAAGGAGCAGAATTATCTGGGAATTTCTGCTGCCAGTCCTTGGCTATAAGGCCTGCCTTGGCAATCTCATCCACATCATAGGCCAGAGCCAAGGTCACCACATCAGCCTCCAAGCCCTCTCGTACGGAACGAGCCTGCTTGCCAGAGCCCCCATGAGACTGGCTAAAGACAATCTCCTCCGGATGCTCCTTTTTCCACTCAGCCTTAAAGGCTTCATTAAACTCTGTATAAAACTCCCGAGTAGGGTCATAAGATACATTCAAAAACTCAGTTCCATCAGCCACAGCAGCCTCATCACTGCCGCAACCACCCAGCACTCCCATACCCAGCACCAAAACCACCGCCAGGCAAAATAATTTCTTACCTATCATTTCTTTTCCCTCCTAGCTGTAAATGTCTCTGTCTACAACATAATAAAAAAGCCTACGGGAAAGCTGCTACCCCTAGCAATATGCTAAAGACATTCACAGCTTCCTCGTAGGCTTTCGTTTTCGAATGACCTGCGGTGATTCCGTTCAATCATATATAATTAATATGTTTAATAGACGATGTGTATAATATACTCTGCTTTCCCAGCTTTGTCAACAGATTTTTCAAAAATTTCTTCTTTGACTCAGATGCAGCAGGCCAAATCGCTCAGATTCCTTCCCCATCCAGGCCGGTAAATCTCTGCTTTTCCGTCCGCTCCATCTGCACCACGCTACCAGCCTTTACCACTATTACCAGGCGGCCGTATTGTAGATGGCTGAACTCCTGGACAATATGCTGCATCACCTTTTCCCGAGTCTGAGTCTCCCACTGCCGCTGCTCTAGATGCTCTCCCCATCTATCTAGCCGCAGTCTCTCACTCCACTCCAACTGTACCAGCACCCCATCCTGTGCCACCAGCACCACCTCACCAAAGCTAAGCCCTTGCAGGGTATTTGCTATATACTCCATAACGCCAGGGGGTATTCTCCCCCGCAATAATTTCTCCTTGGCCATAATAATACACTCCTTGAACAGGCAAATAATCCCTGCCTCTCCCAGCAGGAAATTGCTCATTAAACAAAAACATATTTAATATATATGTATTTACTGTATTATTATGATATACCAAAAACTTCTCCCTGTCAAGGACACAGCATGGCCATACCAGTTCAAAGCCTGAAGCACCCCCGCAACATACAGTTTTGGGAAATACGGACTGCTTTAGATATTAATATATAATTATATATTAATAAT
>CAVFWX010000153.1:0-4588 GCA_963626225.1 Anaerotignum sp.
GTGTATAGCAAATCGCAGTAATCCTTGAACTCTGCATTATCCTTGCCATTGGCATGGAGGATCTGCAGCTTGGCAAAGAGGTCATGCTTTGGATTCAGCTCCAGAATACGCTTTGCCTTGAACATAGGATTGTCCATAGCCGCAAAGGTATGCTCCATGGAGAGGCTTGGGCCCATGGCATCAGCCACCAGGCACACAGCACTGGACTTCAGACGAGAGGTAAGCTTTACCTCAGACACCTTGTCTCCCAGAGCTTCCTTGATGTCCTTTACCAGGTCGTCATTATTCTTGGCGATTTCCTCAGTTTCCTTCTTGGCCTCCTGGGACTCAGCATCATCCAGATCCAACTCACCACGGCTAATGGACTGGAACTCCTTGTCACCATACTGGTGGAGAGTCTCGATGGCGAACTCATCTACAGGGTCTAACAGGTACAATACCTCCAGGCCCTTTTCCTTCAGCAACTCCATCTGAGGTAACTTCTCGATAGTTGCCTTGTCAGTGCCAGTAGCATAATAAATCTTCTTCTGGCTCTCAGGCATACGCTCCACGTATTCCTTCAGAGAAACCTCCTTGCCTTCCTTGGAGGAAGCAAAGAGCAGCAACTCCTTCAGCTTGTCAATAACATCCCTGCTGCCAGTGTACATGCTGTTGTAGATACCAATCTTCAGGCTCTTGCCGAACTCGGTCCAGAACTTCTCATACTTCTCACGGTCGTTCTTCAGCATACGCTCCAATGCCTTTAGAATGGTCTTTTCCAGGCTCTTGCCAATGGTTTTTAGCTCACGGCTCTGCTGCAAAAGCTCACGAGAAATATTCAGGGAAAGATCTGGAGAATCCACCAGTCCCTTTACAAACCGCAGATAGTCAGGCAGCAAATCCTTGCACTTGTCCATAATGAACACATGGCGGCTGTAGAGCTGCACACCTGGCTCATAGTCAGTGTGATACAGGTTGAATGGTGCCTTAGCAGGGATGTACAGCAAAGAAGTGTACTCCACATTGCCCTCTGCCTTGTTGTGGAATACCTCCAGAGGCTCCTCCCACTCATGGAACTGGTTCTTTACAAACTCAGTGTACTGCTCCTGGGTGATTTCGCTCTTGTTCTTGGTCCACAGTGGCTCCATGGAGTTCAGGGTCTTCAGCTCCACCTTCTTGATAGGCTCAGCCCCTTCGATAACCTTGCCCTCATCATCACGAGGCATCTCGCTGCTCTCGATATTCATCTTGATAGGGTAACGTACATAATCAGAATACTTCTTTACCAGATTCTGCAAATTCCAAGTGTCCAAGAAATTCTCCTCAGCACTGTCGCCATAGAAATCCTTGCCCAAAGTAATGGTAATATTGGTGCCACGGCTCTCCTTCTCACAGTCCTCCAGAGTATAGGAACCATCACCAGTGGACTCCCAGCGTACAGCAGCAGTTTCCCCTGCCTTGCGGGTTACAACAGTAACCTTCTCTGCCACCATAAAGGCAGAATAGAAGCCTACACCAAACTGGCCGATCATTTCCTTATCGGTAATCTGGCTGTCATTTTCCTTTGCCTGCTGCAGCTGCTGGAGAAATGCCTTGGTGCCGGACTTGGCAATGGTGCCCAAATTCTCCACCACCTCATCAGCAGTCATGCCAATACCGTTGTCGGAGATGGTCAGTGTATGACTGTCTGCATCTGGCACAAGATAAATCTCATAGTCCTCATTGCCCTCCAGAATGTCCCTGTTCTGCAAAGATGCAAAATGCAGCTTGTCAATAGCATCAGAGGCGTTAGAAATCAGCTCCCTGAGAAAAATCTCATGGTTTGTATAGATGCTGTGAATCATGAGATTCAGCAGCTCCTTGGTTTCTGCCTGAAATTCATGGGTTGTCTTTGCCATTTTCAATTGCTCCTTTTATGTAAAATATGCTTAAACAAAATCATTAGCACTCTATGTAGTCGAGTGCTAAGCTCAAAAGATATAATACATCAAAAAGTCAAAAAAAGCAATAGTCTAAAAAAAATTACCGCCCAGTCTGTCAAAAACCAGGCGGCATATCTCTCATTTTATGAACTGCACCATCTGATACAGTCCACATATTAATTTGTAGCTATGCTCTTTTCGTAGCTTATCTGCTTTTCATAGGCCTCCTGGGCTTTGTAGAACTTCATTACAAAGGCAAAGACCACAATGGCCACATAGATGAGGAACTGGCCGATGGTGGTGCCGCAGTCCCACAGACCTGCCCCTCGGAACACAATATCCCGGACGAATTTAAACTCCCAGGTCAGAGGGAATATCTGCACCACCCAATGTACCCATTCAGGCATAAGGGTCATGGGCACGCCGTAGCCACCGAAGATAAAGCC
This sequence comes from Anaerotignum sp., assembly GCA_963626225.1. Taxonomy (GTDB): domain Bacteria; phylum Bacillota; class Negativicutes; order Selenomonadales; family Selenomonadaceae; genus Anaerovibrio. The sequence continues at coordinate 2,348 of CAVFWX010000153.1, forward strand.
TCCCGGCACAAAGAGAATCATGCGGCTGCTGGCAATGCCCGGATTGGGAGCATTCCAGCCAAAAAGCAGGCACATAAGGCTCAGAGTGAAAATATAGATAGCCTGAACACCAAAATACAGCAGGATATTGCCGGAAAAGTTAATATCACCCCAGAATCTCAGGATTACCAAGCCGATGAAGTTAGCACCCAGCCAGCAGCAGCAATACGGTATAGTACGCTGCATCAGGCTGAATACTACGCCGGAACGAAGATGGATTCCCAGCTTTCCCTCCATGCGAAGCCTTGGTATCATACCAAGCTGGGCAAAGGCCAGAAACATGCTGGAAAAGAAGATCAAAAACCCCATTACCTCACCATTGCTGGCAGAATCTACCGGGTTAAAGAGCCGCCGCTCCCGCAGCATCATGGCTCCGTTGATGCTGTCTCCAGTGCCTAGCTCAGGATTGTTTACCTCTGCCACGATTTCATTGAGGGCTTCCCTGGCTCCAGACAATGCCGAAGCACTGGTATTGTCCAATATCATACCCACATCGCAGGTTTCCCCATTATAATGCCTTTTCTCCGTCCCCTCAGGGATATAGATGACGGCATAGTTTTTGTCACGATACATAAAGGTCTTTGGGTCCATAGGGGTATTTACTACCGCCTGCACATCCAAATACTGGGAGCTGTCCAAAGTCACGATGAGCTCGTGGCTAAAGCGGGAATCATCTAGGTCAATAACCGTGATAGGGGTATCCTTGGCGTAGTTTAGCCCCATCATGGCGCTAAAAATAACCGTAATTACCACCGAAACCATCAATGCTACCTTTTCATAAGGCATACCCCGTCCCAGGAGCAAAAACTTGATTTCATCACGTAGGGCACTCATCTAAGTCTCACTCCCATCGTCATGCCAGGGACGATACCCTCCTGCGGATCCACATAAATACGCATCTGGAAAGCAGTCAGGTCGGACTGGCCTTTTTCCCGGGTCATTTTCAGATCCGCAAAGCCAGGAGCCTTGGTAAGGATACGGATATTGCCCTCCAGCTCCTTTTCTGTGGCTACCGCCTCAACGGTGATATTTTCCCCTTCCTTATAGTCCCCCAAATCCTTCTCGGAGATATACACATCAAAATAGCAGCGGGTGCTTTCCATAAGAATAACAGGAGTATTAGCTGCTACCATCTCCCCTTCCTTGGCCAAGATTTTCAAAATCTTGCCATCCTCTGGGGCACGTAGGGTCAGCCGTTCCTTGTTCAGCTTCAGATTTTTCAGCTGGGCCTCAAGATTCTTTTTCTGCTGCCTCAAAGACTCCACATCGTTGAGCTGGTTGGCAGCAGTCTGACGCTGGATAGCGATAGTAGGCAGGTTCAGAGAATCCGTATCCCCGGTATAGCTGGTGCCTGCCAGAAGCTTGTTCAGCATCTGTCTCTGCTGGCTCACATTGGCGGCAGCCACATCCATGGCAAGGCGGGCGTTGTCCAGCTCCTGCTGTGCTATGGCACCAGAAGCCAACAGTCCGCTCATACGGTTGTAATCCAGCTGGGCATTGGCATAGGTAGCCTCAGCAGATGCCACTGCAGCCTTCTGCTGGTCAATCTGACGGAAGCTCTGCTGCTCATCAGTATCCGCCTGTGAGTAGGAAATCTCCACGTTGCCGGCAGCGGACTTTATCTGAGCATCCATTTGGGCAATACTTGCCTCCATCTGCTCAATGGCCAGATCCATATCACTGCTGTCCAACACCATCAGCACATCGCCCTTCTTTACCTGCTGGGCTTCCTTCACATTTTCCTTAATCAAGCGGCCACCTACAGAATCAAATGACACCTTTACCTGCTCAGCAGTCAGGATGCCTTCCTTCTTCTCTGTGGCCAGCACCAGGGCATCATTGCCGGTATACATCAGCAGTATGCCGGAAAGTACAATGACCCCAATAAAAATCATGGCAAATTTTTTAGCTTTCTCCCTTGGATTCATTTTCTACCTCCATATTTTTGCAAAAATAAAACGCCAGCTGATATGTCAATAGCACAATTCCCGTCTCTGTAGCTATTTCGTATCAACTGGCGATTTTCTGTCCTATATATCCTAGACCGACGCCCACCAGATATATTCTGTTTGCAATAATATTTTAGCAAAATAATCTAAGCTTTGTCAATTTGTAAACCTTAGAATTTATATCTAATTTTCTCAATCCCTAGACAGTATCCAGCCTTATATTTGCGTGGTATATCTCCGTAACTAATAAAGT
>CAVFWX010000154.1:0-4572 GCA_963626225.1 Anaerotignum sp.
AAATCGGCAACCACGCCCTCTGGCTCAGCTACATCCTAACCTACCTATTTGAATCCTTAGCCTACGCCTGGGGTCTAAAGATGCTGTTTAGAAGATTTTACAAGCATATAGAAGCCGAAAAGAGAAAAATTCAAATTCCCTATTGACAATGATAGTGATAAATATTATCATATATGGGTACTTTGAGAGTAGTTATCAATGTATGTTGAAATTATTAATTATTATCATTGGAGGTATTGCTATGACATTAAAAGATGGCAAGACCGGCATGACTCTCCGTGTTGACAGCATCGGAGAATCCGGCCTCAAAGAAAGACTGATGACAATGGGTCTGCTGCCTGGTACCAAGATTACCGTACTACGCTCCGCACCTTTAGGTGACCCTATTGCTATCGGCCTGCGCTCCTACAACCTGGCAATCCGTCGCAAAGATGCAGAGTGCATCCAGGTAACAGCAATCTGATAGGGAAGGAGAAAATAAGTAATGAGCGAGAATTTGTCTGTAGCACTTACTGGTAACCCTAATACCGGTAAATCTACAATTTTTAATGAGCTGACCGGTGCCCGTCAGAAGATCGGCAACTGGCCTGGCGTAACTGTAGACAAGAAGGTAGGTTATGTCCGTCACAACGACAAGGACATCATGATCGTTGACCTGCCAGGTACCTACAGCGTCAATGCCCGTTCCCCGGAGGAGAAGATCGTAATCGAGTACCTCATGGAGAACCGCACTGATTTGGTTGTAGATGTTGTGGATTCCTCCAACATCGAGAGAAACCTGTTCCTGACCCTGCAGCTGCTGGAGAAGGGCATTCCTCTTATTATCGACCTGAACATGCAGGATGAGGCCAAGAAGCGGGGCATCAAGATTGATGTCAAGAAGCTGGAGAAGATCCTGGGCTACCCTGTACTTCTTACCATCGCCCGTGACGGCAGCAGCCTGAAGAACATGCTGAACGTATTCACTTCCATTTCCATGGATGGCTATGGCCCAAGCGAAAAGCTGAAGGCTCACATTGCCAAGGCCAAGGAGATTGAGGCAAGCGTATCTGACGACAAGGCTCGTCAGGAACAGCTTATCGAGCTGCGTTATGCCTTCATTGATGAGATTTTGGCCGAGGCCGTTACCTTCTCCCATGTAGGTGCTACCACCTCTGAGAAGATTGACCATGTACTGGCCAACGGCGTTTTGGCTATTCCTGCCTTCCTGCTCATTATGTACGCTGTATTCCAGATTACCTTTGAGTGGATTGGCCAGCCAATCGCTGACTTTGTAGATGAGCTGGTAAACGACCAGTTCCTGGGCTGGGCATCAGAGACCCTGGCTGATGCTGAGGTTGCTGACTGGATGCAGTCCTTGATTTGTGATGGTATTATCGGCGGTGTTGGTGCAGTTATCACCTTCGTTCCACTGATTTTCATCCTGTTCTTCTGCCTGAGCTTCCTGGATGGCACCGGCTACATGGCTCGTGTTGCCTTCATCATGGATCCTATTATGCGTCGCGCAGGCCTTACCGGTAAGGGTGTTATGCCTTTGATGATGGGCTTCGGTTGCGGCGTTCCTTCCATCATGGGTGCCCGTGCTCTGGACACTGAGAAGGATCGTATGCTTTCCATCATGGCTTCTCCATTCCTGACCTGCGGTGCCAAGCTGCCAATCATGGCTCTCTTTGCGGCCATGTTCTTCCCAGAGAATGCAGCTAATGTAGTATTTGCCATGTATGTTGTTGGTGTGGTTATGGCTATTGTTTCCACAAAGCTTCTGTCCAACACCACCTTCAAGGATGAGAACTCCACCTTCCTGCTGGAGCTGCCTCCATACCGTATGCCTGATATGAAAACCGTTCTCCTGGAGACCTGGGACAAGGGCAAGGGTTACTTGATCAAGGCCGGTACCGTTATCTTCCTGGGCTGCGTAATCCTCTGGTTCCTGTCCGCTTTCAACAGCGAGGGTATGGTTGAGGATCTCAATGACAGCTTCCTGGCATCCATTGGTGCTGTTGTTGGTTCCCTGTTTGTATTCCAGGGCTTTGGCAACTGGGAGGCTGGTGCTGCAGTTCTCTCCGGTATTCTTGCCAAGGAGTCTGTTGTATCCACTATTGGTATTCTCTATGGCATGCCTGATATCTCCGCTGAGGCTGAGGATGCAGTAGAGACTGCTGAGACCATGCTGGGTACCGGCATGGGCAGTGCCTTCACTCCATTGTCTGCTTTGTCCTTCATGGTATTCTCCCAGCTCTATACTCCATGTATTACAGCTCTGGGTACTATCAAGAAGGAAGCTGGTGGCTTCAAGTGGATGGTATTTGCTGCTGTTTATATGTTTGCACTGGCATGGGTTGTTTCCCTGCTGGTATATCAGATTGGTAGACTGCTGGGCTTCTAATCTAAAGGAGGTTCGCTATAATGAATCTGTCAACATGGATTTGCGTTATAGTTATTGTTCCTTTGCTGGTTTATGCCGGCCATCATGTGTATCGTAATTTTGTTGATGGCAAGCATGACTGCTGTGGCTGTGATGCCTGCAAGGGCCATCATGAGGAAAAGACTGCTGCTTCTGAAGAAGAGGGAGCCTGCCCTTATTGCAGCGGCCATAAATAAATAGTTACATAGCATTAAAACCCTCGCTGCGTAATGTGGCGGGGGTTTTTAAATTTATGATGAAAATATTTTCTTGAAACTAGCAGGAATATAGGCTACTATATAGAATAGTATAAATACGCTAAGTTATGGAAAATAACTGCCATAAATTTCAGGAATGATGCTCCTGTATGAGGGGGAGAGGAAATGAAGCCTGGCACAATCCAGGCATGGGATAAAGCAATCGAGGGATTCATATGGACAAGGAAGTAAAGAAAATACTCATAGTGGATGACAATAGCATCAATCTAAGGCTGGCAGATATGCTGCTGCGTTCCAGGGAAGGATGGAAGCCTGTGCCTGTGCCATCAGGCAAAAGAGCCATGATGTTTTTGGAGAGGAACAAGGCAGATTTGATATTGCTGGATGTAATGATGCCAGAGGAGGATGGATTTCAGGTTTTGGCAAAGCTGCGGGCAAATCCAGCAACAACAGATATTCCGGTGGTATTTCTTACCGGGGTGGATGATGCACAAACCATTGAGAGCATCAAGGTTCAGGGCATTGAGGATATTGTGGCTAAGCCCTTCCAGCCGGAGGAACTTATGGCCGTGGTAGCAAAATACCTGGACTAAAGGGCCGAGGAAGGCCAGGTTCGGGGAAGAAGGCAATGCAGGAGCAGAGGGGGTGAAATAGATGAATGAACAGGAGGAAATCCGGCGGCTGCAGCTGGAACTGAAAAAGGCCCAGCGGGAGGTTAAGAGGTTGGCACGGGAAAACAGCATTTTGTCTGTGATGAGCGACCAGGCCAACAATCTCAGAAACTACAGTGAAGAAAAAAAGCTGCGGCAGACCTTTTACACCAAGATGCTTTTGCAGAATTCCCCCAATGTTTCCCTGATATTGGATGGGGAGCTGAATTGTATGTTGGCCACGGAGCGGTACTATGCCATCAGCGGCAAGAATCCGGCAGACAGTGCCAGCGGCATGCCATTAGAGAAGCTTTTCATAGGCATTATGGATGAATATGGCCAGCAGAACCTTGTAAATATTTGCCAGAGAGCTTTGAAGGAAAGAAAGAATTTCCAGTGTATGGAAAAGCTGGTGGTAACGGGCATAGAAAAAATCTATGATATCTTTATCAGGCCATTGCCAGGCATGGAGGGATCCGGGAATTGCCTGATGATTATTATGCAGGATGTTACGGATATTATTGCCGCCAAGGAGCAGGCGGAAAGTGCAGACCGTGCTAAGACCAATTTCCTGGCCAATATGTCCCATGAAATCCGCACTCCCATGAACGCCATCAACGGCATGGCAGAGTTTATTATCCGTGATACAGAAGATTTGCTGGCACGGGAAAATGCTATTCTGATAAAAAATGCGGCTACCTCTTTGCTGGGCATCATCAATGATATTTTAGACTTTTCCAAAATCGAAGCAGGAAAGATGGATTTAATCAATGAGGTATACCAGCCAGCGGCCCTTTTGATGGATGTGGCCACTATGATTAATATCCGTCTTAGGGAAAGCCGGGTAAAGCTGGTGCTGGAGGTGGATCCTACCTTGCCTAGGGCCTTGATAGGTGATGAAATCCGTGTTAAGCAGATTATGGTGAATCTCCTGAACAATGCAGCAAAATTTACTCAGGAGGGCAGTATTACCCTGCGGTTTACCTATGAAAAGCTGCGGGATGGCAAGAGTATCCGGCTTTATGGCAGCGTGGAAGATACAGGCATGGGCATCAAGCATCAGGATTTGCAGAAGCTGTTTTCCAGCTTTCAGCAGGTGGACACCAAGCGGAACCGTCAGGTAGAAGGTACCGGACTGGGGCTGGCTATCAGCCGTTCCCTGTGCCATGCCATGGGGGGAGAAATCACCGTAGACAGCACCTATGGGCAGGGCAGTATTTTTTCTTGGACCATGGTGAATCAGGTAGCTGATTGGCGGCCTATGGGAGCCTTGAACTATGGGGAAATGGCCAAGGGTCAC
>CAVFWX010000155.1:0-4553 GCA_963626225.1 Anaerotignum sp.
AGGTCGATAAAAGGTCTCCTCACGGTATTTCCTCGTGTGCCTCAATGTGTATTCCTATCATCCTTTAATGATGTGGCTGCTGAAAATGCAGCAGTCCTCATGGATAAATAGGAACCATGTCGAGACCGAGGCTCTCGTCGAAGCCGCAGGCGATGTTGAAGTTCTGCACGGCCTGGCCTGCTGCGCCTTTGACTAGGTTGTCTATGGCGGAGAGGACGATGACGCGGTGGGTGCGTGGGTCTACATGCCAGCCCAGGTCGCAGTAGTTGGAACCACGGACGTTCTTGGTGGCAGGATAGCCGCCTAAGCCCAACAAACGGATAAAGTGCTCTTTGCCGTACATCATCTCGTAGGCGGCGGTTACCATATCAGCGGTAACTCCCTCCTTCAGCCTTGCATAGCAGGTGCTGAGGATGCCTCTGGACATTGGCACCAGATGTGGGGTAAAGTTCAGTACAGTGGTCTCCCCGGACAGGTCCGTAATAGCCTGTTCAATCTCCGGAGTATGGCGATGGGTGGCAACACCATAGGCCTTGAAGCTATCATAAAGCTCAGGGAAGTGGTTTGCCTGCTTAGCAGAACGTCCTGCACCAGACACGCCGGACTTGGCATCAATAACGATGGTATCCACATCAATAAGATGATGCTTGGCCAGTGGTGCCAGGGCAAGGATGCTGGCAGTAGTGTAGCAGCCTGCATTGCCAATGATCTTGGCTTCCCGCACATCATCCCGATATAGCTCGGCAAGGCCATAGACTCTAGGTGCATCCTTGTGGGTATGAGGTACCTTATACCATGCTTCATATACATCAGTGTCGGCAAAGCGATAGTCAGCTCCCAGATCGATAATCCTGGTAGGCATATTCTCTAGGGCTCTACCCACCTTCATGGCATGGCCGTGAGGCAGACCGATAAAGACAAAATCACTGTCCTGGCCAATAACCTCAATATCCTTCATACTCATGAGTTTCTGATCATAAATCCCCTTCAGATGAGGATAAATATCCGAAATAGGCTCCCCTGCATGGCTCTCAGATGTGATGTGCACTACCTCAGCTTCTGGATGATTATGCAGAATTCTTAATAATTCTGCACCAGCGTAGCCTGTAGCACCAATGATACTAACCTTTTTCACAGGCATTTCCTCCTTTAAGTGTTTATAATTATACAATATTTATGTATAGTATGCAACATTAACAAAAAATTAATATCGCCTTGTTTTCCAAATCTTGCCAAATAGGTTATACTATGTATAACAACATTTCATTTTACTACAAGTATAACCTATATTCAAGACAATGAGGCCTATTATGTTATTTCGCAAGCTAAAAAAAATATTCCGCTGGATACTGTTTCTCCTGATAGTATTCCTAATATCCTTTATAGTCACCGCAGGAGCCAGTGACAGCTTTGCCCCAGACAAAATCCTAGGGCATATTACCAACACGGCAAATATTATATCAGACCTTGGCAACAAAGCCGAAACCTCCGCCCAGTCCCTGACAGCAGATCTAAAACAAGATGATATGGCAGAAATTGAACCTACCGATGATGGCACAGACCTAGATAGCGATTCCGGCATTGACGCAGATGAAGGCGAAGCCGCCGCCAAGACAAACGACGCACCCTCTTCTACCTTAGATAGAGTGGAACGAATGGTATTTATCAAAAAAGCTGTCCAAGCAAAAATCAATTCCAGGAACTACGTCAAGCTCCAGGAAATCCCTGAATCCCTCCAGCAGGCAGTGGTGGCCGTGGAGGACAGAAAGTTCTACAATCACTGGGGCTTTGATATGGAGGGCATTTTCCGGGCTTCCCTGGTGAATCTCCAATACGGCGAAGTTCGGGAAGGTGCCAGCACCATTACCCAGCAGCTGGTAAAAAACCTCTTCCTCACCCACGACCAGACCTTTGGCCGCAAAGGAGAGGAGCTGCTCCTCTCCCTGGATATGGAGCTGAACTACTCAAAAGATGAGATATTAGAATTATACCTGAACACCATCTATTTTGGCTCCGGCTACTACGGCATCAAAGAGGCCTGTGAGGGATATTTCGGCAAGGAGCCTGCTATGCTAGCCCTGCCAGAAGCCGCTATGCTGGCAGGCATTCCCAACGCCCCCTCCCTCTACTCCCCTTATGTAGACTTTATGCTGGCCAAGAAGCGACAATTCGTGGTACTAGACTCCATGGTAGCTGCCGGGTATCTCCGGGAAAATATCGCTGAAGATGCCAAGATAAAACCAATCTATCTGGCTCATTAGGCACCAACTCCATATATGCAAAACAGCCTCAGAGAATGCATCACCCATTCCCTGAGGCTGTTGTTATTTTACTCTATTGTGGTATTACAGCTCTTCACCGTTGCTGGCAATAACCTTCTTGTACCACTGGAAGGAATCCTTCTTGTAGCGTTTGCCGGAGCCTTCGCCGCCATCTACATAGTCTACATAGATAAAGCCATAACGCTTGCGATACTCGCCAGTGGTAAAGGATACCAGGTCGATGCAGCCCCATGGAGTATAACCCATGAGATCTACGCCGTCCAGCTCCACTGCATCCTTCATGGCCAGGATGTGGTTACGGAGGTAATCTACGCGATAGCTATCATGGCAGGTCTTATCCTCTTCCAGCTTGTCAATGGCACCAAAGCCATTCTCCACAATGAAGAGAGGCTTTTCGTACCGCTCGTAGAGTACATTCAGGCTGTAGCGGAGACCCTGAGGGTCAATGGTCCAGCCCCAGTCGCTCTGCTTCAGATATGGATTGTCCACGGTGTGGGCACTGGTAACCACAGCCTCGTTCAAATCAATGGTCTCCTTGGAGTTTACAGTGTTGGACATATAGTAGGAGAAGCCGATGTAGTCCACGGTGCCGTTGGCAAGAATCTCCTCGTCACCTGGCTCCATGTGGATATTGTAGCCTTTCCGCTCCAGCAGCTTCTTGGCATAAGCTGGATAATGGCCACGGCAATGGATGTCAGTGAAGAAATAACGGGCATGCATTTCCTCGTTGGCAAGGATGATATCAGATGGATCGCAGGAGAATGGATAGATTGGCACAAAGGAAACCATGCAACCAATCTTGTTCTCAGGGTCGATTTCGTGACCTGCTTTTACAGTCAGAGCAGATGCTACCAGCTCGTTGTGGGCACACTGGTACATAACCTCCTCAGGGTTCTCGAACTTAGACAGCTGGACGCCAGAATTTACCCAGGCAAAGGTATCATTGGCAGTGTTCATCTGATTGTTGATTTCATTAAAGGTCATCCAGTACTTTACCTTGCCCTTGTAACGCTTAAAGCAGGTGGTGGCAAACTTTACGAAAGCATCAATGCAGTGGCGATCCAAAAAGCCGTTATACTTCTTGGCCAGGTGATACGGCATCTCAAAGTGGCTCAAAGTGATAACAGGCTCGATTCCGTGCTCATGGAGGCAGTCAAACATCTCATCATAGAACTTCAATCCTTCCTCGTTTGGCTCCTCCTCATCACCAGTAGGGAAAATACGGGTCCAGGCAATGGAAGTGCGGAAGCACTTGAAGCCCATTTCACCAAAGAGGGCGATGTCCTCTTTGAAGTGATGGTAGAAGTCAATGGCCTTGTGGTTTGGGTAGTATTCGCCTTCCACAACGCCGTCGGTAATACGGCGGTTTACGCCGTGGGAGCCGCCAGTCATAACATCGCAGACATTAGGGCCTTTGCCACCCTCGTCCCAGCCGCCTTCCAACTGATGGGCAGCTACTGCCCCGCCCCACAGGAAATTCTTTGGTAACATATATATTCCTCCTCTTTCTTCCCTCCCCCTCACCGGGGATATGGTACTACTTTTTAGTATAGGATAATTTTCTCGAATTTGAAATTTAGCCAGCAGTCCAGAGCTTCACCCCAGCAGGTATACCTGTGTGTCTTGCTCTGCACAAAAAGTACAATTTTCTCTCTACTATAATATTTTGGGCCCAGCGGGAGTACCCTCGTAGACGCGCTTTCGCTCTGTATCGACATAACGGACACTAAGCTCTCAGAAATGAAATGTTCGCTTCCTGTCGGAAGCTCTCATTGATTTCTGAATCGCTAAGTGCCGATGTCGATAAACGGTCTACTTCAGGTACATCCCACTGTGCCTGCACTATACGCAAAATCGCAACTTTCTTAACCATATTATATGGCAATTTTCTTGAAATAGTGTGAAAAAGCACTATGTATGCACGAACTGGAGCACAGGGAGCTGTACCCTAAGGAGACCATTGCTCGACATCGGTGCTTAGCGACTCGTGAGCCATGATAGCGACCAGCTATCATGCCCCTCACGAGAGCTTAGCATCCGCTATGTCGAGTTATGAGCGAGAGCGAGTCGACGTGGGTACACTCCCTGTGCTATTAAACAGTCTCCTAAAATTTTATATCTCTACGTTCAACAGCTTTTCGCCTGCTTTAACGGAGCCTTCACTAAGGATAGGTGTAACAGAGCTGAGGTCACCTGCATTGGCGATAAGCACTGGAGTCACCATATTGAACTTCTGCTTCATGGCATCCAAATCAAATTCCAGCAGCAGGT
>CAVFWX010000156.1:0-4468 GCA_963626225.1 Anaerotignum sp.
CCGTCAATAAACGAAGAGATCATGAAGTGCTGTGAGTTCAGCCAGAGGAGGATTTGATAAAGAGCTTGTAGAAAAATATGCTGTTTCCAATTTTGAAGTCTGTCCATTTCACAAGGCAGGACAGGTCTATATTAGTGACGGAGATAATAAACCGGAGGGGTTATGTGAATACGCATGGAAACCGATTCAGGAAATGGTAAAGCTGTTGTCAGACGGAGAATTGCTGCAGCCAAGCGGAACCTGGATGAGAGATGATGACAAGGGTGTATTTTCCTGCGTGGATGGTCTTCGCCCTGTTATTATGCTGATTGAGAGAATGTAATAGATTGGCGAGAACCAATATGAAACACTGAAATCCAAGGAAAGGAGGCACTGCCCATGTACGCACAAAAAGCTATCGTTCATAATGCACCCACTTTGCACACTGTGCGTAACGTTCATAATGCACACTGTGCATACCGTTTCAAAGTACAATAGTGTGTTTGTATCAATTTTGTAAGGGCAATAGATCGTCTATATGATACTGGGCATATGTATATTACCGATGATGGAACACCAATGGAAAAGAAGTATTCGCATGAAGAGGCGGATCCGCTATATCCTATTTATACCTATATGGATTCAGATTTGAGTGGAACTGCAGAAAGTGGAAAGGTCGATTTAAGCAGACTTATAGGCAAACAACATGGCTTTGATACAGTCAAACCTGTGCAGTTGATAAAGTATTTGATTCAAACATTTGCAGGGAAGAATGACACTATTTTTGATTTCTTTGCTGGATCAAGTACAACAGCTCAAGCAGTTATGGAACAGAATGCAGAAGATTCTGGACATCGGAAATATGTTTTGATGCAGATAAATGAAAAATGCGATCCAACGGGGGAAGCACATCGGGCTGGCTTTAAGACAATTTGCGATATTGGTTTAAAACGAATGGTTGCTACGGGAGACAAGATTAAGGCCGAAAGCCCTACGACAACGAAAGACCTCGATGTCGGCTTCCGTGTCCTGAAGCTGGACGATACCAATATGAAGGATGTGTATTACGCTCCTGGGGATTATGAACAGAACCTTCTGGATATGTTTGAGAGCAACATTAAGGAAGACCGCACCGACCTTGACCTGCTCTTTGGCTGCCTGCTGGAGTGGGGCTTGCCCCTGTCTCTGCCGTACAAGTCTGAGGCTATCGAGGGCTGTACCGTACACAACTACAATGATGGCGATCTGATTGCCTGCTTTGACGAGAATATCCCGGACAGCGTTATCAAGGCTATTGCCAAGGGCCAGCCTCTACGAGCCGTATTCCGTGACAGCAGCTTTGCCGACAGTCCGTCCAAGATCAATGTGGTGCAGATTTTCAAGGAACTAGCACCCGATACCTCTGTGAAGGTGCTGTAAGGGATGGTATATAAAAATCCGATACACTGTTTCGGATTTTGTAACTAAATATGGGGTTCGCTAATTATGCAACAAGCCGTTGCAAAATGGTGATAGATATGAGATTGGAGAAATAGCAGATGAATAAAGTGATGAATACTGCAAATGCTATTACGGATAGTTATAAGAAAACAGATAGTATCATTAAAGAGCTGACAAAAAAGTATGGTAAGGGTTACACAAAAACAAACCTGTATAACTTTTACAAGTTTTATAAATACTTTCCAGAGATTTTCCACTCAGCGAGTGGAAAATCAGCGTTCAAATTGTATTTACCGACAGAAGAAGAGCTACGGGAAGAGATAGAGACACAAAAGGCTATTTTTTATCTACAGCAGAAGGATGATTGAGGCGAAGACCATGAAGTTACGATTTAAGCATCAGAAATTCCAGGCTGATGCAGCCAAGGCCGTGGTGGATGTCTTTGCCGGGCAACCCTGTCTGACTACGTCCTATATGATGGATAAAGGGAATACCTACGGTCAGCAGACCTTGATGGATGAGGATGACTTTACTGGCTGGAGTAACCATAAAATACTGCCGGAGCTAAATGACAATATTATCTTGGAAAACCTGCAGAAGATACAGCGGAAAAATCAGCTGAAGCCATCAGACAAGCTGGAGGGGCGTTTTAACCTGACCATCGAGATGGAGACCGGTGTGGGCAAAACCTATACCTACATCAAGACCATGTATGAGCTGAACAAGCATTATGGCTGGAGCAAGTTCATCGTGGTTGTGCCCAGCATTGCTATCCGTGAGGGCGTGTACAAATCTTTTCAGGTGACACAGGAGCACTTTGCCGAGGAGTACGGCAAGAAGGTGCGCTTCTTCATCTATAACTCTGCCCAGCTGACGGAGATTGACCGCTTTGCCTCGGATAATTCCATCTGTGCCATGATTATCAACTCCCAGGCCTTCAATGCCAGAGGCAAGGATGCAAGACGCATCAGCATGAAGCTGGATGAGTTTCGTTCCCGTAGGCCAATTGATATTATCGCCAAGACGAATCCGATTTTAATCATAGATGAACCTCAGTCTGTAGAAGGCAAGCAGACCAGGGAAAATTTGAAGCAGTTCAATCCACTGCTGACACTGCGTTATTCTGCAACCCATAGGAGTGACAGCATTTACAACATGGTTTACCGCCTAGATGCCATGGAAGCATACAACAAGCGGCTGGTAAAGAAGATTGCTGTAAAGGGTATCTCAGAATCTGGCAGCACAGCAACGGAAAGCTATGTCTATCTGGAGAGCATCAATCTGTCCAAGGCTGCACCTACAGCAACGATCCAGTTTGACTGCAAGGGAGCAAAGGGCATCCGCAAGATTAGCCGCAGGGTTTCGGAGGGTTACAGCCTATACGACAACTCCGGCAATATGGAGGAGTACAAGGAGGGCTTTGTGGTATCCCGCATTGATGGCAGGGATGATTCTGTGGAGTTCTTGAACGGCATAAAAATCTATGCCGGGGATGTCATAGGCAAGGTCAGCGAGGAGCAGCTGAGGCGGATTCAGATTCGGGAAACAATCCTTTCCCATATCCAAAGAGAGCGGGAGCTGTTCCACAAGGGCATAAAGGTTTTGTCCCTGTTCTTCATTGACGAGGTAGCAAAGTACCGGCTATATGATGAGGCAGGAAAGCCGCAAAATGGCATCTATGCTCAGATGTTTGAGGAAGAATATAATGATGTCCTGAACAATATGCAGATTAATATTGACGAAGATGACTACATGAAATATTTGTCGGAGATAACCGCCGAAAATACTCATGCAGGATATTTTTCCATCGACAAGAAGGGCAAGATGATCGACTCCAAGCTCAAACGGAAGGAGACATCGGCTGATGATGTGGATGCCTACGACCTGATTATGAAGAACAAGGAGCTGCTTTTGGATAGAAATCCAAAGCGTTCGCCAGTGCGTTTTATCTTCTCCCACTCTGCCCTGCGGGAAGGCTGGGACAATCCCAATGTGTTCCAGATTTGCACGCTGAAGCAGAGCAGCAGCGAGCTGCGGAAGCGGCAGGAGGTGGGACGAGGGCTGCGGCTCTGTGTCAACCAGGATGGCGAGCGTCAGGATGCCAACGTGCTGGGGGAGGATGTGCAGAATGTCAACGTACTGACTGTTATTGCCAATGAAAGCTATGAGAGCTTTGCCAAGGGGCTGCAGCTAGAGATTGCCGAGGCAGTGGCAGATAGGCCCCGTGCCGTTACGGCGGAGCTATTTGAGGGCAGGATAATCAAGGATGATAAAGGCAATGAGCAGGTGATTGACCAGAATATGGCAAGGGCAATCCATTATGATTTGATCGTGAATGGCTATATCGACAAGAATGGCAGCCTCACAGATAAATACTATGCCGACAAGGCCAATAATGAGGTTAAGATGGCAGAGGAAGTGTTGGATTCTGCTGCCTCTGTTATTGAGATTATTGACTCCATCTACGATGGCAAGTCCATGATGCCGGAAAATGCCCGCAGCAATAATGTGGAGCTGCATGTGGATGAGAACAAGCTTGCCATGCCGGAATTCAAGGCACTGTGGGCAAAAATCAATGCAAAATCCACCTATGTGGTTGACTTTGATACAGATGAACTGATCAGCAAGGCTATCCAGTCACTAGATGCCAAGCTATGCGTATCTAAGATTGTATTCAAGGTGGAAACCGGAACTATGGAGAAGATCAAATCCAAGGAGGAGCTTGCAGCAGGAAATTCCTTCGTGAAGGAAAAATCTTCAACCTATGGCCAGGCCACTGCCACCAGCTCCAATGTGAAATATGATCTTGTAGGCAAGCTAGTGGAAGAGACGGGCCTTACCAGAAAGGCAGTCATTCAGATTTTGAAGGGCATCCAGCCCGGTGTATTTAGCCAGTTCAAGGACAACCCGGAGGAGTTCATTATCAAGGCGGCTGCACTTATAAATGACGAAAAGCCAACGGCAATCATTGAACACATCACCTACGATGTCATGGATGACCATTATGGCACGGATGTCTTTACCGATCCGACCATCAAGGGACGCCTTG
>CAVFWX010000157.1:0-4421 GCA_963626225.1 Anaerotignum sp.
TGCCAAATTCTCTATGCAGAAAACAGCAAATTCCAGCTCATCTGTATTTCTTATTACACTTGCCATACAATCCCCCGCTACAGAATAGTTTCATTTAGAATCTATATTTGTTTTTATTATACCCCCTAGCTTATTTTAAGGCAAATGAAATATTTTTCACCTTCATCTATGTATTCCCACAAAAAATATGGCAACAAGTATAATTACCTGCTGCCACATTTATACACAATTCAATCAGTTTGGGGTATTATTTATGGGCAAATTCCCTCTGGCAAATTTTCACTAATTCAGGAATTACGCTATCCAGAATAATCTTGCCCCGCTCTGCCGATGAGGACTGGGCACTAGCCAATGCACCGCTTTCTGGTACATCAGTCTTGTACAGCGGATAACGGAAATATGGCAATGCCTGGGCGTTTTTTACATCCACTACCCTATCCATATGACACAGCTCTGGTGCAAACAGCAGCATCAAGGATGTTTCTGTTACAGCTGCATGCTCAAAGGCCCAACCAGGGAATGGAACCTCATCAAATACCTTGGCAATAACATCCTCCGGCATAGGATCCCACCAGTTGGTTTCCACAATGGTAGCAGCCCCATGAGTATCTCTATTGACCAAATCCATTGCCTCTACCAAGAATGCCTCATTTTCAAAATGGGCATTCATCAGTATAATTTTCTTGAATCCATCCCTGACCAACTCCATAAGGATATCGTAGGTCAGACGGATAACGGTTTCGCCATTTAAATCAATTGTGCCAGGAAACAGAGGACCACCGCCAGAAAGTGGCTTTGACTTATAGCCATAAGAAAGTGTAGGCATCACGATACCATTTACCTCATCTGCCAGTGCCTTGGCAAATTCCTCTGCGATGACAGCATCAGTGCATAATGGCAGATGCTGGGCATGCTGCTCAGTAGAGCCTACAGGCAAAATTATTATATCATCCTTCCTGGCTGCAAATTCAGGCCAGGTCATTTCAACCATCATCTTAGACATTTTCTCTCCTCCTCACGCCAGCTCTGCTACAGTCTGCTTCTTAGGAAAACACTTGGATATAACAATCATAGCCAGAGCTGCAACAGCTACAGCCAGCAGGCAGGATACCCAGAAATTAATATCCAAGGCATAGGTAAATACCATGTAGGCTACAGGCCCCAGGATTGCAGATGCAATGGCACCTTCCTTGGAACCATTGTCGCTGACAATGCCGGTAAAAAGTGGCACGCCGATGCAGGAACCAATGCCGCTCAAGCCAAGATACAGGAAAATTGACAGGAACTGTGGTGGATTTGCATAGTTGAAGAACATGCAAATCAGAGCAACCGTCACTACTGCAATACGGGTTACCAAAACTTCCTTCTCAGGAGAAGCATTCTTGTTAATAGTCTTGGCATAGAAATCACGGCCAATAGCCTGACCTACTACCAACAACACAGAAGTAGCTGTAGACATCATAGCTGCGAAAATACCTACCATCATCAAAGCTGCCATAGCCTGCGGCAACAAGTTGATTGCCATAATAACAGTAAGATGATCCGGATCTGCATCAGGGAACAGCACCCTGCCGGTAAGTCCGGCAATGTAGAAACTGTTGTAGATAACAGTCAGAGCAAGGGCCGTAATCAAGAATACTCCGATGGTCTTGCGGCTTACATCAGGAATTGCCAAGAAACGGGAGCACAGATATGGCTGGCTTACGAAGATAACGCACCAGAATACGAAGTTGCCGATAATACCGCTAACAGTCATCTGGGCATCCGGCTTATCTGCCTCAACGACCCGCAACATATCTGGATTAATAGATGCCAGCTTCTCCTCCAATCCGGTAAAGCCGCCAACTGCATTCAAGGAAACCACCAACAGGGTAATGCTGATTATCAACATTGGGAAGCCCTGCACAAAATCCGTCCATGCCACGGAACGAAGCCCGCCAACAATTACATAGAAGATAATAATGGCTGTAATGATTACCAGTCCCATATCAAAGGATATGCCGGTAAAGCTTTCCAGCAGGATAGCAGCTCCCTTAAACTGTGCTACCAATGGGAAGATGTAGAAAATGGATATAACACCGGCAATAATCAGCTGCAGGGTTTTGCTATCATATCTTTGTCCCAGATACTCAGGAATGGTCAGGGAGCCAAGCTTGTCAGCCTGCATCCTCATACGACGCATCAGCAACACCGCCGGCAAAATCAAGCCAGGAATTATACCGATAACCACCCAGTAATAAGGCCAGCCAATGGTGGACATAACACCAGGATCCCCCATAAAGGCTGCTGCACTAACAGAAGATGTTACATAGGAAAATGCCAACACCACTGTAGGTGTGCTGCGACCACCCAGATAATATTCTACATCCGCTGCTCCACCACTGCTGCCACGGCTGGACCACCAGGCTACAAAAGTAACAAATATCAGGTAGGCAACGAAAAAAACAACAGACATTGTTTGTAATGACATACTGTTTCCCTCCTAAAAAAGCAAAAATAAAAAGAGACCCGGTCTTTGGCGGTGTTCGTCCACCGCCAAAGCACCCATCTCATGGACATTAGCAACAAATCAAGCGTGCAGGAATGGATTCATATTGGTATCAAAATCATAACCTGCAGCATCTGTTGCTTCGCTTTCATCCTTCTTGAACATAAAATACAGAATTGCTCCCAGGGATACACAAGTGCTAATAGCTTCAATTCCTAACATAATTTCCCAAGTAGACATGATAAATTCCTCCTATCGAGATACACAAACCAACTAATTCAACAAATCAATACTGCTTTCTATCTTAACAGGCTGTCTGGTAAAAAGTTCCTCTCCCTTGCGGACGGAACGAAGTACACCAGCCCTTTGCCTTACAGCATCAAATACGGAATCTGCCTCCAAAACCAGGAAGTTTGCTGGCTTGCCAGCCTCCAGGCCATATTCATCCTGAATATGCATAGTCTTGGCTCCGTTGACAGTAATAAGCTCAAATGCCCTTTCAATTTCCTCAAAGGACATCATCTGGCAAATATGAATGCCATGATCCAATATGTTCATCATATTGCCATTTCCCAGTGGATACCATGGATCTGATATGGAGTCCTGTGCAAAGCACACATTGATGCCTGCCTGAAACAGTTCCTTTACCCTGGTCAGACCACGACGTTTTGGATAACTGTCCTGCCGCCCCTGAAGATATATATTCTCTGTTGGGCAGGAAATAAAGTTGATACCAGCTTTCTTGAAGTTGGACATCATGCGGAAAGCATAAGCATTATTTACTGAGCCAAAGGAGCAGGTATGGCTGGCCGTAGTCCTTTCACCAATTCCTTCCATAATGGAAAGGGCTGTCAGCAGCTCCAAAAACCTGGACTGGTCATCATCGGTTTCATCACAATGGATATCCACTAGCTTATCGTATTTCACTGCCAGTTCCACAGCCTTATGGACTGATTTTTCACCAAATTCCCTGGCTAGTTCAAAATGAGGTATGCCGCCTACGCAGTCAGCTCCCATTTTCAGACCTTCCTCCACCAGCTCTGCTCCGCCCGGATAAGCATACATACCTTCCTGAGGAAAAGCCACCAGCTGTATGGTTACTATATCCTTCAGTTCCTCCTTCAGCTCCAACAGAGCTTTCATCGCTGTCAACTTAGGATCTGTTACATCCACATGGCTGCGAATATACTGGACACCAGATAGCATTTCTTCTCGAACAGCTTTCCTAGCTCGCTCTTTAATTTCTTCTACAGAAGCACCAGCCTTGGTTTCGCTCCATCTCTGGATCCCCTCAAAGAGAGTGCCCGTATTGTTTTTGGCCCCTGCTCCTCTGGCTGTATATACATAATCCAGATGAAGATGAGGGTCTACATAAGGAGAAACCACCAGCTTGCCCTGTAAATCTATTATCTGAGCACCATCTTCTGGCAATCCTGTCTGAATGGCTGTAAATTTTCCATCCTCTACTAATATATCCTGCAGCTCCTGGCTGCCTGCGATTGTGGCGTTTTTATATAACTTCTTCATAGGCTATCTTCCTTGCTAAATAAAAAAGCCCCGCTCCGCAGCATATTCTGCGAAACGAGACCTTCATTGTCTGATTTTATATATTTTTGTTGGCCTTGACCTTATGTATGGAATTATATTCTACCTTAATTATTTCGTCAAGAACCCCGTTTATTTTTAGTCACTATGCTTTAGTTATTCAGATACTATATGTGCATTTTGCACAAATCACTATCATTATGGCGAAGAATATATACTGCCAGCTGCAGCCTCATCCGTACCTCTGCATTCTCCAATGAGCAGTCCAAGAGCTTCTCCACCTGGTCCAGCCGGTATTTCATGGTATTACGATGGATAAAGAGCCTTTCGGCAGATTTAATGATATTGCCGTTGGTGGCAAAGAATGCCTCCATGGTTTCCAGCAGGT
>CAVFWX010000158.1:0-4411 GCA_963626225.1 Anaerotignum sp.
TTCTTTTCCTTCTGCTTTTCCCTATACCTGGCAAAATCCTTAGAAAGATCCTTTAGTGCCCTTTGCAATGCATCCTTGTCCGGCTCTTTCAGCCATTCCTTTTCGCATTTCAGCTCAGTGAGCTTCTTGGAGCATTGGTTGTAGGTCAGGAGCTTTTCTCCTGCCTCAGTACGTTTCATCTGCATATCCAGAAACTGATTCCAGACAAACCGCTTGCACCCAAAGGTCATTTTTATGAGATTTTCCTGAGCTTTGTTGGGATAAGCCCTGAACCTATAGCCCTTTTCCATAATGCTGCCCGCTTTCTCCAAAACAAATACTCTACATGTATATTATATATTTGTTCGGAACAGAAAAATAAGCTGTTTCATGATTTTTATATAACATATGTAAGAATCCCAGGATTCTATTTTAGTCGTAATTGGAGGTCTCGTTCACGGCTGGCCGCTGCACCTGCCGCAGTTCTCTTATGAACTTCTCATACTCTCATATGAGCACAGACTATATCTTGTCCCACAGCCTTACCTGTTTGGGCCTGTCCATATCCACTGCCAATAGCTTGCAGTGTACTCCCCTCAGGAGGGATAGTCGTTGAGCTTTCCTCTGTTCGAGGCTTAGTTGCTGATTGCCTATTTTGCCGTGGCACTTAGGGTTTAACCTTATGCCATGTATCTGATTTTTTCTGCTTTCGCTACCGTCACGATTAGGCTTTTTTCATCCTTGCGTTGTGGTTCAGATACCTTTAAGGGTTTCCAGCAGTTAAAACAGTATTGGATGGCTCAGATCCATCTCTACATACACATTTCTGTATATGCTGACTAGTTGGTACGCCTTACTCACGACCGAGGTCACGAGTGTGCGGCGTATTAATTAATCAAGTGTCCCTATTGTATCACCTGAATCTGAATTGAAAAAGTAACTACTACAAAAAAATACTTTTTCAGTATAAAATTATAATTTCCTATCTATATTCTTCTTGTGTTTTGAACTTCTTTCCTTTATAATATACATAAAGTACCCAAAATATTACCAAAATTATGCAAGTTTACTTTAAGGTTTACAGAACAGGTGATTAAATGAAGGTTAACCGTATCCGCAAAATAGAAGAGCTTCTCAGGGATATGCACAGTCTGTCCATCGACTATTTATGCGAATATTTCAATGTATCCAAAAATACCATCCGCCGTGATATTGCCGAAATGGACAAAAGTGGCTGCATCAAGAAGGTCTATGGTGGCATTGTCCTAAAGGAAACCCCGGAGCCTGTCCAGGAGGACAAATGCGGCCACAACTGGGTCATGAACACCACCAACCTGGAAGCAAAGATGAAGATTGCCCAGCTGGCTGCAGACCTGGTAGAGGATGAGGATGTTATCTACATTGATATCGGTACAACCACAGCCCTGCTTCTGCCATATATCGAGAACAAGAAAAATGTCACCATCGTAACAGCCAATATCCACGCCATCAATGCAGCAGTGGAGGCAGAGAAGTTCAATATCATCGCCACTGGCGGCACCTTGTATCCGCCAAGCAAGGCATTTGTGGGGCCTAGCGTAACCCGCAGTCTCAGCATGTACAATATTTCCAAGTTCTTTATGTCCACCATCGGGGTTTCCATCGAAAACGGTGCCACCAGTGCTTCCCCTCTGGACTGTGAGATCCAGTACCTGCTGACCTCCAAGCCTGGCAAGCACTATCTCATGATGGATACCTCCAAGTTAGATGCACCATCCTTGGTATCTTACGGTACACTGGAGGGCTTTGATGCGGTAATTACCAACGAAAAGCCAACCCAGAAATACATTGACTATCTCCATGACCATCAGGTAGAACTTATCTACAACTGTGAATAACTTATCAACAGATGTGGATAATATGAGCTATTTAGAAGTCCTGTACTTTCAAATAGCTCTTTTTTTGTGCCAAATTCCCAACATATACCCAAATATGCACAATAGATATGCACCACTTATTCACATCTATACACAGGTTCAAAAAAGAACACAATATATTTAAATCTATATATAGTATTACACAGCTATTTTTTCCACAATATATAGAGTTATCCCCATGATTATCCACACTTGTGGATAACTTTTCCTCTGACAATCCACTTTATCCACATATTTTCCGGTATAACTCCCCTGCCTAGTTATATCCGTGGATAACCCATACTAAATGGAAAATTACTCAAAAACTTAAAGCCAATTTTCACGAAACAGTGTATAATAATATAATATGGAATAATGTGATTTTATTTAAGAGAGAGATGAAATATATTGGCGAAAAAGCAATATGACGAAGAACAGCCGATTTACCGTTCCCGACGGGACAAGCGGCAAAACAAGAAAAAGAAATCCTGGCTGCCTATTGTGCTACTAATATGTGCCTTTGTGGTAGCTGCAGCGGCAGGAGCATTGTTTGCCTCCTCCAGCCTTTTTGACAACCCCAAGGCACCAGAGAAGAAAACCGAGAAAATGGTGCCCCATGACAAGACCGTAGTGATGATTATGGGGGTGGATGAACGAGAGGATGATGTAGGCCGCTCCGATACCCTGATGATTGCCACCTTAGACCCTAAAAAGCACAAGGCTGCCATCCTGTCTGTGCCACGAGATACCAGGGTCAAGATAAAAGGCTATGGCTTTGACAAAATCAATGCAGCATACGCCTACGGCGGCCACAAGCTGACCCAGAGCACCGTAGAGGACCTGCTGGGAGTAGAGATGGAGCATTATGTCCTGGTCAATGTAAATGCCTTTACCAAGATTATTGATGCCATTGGGGGCGTGGATATTAACGTAGAGAAGCGGATGTATTATGAGGATCCTTGGGATGACAACGGAGGATTGGTCATCGACCTTTATCCTGGGGAGCAGCATATGGACGGCAAGACAGCCATGACCTATGTCCGCTACCGTGACGAGGAAGGAGATATCGGCCGCATTACCCGCCAGCAGAAATTTATGCAGGCAGTAATGGACAAGCTGACCTCACCATCCATTATCCCTAAGATACCGGCTATTATCAGCCAGGTGGTAGACTCCATTGACACTGACCTTTCCGTCAAGGAAATGATCGAATTTGCTGCGGCACTTAATGAGGCCCGCTCCAACGGCCTCCAGACTGAAATGCTGCCTGGCCGACCAATGTATATTGAGGGCATCAGCTACTGGTTGCCAGACCTTTCTAAGCTGAGAACCACTGTGGCAAACACTTTGGATGTGCAGCTTAGCTCCACCTTCCGCAGTGCTACTGAGCGGGAAATGCTGGAATACGAGGAATCTGTACCGGATGATGCCCAGGAGATTCCACTGGACGAAAGCACCAAGCGTCGGCTGGGCCTGGATGACTATGACAGCGACAGCTCCTCCAAGAGCTCCAAGCATAGCACTAAGGACAATAAGAAAGCCTCCACCGATGAGGCTGAGGACGTAGATGACTCTCTGTCCAATCCATTTGCCGAGGATGGAGACCCACGGGAGGGCCGTACACCTGACCGTAGCCGCCATGAGTCCTCCACTGAGGACAACCAGGAGCAGGAACCAGCTGCTCCCGCCCAGGCACCAACCATGACCGTGCCAGCCGCCGGCAAAACCGCCAATAACTAAAGATTACAACATATTTTATAGCCAAGGCATAGTATCAACAAAAAAGCAGGGTAAAGTACCGTTTTGACGGTAATACCCTGCTTTTTTATTATGTCTTTAAATAGTTCTCAATAAGTCATTACGTATTTCTTCCTTGACTGCACGGACAACTTCACAATTATTAAAGCCTATACAACCAGGCAAATCCGTACCATAACAACAATGTGTGTTAAATTTCACATTATGAGTACCAGGTACTATTCCTGCTGTCATCTCTATCAAAACACTATTTTTTAGTTTTGGACAATATCTTTCATCGCTATATGCATACATAAATTGCTCTCCATAAATACAATATATTAATTCTTATATAATTGATAATGGGGGCAAGGGTGACAACTCCCCTACCCCCATATGCAATGGTAGTTCTAATACGCATCGGGTTCCCTCAGGCTAGCAACAAGAGGGGATGCGGTACTAGCGTATTAAATTTATATGCGACAGGAGTGTCAGGGGTGCACCCTCATCGACTCGCTCTCGCTTATAATGCTTTAATTACTGCAGCAAGCTCAGTACGTTGGAGCTGGACTGGTTGGCCTGTGCCAGCATGGACTGGGCTGCCTGCATGAGTACGTTGTTCTTGGTGTACTCGGTCATTTCCTTTGCCATATCGGCATCACGGATAGTGGACTCAGAGGACTGAACGTTCTCGGATGCAGTGGTCAGATTGCTGGCGGTGTACTCTAGGCGGGACTCAACGGAACCAATGGTGGTCTGCTGATCCAGAGCCTTCTGGATGGCATTGTCCAGTACGTTGA
>CAVFWX010000159.1:0-4404 GCA_963626225.1 Anaerotignum sp.
CCAAACCACCAGAAGAACCATACAATGCACTGATAAAGAATAGAGAAGCCCAAGCCCTGGGAGAATCCCATCAGCGGTGCCTGAATCAATCTATAAATCAGATCATTGAGACAGGTGGTACCCAGGAACTGGCACTGAGCCAGGATAGTGGAGAACACGGTGAAGAAGCCCAAGGTGCATAATACAGGGATCAGCACCTCAAAGGACTTGGATACGGCTGGTGGCACGGTCTCCGGCATCTTGATCTTCATCTTCTCATTGGTGGAGAGCTTGACGAAAATCCAGGACGCCAAAGTTGCGATGATAATTGCCGTCAGCACGCCCTTGTTGCCGAAGTAGTTCATATCGAAGCCGCCCAGCTTCTCACCAGCCTCAGTAACAACCTGCTGTGGAGTCATGATGATGAAAGCACCAACAGCAGTCAGGGCTGTAGCGAACTGATCACCACCCCAGATACCCCCCAGACGGTAAGAAAATGCCATCACCAACAAGAAGGAAAATACACCGAAGCCTACGGTTACTACATTGTTGCACAGCCCCTGAAGCATCTGCAGGGTAGCCACAAAGCCGGAAGCTTTGTAGGCATCCCCTGTCAGTCCGGTAATGCTCTGCCCCAGGTTCATGCCGTTTTCACCCAGCACCGTGCCCCATGGATCCAGCACTACCCATTCCATGATTCCGAAGAAGGAACCTACGATAATAAACGGCAGCAACATGGAGAAGGAATCTCGCATGGCCAGCAGGTATTTGTTGCTGGAAATCTTGCCAGCTACCGGCATCATGACTGCCTCAAATTTTCCGATTACAGAACCCAATTTTTTCCACCCCTTAAATTATCTATATATTATTTGCCAGCCATCTTCAAGGCCTTGGCCAAAATCTTGTCACCACGGAGAGTGCCATAATCCCTCATATCTACTACATCTACAGGGCACTTGTCTCCTACAACCTTCTTCACATCCCCCAGCATGTGGCGGATCTGTGGGCCAAGCAGCACTACATCAGCAGTGTCAACTTTCTGATCCAGAATCTCCACAGAAAAAGCCTCAATCTTCACATCGCTCATGCCCTGCTTCTGGGCTGCATCCTGCATTTTCCGTACTACGATGGAAGTGGACATACCGGCGTTGCAAACTAAATAAATGTTCATGATAATTCCTCTCTTTCAGTCTTTGATGACCCCTATGTATTTCCTTTGTTGGGGAGGGCTTTTCCAAGCTCTCCCCCTTGACAATTTTTATTATACACAAAGGATAATCGCATGTCAACTAAAAGTTATATCTTTTTATTTTCTATGAGTATCTTTATTTGTTGGCAGATATATCCAATACCTGCCAGTTGATGCCATCGGCAAACAAGGTATTTTCTGCATTGTAGAAATCCACAAACTCATTGATCATTTCATGCCCCTTGGTCTTGCTAACCATATATGGTGCAAAGAAGTTATGCTCCAGCTTTTCAAAGTTGGACCAGGCCATGAAATAAGGCACATGATGGGCTACAGCAATATCTGCCACCTTGGAGAACCAAGCCTTGTCCACATTGCCTGTTACTGCCAAGCTGCCGCCTTTGCGGACACCAGCCTCCGTAATAGCAATCAGCTTATGATGCTTGGCTGCTGCATCAGACATAATATCCAGATCCTTGCCCAGGAGCTCATACCACTGGCCAGTCTGGTCATCATCGTAGGTATCTACACCCATAATATCCACCCACTTGTCACCTGGATAGCGATCAAGGTAGTCAGCCTCTGTATTGAAGTGACCGTTAGGAGAATATACATAAAGGAAATTATGGACTCCCTTGGTATCCCGCAGATATTTTACGGTGTACTCCCATAGCTTCTGAAAATCCGCCTCAGAGCAATGCTCCTTGCCCCACCAGAACCAATAGCCGTTATGCTCATGGAGAGGGCGGAACAGCACAGGCACACCTTCAGCTTCCATGCGGCTGCCATATTCAGCCACCCTGTCCAGATAACCGTTGTAGCTGGCATTGAGATCCCCACCAGGCAAAATGCGGTGTACCACATTGCCCTCAGAAATATGGGTGGTATAGTTCATATAATGATCCCTGTTTTCCGGGGTAGATCCGGTAACAGCTGCCCGCCTTTCTACCAAGTCAAAATTTGGCATGTGCATGGACAGGGAAATAATAGCCCCCTCCTTGGCAGCAGGCAGGGTCTGCTCCACCATTTTGTCTACATATGTTTTGCCCATATTCCACTCACAATCATCTAGCCGCTGCTCATCTCCCACAAAGGAAAGGGCGTCAAAGCCAACCAAACCAGATATGGAACCTACTACATCCTTGGTATCAGACTCAGAACCACCGGCAGGACGGAACATCTTGTGATGCACGTCATTTTCATGGCCATAGATAACCTTGCCGGACTTGCCTACAGCTGTGAGATAACGGTACAGGGCAACGGCATGGCTATCCGCCTTGGCATCTACCAGCTTTACATCCTTGACGGCTGGTGCCAGCTGGGACAGCTGCTCTCCTGGTATAGCTTCAGATTTAGCTTTGCCATTATCCGCCATCTGCACCCGCTCCACATAGGCTGGATCATCTGCATCTGTTACTGGATTGGCCCATACATTGGCCGTAGACATCATCAAAGCCCCTACAATCCCCATGGTCAAAAGCTTCTTCTTGTTCATTTCATCATTCTCCTTTTACCAATACTTTCTTCTATTATTACCAATATTGCCCAGGATATTTCACCTGGGGCATACCGAAGGGCTGCCAAAACCAGCACCCCTTCACTGCTCAAATTATATTCGCAAATATTATTTCTGTCAACAAAAAGTTATATCTTTTAAACTTATAAATTTATACTTAATATTTTGTTAAATATTTCTTTATCTAAATTTCAGTATGTATTTTATTGACAGGAAGCAACTCCCTGTGCTATATTGTTTTTGTCGATTAAATGATATAGCTTTTATTCGATACATTATATCATATACATCAAAGGGGTTATTAAAAATGAAAAAGAAAATGATGGTATCTATCCTTACCAGCCTTATGGTAGGAGCTACAGCTTCCGCCTATGCAGCCTCCTCCGCTGAGGTGCTGTATTCCGATGTTCCAGCAGACCATTGGGCTGTCCAAGCTATTACTGAGCTGAACAAAGAGGGCATTGTTACTGGATTTGGCGATGGCACATTCCGTGGGGATCGTGCTGTTACCCGCTACGAAATGGCTCAGCTGGTAGCCAGCGCCCGCTCCCATGAGAAGATTGCTACAAATGAGCAGAAAGCTATGATAGAGAAACTCTCTGCTGAGTTTTCTGAGGATCTGGATGCCCTGGGACTTCGTGTCCGCAATTTAGAGGAAAAATCCGACAATGTAAAGCTTAGTGGCGGCTTTGCCCAGAAAGCCATGCGAGGCATTGACGGTGGCAACACCTATTGGGAGAAGGCACTCTGGCTCAATGTTGATGGCAAAATGACCAACGGCTGGCGTGGCCATGTAGGCCTGGATTGGAAATACGGCAGCAACCAAGGCTTTAATTCTGAAAAATCCACCAGCGATGACTATGTAGGCGGCGATAACATAAATGTAGCTGGTTCCATCTGGGAGCTGTATGCCGCAGGCCCTGTGGCCAAGAACACTACCCTGACCTTCGGCCACTTTACTCCAGCCCTCCAGAGCGGCTATGTCAGCAATGCCAGGGTCTACGGTGCCCAGCTGGACTATCAGCTAGATGAAAAGAACAATATCAAGGCATACGGCGGCAAAATCCGTGAAAAGAAATGGGATATGGCCATCAGTGGCAACCAGGGCTTCCTCCGGAACGGCGGCAACAGCATATCTAAGGGCAGCGATACCTACAACAACGAAAATCCTACTGCTTACGGCGTGGCATGGTCCCACAAATTCACTGACCGCATTTCCGGTGGCCTGGGCTACTACAATTACAAGAGTGCCGCCTACGACAACGAGCATCTAAATATCGGCGTGGTTGATGCCTCCTACAAGCTTAGCGACAAGTGGGATGTTACTGCCTTCTACTCCCAGGGCAGCCGCGGCTTCCAGAACAAGGCAGGAGACCTCCGCCTTACTTATAATGGCTCCCCTTGGGGTGGCAGGAAATACGGTGGCTTCATCGGCTATCGCTATCTAGGCTCCGATGCCCTGATTATGTCCAGCCTGGTACAAGGCTCTGAAAAGGCCGGCTCCAAGGGCGTGGAAGCAGGCCTCTGGTACCGCTTCACCCCAAGCATCCTCCTGACCAATAACTTCTTCTTCGGCAGGGCAATCAATCAGGACTTTGTGAATAACAAGGGTTCCCATACCGCCTACTTCTCCACCCTGAACTTTACTTTCTAACCCCTATATGCCACGGGGGATACCTCTCAAGTAAGTGCTGTTATGCTTGTACGAAAGAGCCATGGC
>CAVFWX010000160.1:0-4323 GCA_963626225.1 Anaerotignum sp.
TCTACGAAGTTTAGGTTTGTGTCAACCTTGTTGTACACTGTTTCTACCTCCTATACCATACATCATGGTGAGGCTAGGATACCCACGTCGACTCGCTCCTATATCGACCTAAGGGATGCTAAGCTCTCGTGAGTGGCTTGATAGCTAATCGCGCTATCAAGGCTCACGAATCACTAAGCACCTAGGTCGAGCAATGGTCTCCTTAGGTACTCCTCGCCTCACTTCTATGCATTTGTACAAAAATAAAAAAACTCCTGTCCAAAATAGGACAAGAGCTAATAAACTTAGTTTGGGTATCTTGCAACCACCTATTTCATGTACCATCATACACTATCCCTATAACGGGGGAAACCGGCACAGCCTAACACCCATGGGTCTCGACCTGCAGCTCAGAAGTGATTTTCACTCATGCCTACTGCTGCCGGGCTTCCACCCTCCCCGGTTCGCTAAGAGTACTCAGCATGGGCTACTTTCTTCGTCGTGGCCTTAAATATGAAACTGTTTGCATTTTGTCATAAAAACCGCTTCCGTGGTAGTAGAAGCGGTTAGTTCTCAATGGCAGGGGTAGCAGGACTCGAACCTACGAATGCTGGATTCAGAATCCAGTGCCTTACCAACTTGGCGATACCCCTATATTCTGTTGTCGGCTCATCACAACATTGATTATTATATGGCATTTGCTTATAGATGTCAAGGATTTTTTTATTTTTTCATATATGTCATTTGCCTTTGCAGAATTCCTGCTTCATAATGTAAGCAAACGGCAGCCAATGGGGATAACTGGCTGCCATTTTTATTTGCATTTGATGCCTTTAAACCATCGTTGATATCCGTGGATTGATATCCGGAGTTGAAATTTCATCAGAAGGTATCTCTCCTGCCAAATCTTCTTCTACTTCCTCATACATATTTTCACCTCTGGCGATGCAAAGGGTGGAAACAATGTCGCCGGTAACGTTCAAGGAGGTATCTCCCATGTCGATGAGGCGGTTGATACCGGCAAGAACACCTACAGCCTCCAGAGGCAGGCCCATATTGGACAGAAGCATGGTGGTCATAACGATGGCACCCCCAGGGATACCAGGAGAACCAATGGAAATACAGGTTGTGAGAAGAATCAGGGAAATCTGCTTGCTCAGGCTAAGGTCCACCCCGTAAATCTGGGCAACGAATATGGTGGCAATAGCGTAGAAGCATACAGCACCGTTCATATTGATGGTAGCTCCCAGAGGAAGGGTAAAGCTGGCCAGCTGGCTGGAAACACCAAATTTTCTTGTAGTAGTGGTTGTGGACAGTGGCAGGGTGGCGGAGCTGCTGGTGGTAGACAGGGTCATGAGCCAAACAGGAACCATATTCTTATAGAAGGATTTCAGTGGAACCTTGGCAATGAATTTCAGCATCATGCTATAAAGACCGCACAGCACCAGAAGCTGGGCACCGAATACACAAAGAATGAACTTTGCCAGTGGTCCAAAGATGTCCATGCCATACTGGCCGGTTACGCAGGCCATCAAAGCACAAACACCGAAAGGAGAAAGCTGCATCACCAGGTCTGTAATCTTGCACATAATATCAGAGGCAAGGGCAAAGCAATGCTTGGCTCCCTCTGCCTTCTCCCCCAGCATAACCAGGGCAATGCCCAGGAATACGCTGAAAACAATAATCTGCATGAGATTGCCGTCAGCCATGGAGGTAATTATATTGCTTGGGAACATGCTGGTGATGGTTTCTGCAAAGGATGACATTTCAGAGGCCTTGTAGGTTTCACCGCTGACTAGGGCTGACATATCCAGTCCATCTCCCGGCTGAACCGTATTGGCAATGAAAAGTCCGATAAGGGCAGCCAAAACCGTGGTTACTATGTAGTAGGAAACTGTCTTGGCGCCGATTTTCTTCAGCTTGGTAATATCGCTCATGCTGGCAACGCCACTGACTATGGAGAAGAATATGAGCAGCACCACATTCATCTTGACTAAATTCAGGAAAATAGTACCAATAAAGCTAATGGCTGTTATTTTCTCCTGAAAAATTATGCCCAAGATAATTCCCAGGGCAAAGCCTATAAATACCCTTCCCGTCAATCCAATTTTGTGCTTTCCCATAGCCATCGATCCTTTCTGAAACAAAAAAAGACGGCGTTTTACAGACTTATCCAGTCCTGTAAAACACCGTTGTTTTATCTTGTCTTTGATTATGATTAAATTTTAATACTTAATCATAACATTGTCTAATACCTAAATTATATTTTCCTTATACGGATTTTTGTATGATACTATCACATATTGCCATCCATGGGATTGCACTTCATAAAATCCAAGAACCGCTTGGCAACGCTGGACAGCTCATACTCTTTCCGCCAAATGGCAAATACCTCGGATTGCATATTCTCAGAAATATCCTTGATGACAATATCCTGATTGCCAGCCATTTTCTTGCAGGATTCCGGCAGAATAGCTACTCCCAGGTTGTTTTGCACCAATACAATGGCATTCATCAAAGGAGAAAAGCCGCAAAGAATATTGCACAGCAGATTTCTGGAGCTAAACCAATCGTTTACCTCCCTTATCCTCTGGGTAGGTACCAAAAGCTCATGGCTAGAAAGCTCCCCTAAGGAAATGCAGGAGGAGCTGTTTTGTGCCAGTGGATGCTCCTTGTTCATGAGAGCTATCCATTTTTCATCACAAATATGAAAATAATTAAAGGTATCCGTATTGAAGGGTGCCCGCACCAGGGCAATATCCAAAAGGCCCTTTTCCATCTTCTCAATAACATCTGTTGAATTGCCTGACCAGATGTTATAGCGTACCTTGGGGTAGCTATCCTTGAAATGGGCAATCCAATAAGGGAGATAAATCGTGCCCACGGTTTCAATGGAGCCTATGTAGAGGGTACCGCAGATTCCCGATTCCATTTCGGCAATCTGCTCCTTGATCTTTTGGGTAAAGCCCAGGAGCTGCCTTGCCTGCTGCTTGAGAAAGCGACCCTCATCGGTAATATGGAGCCGTTTTTTCTCCCTGATGAACAGGGAAACTCCCAGCTCCTCCTCCAGATTCCGCAGCTGCCTTGTCAAATGTGGCTGGGCAATATGCAGCTCACCTGCCGCCTTGGTTATATTTTCGTATTCTGCGATTTTTAAAAAATTGGATAGCTCCTTTAAATCCATTATTCCTCAATTCCTAATGCTGCAAAGATATTGTCTACAACGATTTTGCCGTTTCTTTCCAAGGCTTCGGCGGTACTGCCTCCAATGTGCAAGGTGCCAATGAAATTGTCCAGAGTAAAGAGGGGATTATCTGCCTTTGGAGGCTGCTCCTCAAAGACATCCATGCCTGCCGCCTTCACCTTGCCGGAAACCAGTGCCTCATAAAGGTCATTTTCCTCCACGATGCCACCCCGGGCTGTATTAATCAGGATAAGCCCTGGCTTGGAGGATTCCAAAACTTCCTTGTTTATCATGTGCTTGGTGGAGTCAAGCAGGGGCACGTGAATACTGATGAAATCAGACTTAGAGAACAGCTCATTTAAGGTGGCGATTTTTTCAAAGCCAAATTCCTTGCATTTTTCCTCATCTAGGAAAGGATCATAAACCAAAACCTTGGCTCCAAAGGCTGCTGTCATAATACCTGCCGTAAGCCTTGCTATCTGGCCACCACCAACCAGACCCAAAACCTTGCCGTAGATTTCATTGCCCTCGGTTTCCGGCATGCCGAACCTTGTAAACTTGCCTTTTTTGATTCCCTCATAAATATAGTTGATTTTCCGGGAAAGTGCAAGCATCAGTCCTACGGAAAGCTCCGCTACAGACCGGGCATTGCCGCCGGGAGTATTCTTCACTGGAATGCCTGCGTTTTTGGCCGCTTCCAGGTCCACCCTTTCCAAGCCTACTCCATGCATCTGAATCAGCTTGCAGTTCTTCACTTTGTGGATGATTTCCTTGGTGGCGTACTGCTGCCTGACAATAATGGCATCTATTTCCTCGGGATGATCGAAATTGTCCACCACTCTCACATGCTTTTTCAATCTATTCACGGCATTAGGGCTTATATGTTCATTTAAATATACGGTCTGCATAAATCTGTGCCTCCTAGATGAATATCTGATTTTCTGTACAGCACAGATTATAGCCAAGGAAAATTGATACGTCAAATTCCCTATTTTTATATAGTTGATACAGTTTTGGTATGAACTTTTTTTGTTTTGCAGGCATAAAGCACAAAATAGCAGCGAGCGTAAATCACTCGCTGCTATTTTTTATTAGCTATATTCTGCCAGTCTTCTTTTGCCTGTTACCATTTCGTAAATCAGGGATTTTTTGTATGCGGT
>CAVFWX010000161.1:0-4210 GCA_963626225.1 Anaerotignum sp.
CTTAGCTTAGGTGGATTTGTTCGAGGCATTATAACTGTTATGCAGGGGCTTGGCGGTGCGATACAAGGCATTGGAAAAGCCATGCTGGGGATAGGTCGTGCGGGTATCGGGGCAATGTTTTCGCCTATTGGTCTTGCCGTTATGGCATTGGCAGCAGCTGCTTATTATTGTTATAACAACTGGGAAACTGTGGGCCCTATGCTTATGACTTTGTGGGACACTATTCAAGCAGCATTCTCCAGTGCGTGGGAAATGCTTCAGCCTGCCTTGCAGGGGCTATATGATGCTTTTGGGACATTATCAACCGTAGTGGGAGAGAATAGCGATACATTCAGTATGCTGACAGAAATCGTAGGCGGTGCTGTAGTAGGTGCCTTTATCACCGCAGCAACCATAGCGGTGAATGTATTAAGCACAGCTATCGGCGTGATAGCTTCCATAGTGACAGGAATTATAGGTGTTTTTACAGGATTGATTCAGTTTATCACAGGTGTGTTTACCGGAGATTGGTCAGCTGCCTGGGAAGGTATTAAGACTATCTTCAGTAGTGTGTTTGACACTATAGCTAATATTGCAGATAAAGTATTGGGTGGTATCAAGAACACCCTCAGCAACATAGCCGAAACCGCAGGAAAGATACGTATTGGCGGTGGTGGCAGCGAGGTTGCCCACAATGCCCAAGGCGGTATCTACAACAAGGGTGCATTCCTTACCACCTTTGCAGAGGATGGGCCAGAGGCGGCAATCCCACTGGATGGTTCCAAGAGAGCTGTGAGCCTATGGCAAAGGGCTGGCGAGATACTTGGCATGAGCAAGGGAGGAAGCGGCCTTAGCGGCGGCTCTACAAGCTCAGGTGACAGTTCATATGGTGCACCGCCCATTACTATCAATCTGACAGTGAACGGCAATGCGGACAGTGCCAGCATATACGATGCAGTGACACAGGCAGCAGAGGCGGCACGCCAGTCCTTTGCTGACCAGATGGCGGCATTCAGGCGGGAAGAAAGGCGGCTTGCTTATGGCTAAGACATATACCACGGTAGCTGGAGATCTGTGGGATTTTATCGCCTATCGGGAAATGGGTTCCTGTAAGTACATGGACAAGCTCATTGATGCCAATAGGGAATATGTGGACACGGCGGTGTTTTCTGCTGGCACGGTGCTAACAATCCCAGATGTAGAGACAACTGCAACCACTTCATTACCGCCCTGGAGGAGGTAAGCTATGAGCCAAGCAAGAAGAGCCAGCGTCATGGCGGTATATAACGGCAAGGATATAAGCACAGACCTTGCCGATTATCTCAAATCCTTCTCTGTAAAGGAAGTAATGAGCGGGGAGGCAGATAGTGCCGACATAACTCTACATGACCGTGAAGGGCTATGGATGGGGGGCTGGATGCCGGACAGAGGAAGCACGGTGGATATTTCCATTGTGCTCAGTGATTGGAAAGCCACAGGGGATAGCACGGTGCTATCCCTAGGGAAGTTCCAGCTGGATGAGGTGAAAAGTAGTGGCCCGCCTAATACGGTACAGCTAAAGCTCATATCTATCCCAAACAATGCAGCTATTCGCAGCGTGGAAAAGAATAGAGCCTGGGAGAAAACCCAGCTTTCTGTTATTGCTAAGGATATAGCAAGCAATGCAGGATTGGAGCTTTTTTACGATACGGACAACGACCCACTGCTAGACAGGGCGGAACAGTCGGAGCAGACGGATTTATCCTTCCTGATGAAGCTGTGCAAGGATGCAGGGCTTGCACTGAAGGTATCTGACGAAAAAATCATTGTATTCGACATGGAGAAATACGAAAAGGCAGACCCGGTGGCAACCATTACCAAAACAAGCCCGGTTATTTCTTATTCTGCTAGTGCTACAATCCATGAGATATACAAAGCCTGCCATGTAAAATACCAGAGTTCCAAGTCTGAGGCATATATCGAGTACACCTTTACGGCACCGGACAAGGCTGAGGGATTGACACTGGAAGTCAATGAGAAGGTGGAAACAGTGGCACAGGCGGAAGCACTGGCAAAGAAAAAGCTACGGGCAAAGAACCAGGAGGAAGTGAAGCTCTCCGTGAGCCTGGTGGGGTGGCTGGACATGATGGCATCAAATACGGTGAAGGTGGAAGGTTATCACTTCTATGATGGCAAATACATCATAGAAAAATCAAGCCACAGCATTGATGCAGGTAGTGGCTATACTACAAAGGTGGAATTGAGGCGGTGCATAGATGGCTACTGATACGGAAAGAGCACTTAGGAGCATGATTCGCAAGGGTACGGTATGCGACATTAATCCGACTGCTATGGCAGTAAGGGTTGAGTTCAACGATAAGGATAACCTGCCTAGTGCGGAATTGCCTGTACTTTGCCGTGGTGCTGGCGGGAACAAAGATTATTGGTTGCCAGATGTAGGGGACCAAGTTGTTTGTATCTTCGAGAACAATGATATCAACACATCAAGTGGTTGGGTACTGGGAACCTATTTCACCGAAAAGCACCCGCCCCAGGTGGCAAATGCGGAAATCCGCCGTATTGATTTTGGGGATGGTAGTTATATGGAATTTAACCGGACAAAGGGTTCATTGAAAATCCAGTGTACCGGGCCAATTACCATCAACGGCAGTACAATCAACTTGAATTAAGGAGGTGGAGGATATGCCGGCAGCAACGAGGCTGGGGGACAGCACCACAGGAACCTGCAATCTAGGGCTTGACTGTTGCCCCCATAGCCGCAGCGGCACAAATAGCCAGGTCAGTGGCAATGTATTCATAAATGGGTTAGGGGTGCACCGACTGTCAGATACAGGTCCCACAAATTGCCCCCATGGTGGCACATTTCAAAGTATATCCGCATCGGCTACGGTTTTTGCCAACGGCATGGGCATAACCCGCATCGGTGACACCACAGTATGCACCTCATGTGGGCAAAGCGGAAGCCATGTAGCAGGTAGCCCTGATGTGATAGTAGGAGGGTAGCAAATGGCTTTATTTTCTGGGAGCGTGACTTCCATTATCAAAAACATACTGTCATTGTCTGGCGGTACATCCATTGGCAGCCTGGGGTATATTGTCTTTACGGTATCATCCATGAAGGTGCTGACCTTCAAGGAATACAAGCGGAATACCAAAGCCAGGACAGCTTCCCATGAGATTATCGGACAAAAGCCGGTAACGGAATTCTTGGGGCCGGCCGGGGAAGAAATCAGCTTTACCATGGATTTTCTGGCCGGGTTGGGAGTAGATCCAGCAGGACAGGCAGACAAGCTTCGCACCATGTGCGAGAACGGTGAAACAGCCTATTTTATGCTGGGAAATGAATGCGTCGGTGCCAATAAATGGCTTGTGACTTCTGTGGGAGAGTCAGCGGATGTCATAGACGACAATGGCCGTATTATCAACAGTAGGGTGGATGTGACCCTACAGGAGTATGTGGAGCAGATTACATAAATGAGGTGATTGGATGGTATTGGACATAACCGCAACCAATGCAGGAATTAATTTTGCCCCGGCTACAACCCTTGAAGAAATTGCTCAAAATGTCCGCATGATAATAACCACGGCAAAAGGCAGTGTACCCTTGGATAGAGAATTTGGCATTGATGCCAAGGCATTGGACAAGCCTTTAGCCGTTGCCCAGGCGGTATTGTCCTCTGAAATTGTATCTGCTATCAGCAAATATGAGCCGCGGGCAAGGGTAACAAAGATTGTATATCAGGGCAAGGAACAGGAAGGACGATTAGAGCCTACTGTGAGAATTGAGGTGGTGTAAATGGCTTATAAGAATTTGCCGGATTTAACCTTTGCAGAGTCGGATCCAGATGCTGTTGAGCTGGAAGTATTGACCGTTGTGGAAAAGCTTCTTGGCAGGACGCTGGAAAGAGCTGACCCTCTGAGGCTGTTCCTAAAAGGCGTGGAAGCTATATTAGTACAGCAAAGGCTGCTGATAGATGAAACTGCCAAGCAAGGCTTGCTGGCCTATGCCACAGGGGACAACCTAGACCACATCGGTCTGCTGGTAGGAACGGAGAGATTGCAGGCTGCAGCAGCTAAGACCACCATCAGGCTTACCTTGTCAGTTACTAGGAATACGGCAACCGTTATTCCAGCAGGAACACGATTTACAGCCGGAGACACTATAATGTTTGCCTTGGACAGCGACACGGTAATAAATGCCGGAGAATTGACCATTGATGCAGGGGCAACC
>CAVFWX010000162.1:0-4173 GCA_963626225.1 Anaerotignum sp.
GGAATACACATTGAGGCACACGAGGAAATACCGTGAGGAGACCTTTTATCGACCTCAGTGCTTAGCGATTCACGAGCCATGATAGCGAACAGCTATCATGCCCCTCGTGAGAGCTTAGCATCTGCTAGGTCGATATAGGAGCGAGAGCGAGTCGACGACGGTATTCCGAGTGTGCCATAACTAGAAAATTACAGGAGGATTTAATAGATGTTTAGTGAAAAAAATGCAGCAGCCGGAGTCACCTTCCCAAAAGGCTTCAAGGCAGCCGGTGTGAAGGCCGGCATCAAGAAGAGCGGTAACCTTGACCTGGCTCTTATCTATACCGAGAAGGAAGCAGCCGTTGCCGGCGTATTCACCCAGAACGCCGTAGCAGCAGCTCCTGTCCTGGTTTCCCGTCAGGTGGTAAAAAGCGGCAGTGCCCATGCCATTGTAGCCAATGCAGGCTGTGCCAATGCCTGCACCGGTGAGGTTGGCCTAGCCAATGCCCACAAGATGGCAGAGCTTGCCGCAGCTGAGCTGGGCTGTGATGCTGGTGATGTGCTGGTAGGCTCTACTGGCATCATTGGCGTAAACCTGCCAATGGACAAGATGGCTGCCGGCATCAAGGCAGCAGCTGCAGAACTTTCTGAAAACGGCAGCCAGAATGCAGGCAACGCCATTATCACCACTGATACTTACTCCAAGGCTTGCTCCACTGAGGTAGAAATCGGCGGCAAGGCTGTACGCTTCGGTGCCATTGCCAAGGGTTCCGGCATGATCCAGCCAAATATGGCCACCATGCTGTGCTACATCACCACCGATGCCAAGATTTCCAGCCAGCTGATGCAGAAGGCCCTCTCCGACATCGTGGAGGTTTCCTTCAACATGATTTCCGTAGACGGCGATATGAGCACCAACGATACCGTACTGGTTCTGGCCAACGGTGAGTCCGGCATGGATGAGATTCAGGAAGGCAGCAAGGAGTATGAGCAGTTCCATGATGTGCTGCTGAACATCTGCCAGGAGCTGTCCAAGCGTATTGCCGCTGATGGCGAGGGTGCAACCAAGTTCCTGACCATCAATGTAAACGGCACCAAGACCTTTGAGGATGCCAAGACCGTTGCCATGAGCATTGCCAAGTCCCCATTGGTAAAGACTGCTTTCTTTGGTGAGGATCCAAACTGGGGCCGTGTAATCTGTGCTGTAGGCTATGCTGGTATTCCTATGGAGCCAGAAAAGACCGTTATCAAGTTTGGCGGTATTCCAGTTTATGCCAATGGCCTGGGCGTGGATTTTGACATGGAGGAAATCCACAAGGTAATGGCTGAGCATGATATTGTCATTGATGTAGAGATGGGCTTGGGTGATGAGTCCGCTACCGTTTGGAGCTGCGACTTCTCCTACGAGTATGTGAAGATCAACGGCGAGTACCACACCTGATATAGAGGTAAAAAATTATGGCTATAATGAAGCATGCAGAGAAAAAGGCAGGCACCCTCATTGAGGCCCTGCCATATATCCAGGAGTTTTATGGCAAAACCATCGTGGTAAAATACGGCGGCAATGCCATGATCAACGAGGAGCTAAAGCAGAAGGTCATGGAGGATATCAGCCTGCTGAAATACGTAGGGGTACGGCCTGTTATCGTTCATGGGGGCGGTCCAGACATTACCCACTTTTTGAAAAAGGTGGGCAAGCAGTCTGACTTTGTCAGCGGCCTGCGGGTTACTGATGAGGAAACCGTAGAGATTGCGGAGATGGTACTGGACGGCAAGGTAAATTCCGATATTGTAAATATGCTGAACTGCCGTGGCGTACGGGCTGTAGGGCTTAGCGGCAAGGATGCCGGGCTTATCAAGGCCAGCAAGAAGATGGCTACCGTTTATGATGACGAGGGCAATACCGAAAAGGTGGATATCGGCTATGTAGGCCAGGTTGAGTCCGTAGATACCAAGATTTTGAAGGATTTGCTGGACAATGGCTACATCCCTGTAGTTGCCCCTATCGGCGTAGGTGATGATGGGGAAAGCTACAATATCAATGCTGACTATGTGGCCGCAGAGATTGCAGGAGCTTTGCAGGCTGAAAAGCTCCTGCTGCTGACTGACATCGAGGGCGTATACAAGGATTTTGAGGACAAGGACAGCTTTATTTCCTCCTTGACCGTTGCCGAGGCAAAGGAATACATCAAGGAGGGGATTATCTCCGGGGGCATGATTCCTAAGATTGAGGCCTGCCTGAAGTCCATTGAATGTGGTACCAACAAGGTTCATATCATTGATGGCCGCCAGCCTCATTCCATTATTTTGGAGCTTCTGACCAACACCGGTATCGGCACCCAGGTGGTAAAATAAGGAGATTGCAATATGACTGATGAACAGATTTATGCCATGGATGCCAGGGACTATCTGCCGGTATTTGCCCGGTATCAGATTGTCCTGGATCATGGCGATGGGGTATATGTATATGATTCCCATGGCAAGAAATATATTGATTTTCTGGGGGGCATTGCGGTAAATGTCCTGGGACACAATCATCCTGAGCTGGTAAAGGCCATAGCTGACCAGGCTGGCAAGATGATTCATTGCTCCAACCTCTACTATACCCAGGTGCAGGCTGATGCAGCAGAGAAGCTGGTAAAGCTCAGCGGCATGGGAAAGGTATTCTTCGGCAACTCTGGTGCAGAGGCCAACGAAGGTGCAATCAAGATTGCTAGGAAATATGCCCATAGCATTGCCCCTGATAAGTCTCAGATTATTTCCGCTATTCATAGCTTTCACGGCCGCACCATTGCCACATTGACAGCTACCGGCCAGCCAAAGTACCATGAGGGCTTTGGACCACTGCCTGCTGGCTTTGACTATGTGCCATACAATGACATTGAAGCATTAGAAAAGCTCATGAACGAAAAGACCGCAGCCGTTATGCTGGAGCCAATCCAGGGGGAGGGCGGCGTTCATGTACCAGATGTGGAGTACATGAAAAAGGTACGGGCACTGTGTGACAAGTATAATGCTGTGCTGATTTTTGACGAAATCCAGAGCGGCATGGGTAGAAGCGGTAAATTCTTTGCCTATGAAAACTTCGGTATTCAGCCAGATGTGGTGACCCTTGCCAAGGGCTTGGCTGGCGGCGTGCCAATCGGTGCCTTTATTGCCACCGACAAGGTAGCAGCAGCACTTCATGCCGGAGACCATGGCTCTACATTCGGAGGCAATCCTCTGGCCTGTGCTGCAGCCAATGTAGTATTGGATACCGTAGGAAATGAAACTTTCCTGCAGCATGTGGCAGAAATGGGCGAGTATATGAAGTCCCGTCTGGTGGCTATGCAGCAGAAGTTCCCAGGACTTATCAAGGAAGTTCGCGGCATGGGACTTATCCTGGGCATGGAGCTTACCAAGCCAGGCAGGGATATTGTCAATGAGTGCCTGGAAAAGGGAGCTATCATCAACTGCACCGCCGGCAACGTCCTCCGCTTCGTACCACCACTTATTGTGACTAAGGAGCATATTGACGAAGTATGCGATGCAGTGGAGGAAGTATTGCCAGCATACGTGTAAGCACTAGATAGGGCTAGTAGCCATGGAGAGTACCATTTCAGGCGCGCTCTCGCTCTAAATTCACCTAACGGATGCTAAGCTCTCGTGAGGGGCATGATAGCTAGTCGCTATCATGGCTCACGAATCGCTAAGCACCGAGGTTCATTTAAGGCCTGTGCATGGTACATCTCCATGGCTCACACAACCTCGTAGTTGTGCAACTTGGGCTCTATTGATGGGCTATGACTAATATATTGTATACCTTCAGGTATAAATATTCACAATACAGCGTGGTTGTAGTATAATGTACGATA
This sequence comes from Anaerotignum sp., assembly GCA_963626225.1. Taxonomy (GTDB): domain Bacteria; phylum Bacillota; class Negativicutes; order Selenomonadales; family Selenomonadaceae; genus Anaerovibrio. Next base: position 3,833 of record CAVFWX010000162.1, read on the forward strand.
TTGGTGTACAGTGTACACTGGAAGGTATACAAATTTGGAGGTAAAAAGATGTTAAAAGGCAAGGATATGCTTTCCATCCATGAATTGTCCGTGGATGAGGTAAATGAAATCCTGGCTTTGGGTCACGAACTTAAAGCCAAGCAGAAGGCAGGCATTGAGCACCACATTCTCAAGGGCAAGACCCTGGGCATGATTTTTGAAAAGTCCTCAACCCGTACCCGCCTTTCCTTCGAGACCGGCATGTATCAGCTGGGGGGCCAGGCATTGTTCCTGTCCAACAGGGATCTGCAGCTGGGCCGTGGGGAGCCAATCAAGGATACAGCACGGGTTATGTCCAGATA
>CAVFWX010000163.1:0-4105 GCA_963626225.1 Anaerotignum sp.
ACAAAGAGCTGAAGGTTTTGACAAACCATCATCAGCATGTGGTAAAAAATCTCCAAGGAAGGTCCTGTACATTGGATTTGATGTGCCAGCTTGGGACAGGGCATACTGTGCTGGTAGAGGTTCAGAAAGCTGACGATGATGACCATCAGCGGCGGGTTCGATATGAGTCCTCTGTGCTTACAGCCAACATTACTGACCCTGGTACCAAGTTTGAAAAGGTGCCGGATGTGATATCCATATTCATCTCTAGGTTTGATGTATTTGACAGTGGTCATGCCACCTACCATGTGGACAGAGTTCTCAGGGAAACTGGCAAGGTGGTAGACAATGGTGCTATGGAAATATATGTCAATGCCCAGATAGACGATGGTACGGACATTGCAGATTTGATGAAGGTATTTTCGCAGGATACTGTTTATGATGATAAGTTCCCAAAAGCATCCGATAGAAAGAGGATATTCAAAACAACGGAAGAAGGTGTGAGACAGATGTGCGAGATTATTGAAAGAAACAGAAGAGAGGCCGCTGCTGAGGCAGCTGAAAAAGCTAGGGCTGAGGCTTTAGTTGAGGGCGAAGCAAAAGGCAGACTTGAGGGCGTATTAAGAACAGCATTATCTATGATAAAAAAAGGTCGCATGACAGAGGATGAAGCTGCTGAAGAAGCTAAAATGAGTCTATCCGATTTTAGAAAAGCCGTCGCTGCCCTAGCATGATAGTGTTTTTTATACAGGTGTGAGACAAATGTGCGAGAGTATTGAAAGAAACAGAAGAGAAGCCGCTGAAAAAGCTGCTGCTGAGGCTGCTACTAAAACCCTAGCAAGCTATATAAAAAATCTCATGAAAACCATGAATCTCACGGCTGAGCAGGCTATGGTAGCACTTAAAATTCCAGCTAGTGATTATGCCAAATATATGGTTATGGTATAACAGAATAAATTTTAGGGGACATTGCTTACTGGCAGTGTCCTCAGACTGTCGACAAACTAGCATAAAGCATCTTATTCATGGTAAAATAGTACTGTGATTGGGGTGTTTTTATTATTTGTTTGGCATGAGAAGCATCCAGAGGGATAAGATTCTCACCAACACAGAAATAGACCGGCAAGGCTATATAACCATGTCGGCCTATGTCAAGTATGTGAAACCTAGAGAACCGCCGTGTACCGAACGGTACGCACGGTGGTGTGAGAGGAGTGGGTTATAAGCAGAACCCACTCCTACTCGATTATTCATATTTAATTTGCAACTAAAAGATATACATGATAAAATACAAAAGGTGCTACCATAACGGTAGGCGGTTGGCCCTTCGGTTCTTCTGGAGGGTTTCTGTTACCCTCCGAAAGGAAGCCGCTGGCTTAAGCGGCTTATCCCACTAAGAGGGGGTGATGCCATGTCACTTGAAATCATCGGTGTATTTGTTGCTCTTCTTGGAGTAGCAATCGCCTGTGTTGCCTTTGGCTATCAGGTTGGCAAAGACGTCCATAAACGGAAATAACCGCCCTCACACTCGCAACATGAGACGGTCATTCCGTTAATTTTTGTGGGTCAACCGTCTATCGGTAGCACCTTTTGTATCTTTATTATACAATATATTTTTCCATAATGCAAACACATTACAAAACCCACCTGAAGCCAAGGGAAGGCTGCAGGTGGGTTCTTTTAGGATTGTGGCACTGGCCTAAGCAGCTGGTCAGTGCCGGGGAAGGGAAGGCGGGTGGTGCCGCCTGTATCAGGGTTTAATTTATGATAGATGGGCGAGAACCCAGTCTACATCTTTGGTGGTTTTTAGCTCTTCCAGTACCTTTTCATCTTCCAGCATGGTGCAGATATTGGCCAGGATTTCCAGGTGTTCATCACCAACACCTGCGATACCGAATACCAGATAAGCCTTTTCAGAGCCGAAGTAGATACCCTGTGGGTACTGGAGGCATACGATACCGCTTTTCTTGACGGTACCCTTGGCCTGGCTGGTGCCGTGTGGGATGGCTACCCCCATGCCCATGTAGGTGGATACCAGCTTTTCACGCTCCAGCATGGCAGGGATGTAGGACTTGTCTACATAGCCCAGCTTTACTAAAAGCTCACCAGCCTTGGTAATAGCCTCTTCCTTGGTGTCGGAACGCTCACCTAGCAGGATTCCTTCACGGACAATGATGCCGGATTTCTTTTCCTGTGGCTCTACGGCAGCCTCTGCCACTGGCTCTACCACAGGGGCATCACCGGTAGTAAGCTGTACATAGAGGGCATCCAGGGCAGGATCTGCCAGGAAGTTGCCGATGGTGATAATCTGTGCCTGGGGAGCGGATTTTCTTGCTCTGTCAGCCAGGGTAGTCTGTACTACGGCAATATCGCAATCAGCCGGGATATTGTCCACGGAGCTGTTCTTTACCACAATCTCAGGACGCTGGGTCTTGATGCGGTTGCGGAACTTGGTGGCACCCATAGCGGAAGAACCCATGCCAGCGTCACAAGCAAAGATAATTTTCTTGACATTGTTCTTCTCCAATCCGGTAAAGGAAGGAGCCATGCCCTTGGACTCTGCCTTTCTGGCTGCAACCTCGTTCTGGGCTTCCTCCAGGGATTTGGAGCTAGCCATCTTGATAATAGGGGAGGCAATGGCAAAGGATACGCCAGCGGCAATAACCACGCCACCCAATACAAACAGGGTGTCCCCGCCAGGAGCCATCATCATAAAGGCGATAATGGAGCCAGGGGATGCAGGGCCGGCAAGACCAGCACCAGTTATGGTAAACCAGAGAATAGCGGCGATATTACCCACAATTGGAGCAATAATAACCATAGGGTTCATGAGTACATAAGGGAAATAGATTTCGTGAATACCGCCGAAGAGGTGGATAATGATAGCACTAGGAGCGGAATCCTTGGTGGTTTTGTCCTTGCAGAAAAGCATATAGGCCAGCAGCACGCCAAGACCTGGACCTGGGTTGGCCTCCAGCATGAAGAGGATGGACTTGCCATGCTCCAGCACCTGGGCGGTAGCCAATGGAGTAAAGATACCGTGGTTGATAGCGTTGTTCAGGAACAGTACCTTGGCTGGCTCGATGAAGATAGCGATAAGAGGCAGCAAATTGTTCTGTACCAAAGTGTCAACAGCAACGGAGAGGATAGCCAGGATAGCGGCCATAATAGGGCCAACTACCAGATAGCCAATAATGGCCATAATCATGCCTAGGATACCGATGGAGAAATTGTTTATCAGCATCTCAAAGCCAGCTGGCATGCGGTTTTCCATGGCCTTGTCAAAGGTCTTGATAACCAGGCCTGCCAGTGGGCCCATAATCATGGCACCCATAAGCATGGTAATGCTCAGGTCACTGAGGATGGCACCAATAACGGCAATGGCACCGATAACCCGGCCTCTTTCTCCTGCTACCAGATAACCGCCGGTGGAGGCTATGAGCACAGGAATAAGGTAGGTCAGCATAGGGCCAACCAAAGAGCTAAGAGCCTTGTTTGGCATCCAGCCTGTGTCGATAAAAAGGGCGGCCAGGAAGCCAAAGGCAATCAAGGCACCGATATTTGGCATGACCATAGAGGAAAGGAACTTGCCGAATTTTTGAATATTGTTTTTCATGGGAGGCTCCTCCTAAATATTTTGTCGTGTGATTAGGAAGAACTAGAAGAAATATTGTTGTTGTGTAAACCGACCCTGCCTGCGTGGATATGGGCAACCACTATTGCATGTAGGTTATTAGTCATGGTAGTGCCCTCGCAGGCATACAGTGTAATATATACCCCACCTGCGTGGATACGTACAGCATGATAATTCCCAGTCCAGCGGAGCCTTCGCCATGGCAGTACCATTTCAGGCACGCTCTCGCTCTAAATTCACCTAGCGGACACTAAGCTCTCAGAAATGAAATGTTCGCTTCCTACCGGAAGCTCTCATTGATTTCTGAATCGCTAAGTGCCGAGGTTCATTTAAGGCCTGTGCATGGTACATGCCATGCCTCGTCAGCCGCTGGCATTATATTGACTACTAGCTCGACGAGGGATATTACAGAACCTTGACTCCTTCTTCTTGGCAGAGGGAGAGGAAGTCTTGCGGCAGCTGTCCGTCGGAGACGATGATATCTACCTCTGG
>CAVFWX010000164.1:0-4029 GCA_963626225.1 Anaerotignum sp.
GACTCATTTGTCGTCGTAATGGCCGCGGCAGGACAGGATTTCTAGGGAATCGTCATTGATGCGATATACCAGGCGATTGGCATCATCAATACGCCGACTCCAAAAACCAGATAACTCACCCTTTAGAGGTTCAGGTTTGCCGATGCCGGCAAAAGGATTGCGTTCGGTATCTTTTAGAAGATTATTTATGCGTTTGAGGGTCTTTTTGTCTTGTAGTTGCCAATAAAGGTAATCATCCCACGCTTCATCAAACCATATTTTGTGCATCAGTCTACCTCGATAAGTTCGTGCTCCTGGCCGTGGCCTGCGTTAAGAGCCTCTATGCCGCGGCGAAGGTGGGCCATATTTGTTTCTGAATAAAACGGGTCAGAAGCGGATAAGGCAAAAGGAAGGCTTCGTGTGCGGACTATAGCCTTCAAAAGCATAGTATAGGCGGTGGATAGGGTAAATCCCATATCGTTGCATAGAATTTCTGCCTGGCGTTTAAGCTCAGGGTTAACTCGCATAGTAATAGTATCAGCCTTCATAAATATCAACTCCTTTATTAATATTATAGCATGTTGCAAATACAATGCAAATACATAATTTAGTAATAAAATAACGGATAGGTGTTATCAAACAACAAAAAAGCTCCGGCGTAGCCGGAGCAATATTTTTCTATGGAGCGGGCGAGGGGAATCGAACCCCCCTCTTTAGCTTGGGAAGCTGACGTTCTACCAATGAACTACGCCCGCAAATCAGTGCTGTACTTTCACAGCAATATTATTCTAGCATTGTTTTGAATTAATTTCAAGGGGCTGGCTAAATTATTAACACAAAATAAACTATCGTCTTTTTGAGATGCACAAAAATGATAACATCGCCCCGAATTCCACTATACAAAAATAAAGAGACACTATCAAAGTACATGACTATAACATGTTACACCTAAAAATAGCTTTTGTATTGAAATGCGTGCCTATATTAGGTATAATGAAAAGACAACTTAATGTACATTGCTGTGTATTGCAAAATATGTATGGATATATTCCTGGGACTTTAGCGTATAGGATGGAGTCACAGGATTAAAGGGGAGGAATTTTCTTGCTGATGAATGGAGCACAGGCTATTTTGGAGAGCCTGAGACGAGAAAAGGTTGAAGTAATATTTGGTTATCCTGGAGGTGCAGTGCTGGATCTTTACGATGCACTGTACAAGGTAAAGTACCCTCATATACTGACTCGCCATGAGCAGGGGGCTGTTCATGGAGCTGATGGCTATGCCCGTGCTACTGGCAAGGTGGGTGTGTGCTTTGCAACCTCTGGTCCAGGTGCCACCAATCTCATTACCGGTATTGCTACTGCCAATATGGATTCCATTCCAATGGTTTGCTTTACCGGTCAGGTAGGCAATCCATTTATCGGCAAGGATTCCTTCCAAGAGGCGGATATAGTAGGTATTACCACTCCTATTACTAAGCACAACTATCTGGTAAAGCGGGTGGAGGATCTGCCACGGGTTATCAAGGAGGCATTCTTTATTGCTTCTACCGGCCGTCCTGGCCCTGTTGTCATTGATATTGCCAAGGATGTTTTCACAGCCCAGTTGGACTATGAATATCCTGAGCAGGTGCATCTGCCTGGCTATTCCGGAGAGTTCTCTGGAGATGAGCATCAGGTGGAGGTTGTGGTGGAAGCACTGAAGGCTGCCAAGAAGCCTGTATTCTTCATTGGCGGTGGCATGACCCTGTCTAATGAGGCGGAACTTTTCCGTCAGATCGTTGAGACCACCCATATTCCAGTAGTAAGTTCCCTCATGGGTCTGGGCTGCATTCCATCTACCCAGAAGGGATTCCTGGGCATGGTGGGCATGCATGGATCCTATGCTGCCAATATGGCTGTACAGGAAAGTGATTTGCTCATCGGTATCGGTGTCCGTTTTGATGACCGTGTTATTGGCAAGGTAGCTTCCTTTGCTCCTAATGCCAAGATTGCCCATTTTGATGTGGACAAGGCAGAAATCAATAAAAATGTAGTGGCTGAGTACCCTGTAGTAGGAGATCTCCGTTGGTCCCTGCCAATCTTTGCCCATATGCTCCAGGCCTCCCAGGAGGATTATCCTCTGAAGTTCCACGAGTGGAGCAGTTATATCATTGATTTGAATGAGAAATATCCATTTGACTACAAGAAGCATAACAAGTACATCATGCCACAGTGCCTTATAGAGACTGTCAGCAAGCTGGTGGATGATGATACCATCGTGGTTACTGATGTGGGACAGCATCAGATGTGGGCTGCTCAGTTCTTCAACAGCCGCAAGCCTCGTCAGTTCCTGACCTCCGGCGGCCTGGGCACCATGGGCTATGGCCTGCCTGCTGCTTTGGGAGCCAAGCTGGGACAGCCAAGTAAGAAGGTTGTGCTCTTTACCGGTGATGGCAGCATTATGATGAATTGTCAGGAAATGTCCACTGCTGCCGACAACAATATTGACGTAAAGGTAGTTCTGCTCCACAACAAGGTGCTGGGCATGGTTACCCAGTGGCAGAGAATGTTCTACGGCCAGCGTTATTCCCAGACATTGCTGGGAGGCAAGACGGACTTTGTAAAACTGGCTGAAGCCATGGGTATGAAGGCCTGCCGTATCGACAAGCCTGAGGAGCTGGAAAGCGGCTTGAAGGCAGCTCTGAACGCTGAGGGACCTATGTTGATTGATGTAATGCTGCCAGCCAATGAGGATGTACTGCCAATGGTTGCTCCAGGAGCCAGCCTCAGTGATATGGTTTTGGGAGGAGAAAAGGAATGAAAAAATATATTTTAGCTGTGCTGGTAGACAACAAGCCTGGGGTATTGACCCATGTATCCGGCCTTATCAGCCGCCGTGCCTTTAACATAGAGAGCATTTCTGCTGGTTATACTGAGGAGCAGGATGTTACCCGCATCAATATCGAGGTTTCCGTAGAGGACAATCGTGAGCTGGACCAGGTGGTAAACCAGCTGGGCAAGCTGATTGATGTTATCAAGATTGTAAACCTGGGCGAGGTGGATTCCATTGTTCGTGAGCTGGTACTGCTGAAGGTAAAGGCTGACAAGGACACCCTGTCCGATATCCGCAATATTGTAGATATTTTCCGGGGCAAAATCGTAGATGTAAGCCCAGAGAATGTGGTCATCGAGCTTACCGGCTCCCGTAGCAAGATTGATGCCATTTGCGAGATGCTGGCAGAGTTCCAGATTATTGAGATTGCCAGAACTGGTGCCATTGCCCTTTCCAGAGGCCCGATTCCAGTAAAGAATATGTAAGCTACAAAACTCCTGGCTAGGGCTGGGAGTTTTTTCTTGACATTTTGCAAATAAATGGTACACTATACGTAACGGATAATTATTATCCATTAGTCAAAGGGAAGCTGGCATAACTGCCCGTTAAACTCTTAATTTAGAGGATTATGCCTTTGTGTGTATTGTATTTAGGACTTCTCCATGAGCATTAGGAGGAGCCTTGTAAGAAAAGGGAGGAATTTTTTATGGATTTGAAGGGTACTAAGACTTTGGAAAACCTCATGGCTGCATTTGCTGGTGAGTCCCAGGCTCATACCAAGTATCAGTATTTTGCATCCCAGGCCAAGAAGGACGGCTATGTGCAGATTCAGAACATCTTCCAGGAGACTGCCAAGAATGAGAAGGAGCATGCCAAGATCTGGTACAAGCTCATCCATGATGGCGTAGGCACTACTGAGGAGAACCTGAAGGCTGCTGCTGAGGGCGAGAACGATGAGTGGACTTCCATGTACCCTGAGTTTGCCAAGGTTGCCCGTGAGGAAGGCTTTGAGAAGATTGCCAAGCTCTTTGAGGCTGTTGGTGCCATTGAGAAGGAGCATGAGCAGCGTTACAAGATCCTCCTGGCCAATGTTGAGGAGGAGAAGGTATTCAAGGCAAGCGAGACCATCATCTGGCAGTGCTCCAACTGTGGCTATGTATGCACCGGCGAGGCTGCTCCACAGGTTTGCCCTGTATGTGCTCATCCACAGTCCTATTTCGTACAGCTGGACGAGAC
>CAVFWX010000165.1:0-3994 GCA_963626225.1 Anaerotignum sp.
CTATATAAATGTGCAAAATCCTGCTAGCTGAGATAAAAAAGCTGGAAATTATACCAGTATTCCCCTTATAGCTATGCTATGAATTAGGTACGAGATACAGGCAGGTGAGAGGTATGGTATGTGCCTGAAGCAGGTATTCTTTGAGCCTCGGCACTTAGCGATTCAGAAATCAATGTGAACTTTCGGTAGAAAGTGAACATTTCATTTCTGAGAGCTTAGTGTCCGCTAGGCTCAAAAAATAGCGAGAGCGTGCCTGCAAGGGCACTGCCATGCCTCTAACCGTTTGTTGCATTCCTATCCAGACAATAAAAAAGATGCATGCCTTGAAAAATTTTCACCACATGCATCTTTGCAGGATTGTTGCCAGATGCCCCCTCGACACCTGAAACAATTATTTATCTGTTTTCTTCCAATCTCATGAGCATAAAGCAGAAGTCGGAAAGACGGTTCAAGAAGATACGGTCCTCATCCGGCACAACCTCGTTCTTGGCCAAATCCCACATGACACGCTCAGCACGCCTTGCTACCGTCCTGGCCTGATCCAAAAAAGCACCTCCCTGGGTTTCCCCAGGAATCAAAAAGCCTGTCAGCGGATGAAGCTTGGCCTCGATCTTGTCCATCATCTTCTCCAGATAGACAACATGCTCATGGGTAATCTGAGGCTCATAATTGTTGATGCTGGCAAAATCAGCCATCAACAGGCCATTGAGTTTCTGGATCTTGTATATGCTGTTCTTCACCTCTTCGTTGGTGCAGAAAGCACGAGCCAGGCCCAGCGTGGAGCCAAACTCGTCCAAAGCACCATAGGCCTTTACACGCCAGGAGTTCTTGGCTATTCTCTGACCTGTAAACAGGTCGGTCATGCCCTTATCGCCTCTAGTAGTGTAAACACTCATTGTTCTTCCCCCTTCACGCAGATGTCCAAGCCTAGCCGGACACCCCTCATACTATTCCATTATCTCGGAAGCATTGAAGAAGATTGATATCTCTCTCTTGGCATTTTCTGGTGAATCAGAGGCATGTACTGCATTGCGGCTGCCACTGGCGGCATAGAGCTTGCGGATGGTACCCTCTGCTGCCAGGTCAGGATTGGTCTTGCCGTTGATGGCACGGACATTGGCTATAGCCCCTTCCCCCTGGAGAACCATGGCAATAATCGGTCCGGAGGTCATAAAGCCCATGAGATCATCGTAGTAATCCCTGCCAATATGCTCCTCATAGTGCTTGGATGCCAGCTTCTCGTCCATTTTCAGCATCTTCATAGCCAGGATCTTCAGGCCCTTTTCCTCGTAGATCTTGATAATGTCTCCAATGTGCTTTGCCCTAACGGCATCCGGCTTGATCAGCACCAAAGTATTTTCCATTTTTCCAAAACCTCGCTTCTTCTTTTCTTCCTATGCTGTATACTTCTACATTTGTGTCCAGAATCCTGCTTTTGCAGAAATTCATTTGACAAATTTTATTTGTTTTCCAGTTCTGCATATTCCTGGGCATATATCTGTCCCAGACGGAAATAATCATCGTTGGAGGCTCTCAAGGCTTCCAGCTCATCGTCCCGCAGCTCCCGGATGATCTTGGCAGGGTTGCCGTATACCAAGGAACGATCAGGAATCTTCTTGTGCTGGGCAATAAAGGTGTTTGCACCAATTACACAGTCATCACCGATTTCGGAATAGCCGATAAGGACGCTGCCCATGCCGATGAGACAGTTGTTGCCTACCTTGCCGCAGTGAACCACTGCATTGTGGCCGATGGTAACATGGTTGCCAATGATGGTTGGTGCATCACTCATGGTGTGAATGGTGGCATTGTCCTGGACATTGGTGTGCTCTCCGATTTCTACATTGTTTACATCACCACGGATAGCTGCACCAAACCATATGCTGGAGCCTGCACCGATCTTTACCTTGCCTACTACAGAGGCACTAGGTGCTACAAAAACATCTTCTGCCAGCTGAGGCTTTTGACCTTTGAATGGATATATTGCCATAATAGCTTCCTCCTTAGATACAATGGATTTACTGCTTTTAGTATAGCAAATTTCTAACAAATTTTCTATCTTATTTTACAGAATAAAGTAGAAAACGCTGAAGGTGTACCCACGTCGACTCGCTCGTCCTTAGGATACAACCGTCCAGCGTTTTATATGCGATACTACTAAAGGTGAGAGGTACGGCATGTGCCCTTGCAGGCACGCTCTCGCTATTTTTCTCGCCTAGCGGACACTAAGCTCTCAGAAATGAAATGTTCACTTTCTAACGAAAGCTCACATTGATTTCTGAATCGCTAAGTGCCGAGGCTCGAAGAATACCTGCTTCAGGCACATGCCGTACCTCTCACCGTTCCACTTACCGTACTCATACTTCGTTCCTCAATTCACACAACCACTGTCTGCATAACATTTGCTGCCGCTCGTAGACCCATTCTCCTATTTTTCTGCCGGTTAGAGTTTTTGGTGCATCTTTGCCGGAGATGGATTTGAGGAGGTCGATGCCTTCCTGGGCGTGGGCCATATAGTCTGGCAGGCCGTGGTGGTCTGCATCTATGATGTACTTGAAGTCCTCTACAGGTAAATCTCTAGATACCGCATCCATGGCCAATAGCAAATCACAGATTTTCCCTGGCTTGCTAAGCCTTGGTGCCCGCATATGCTGGCTAATGACAAACTTGGCAGCCCGAAGCCAGATATTTGGCAAGGTCATGTGGCGGTTCCATTGTTGCAACACCTCTATGCCCCGCTGTTCGTGGCCATAGTGATGAGGCAACATTTCCTCCGGGGTGGCTCCCTTCCCTAGATCATGGCACAAGGCACAGAACCTTGCCACAACGCTGGTAGTCCGCTCTGCCACCCTGGACAGCATCAGCATACTGTGCTCAAAGGCATCTCCCTCAGGATGATAGGCTTCTGGCTGGCTTTTGCCGATTAAATCGTAAATTTCCGGGAAAACCACATCCAAAAGCCCTGCCACCTTCAACATCTGGAAGAAGGCTGCTGGCTTGGATGTTTCCAATGCCCTGTGGAGTTCCCCTAGGATTCGCTCTGCTGGCTCCTGCTTCAGCTCCTCCCGGCACTGCCTCATGGCGGCAATCAGCTGAGGTGCCGGTAAATATCCCAGCCTGGCGGAAAACCTGGCTGCCCTGAGTGCCCGTACCGGATCCTCCCCAAAGTGCTCCGATACCTGTCTAAGGATGCCTTCCTTCAAGTCCTCCCGGCCGTTGTATGGGTCAATGATTTCTCCTGTCAAAATATCCATGGCCATGCTGTTGACAGTAAGATCCCGACGATAGAGATCCTCCTCTATGGTAATATCCGCACCTGCTTCTACCACAAATCCCCGATATCCACTGCCTTGCTTTTGTTCCTGCCTAGCCAATGCCACCTCGCAGTGGCTTTCTTCTATCTTCAGCAAAAATACTGGAAAGGCCTGTCCCACCAGCTTGGCTTCTGGAAATGCCTTGCCGAAGCTTTCCCGTGAAAAGCCTGTTACCACATAATCCTTGTCATGGGCCTCCTGGCCCCGCAGGGTGTCCCGCACCCAGCCGCCTACCACATAGGCCCGACCACCTGCATCTGCCACAGCTTGAGCAAATTCCTGCTCTGTCATTATATCACCTTCATTTCCACACGGCTCCCCCACAGCCTCCATTATTACCCCATCTATATTAAAAATCAATTTCATTATAGCACCAAAATTATTCAAAGAAAATGTTCTCAATCATTTTCTTCATAAATAAAACCCCCAGGTCTCCCCAGGGGTTTGTTTTGCATACAGCCAACAGGCTGAAATATTTTAATGTCTCTTGGTACGGAGCAAAGCCCAGATAAGGTTCTTGATATCCTTGTCCTTGTCGATCTTCACCTGCATTGCACGGGCATTGCCGATGATATTGAAGTTCTCAACCAGGAAGCAGTAAATCAAAATACCCAAGGAAACAAGACCTGCGCTGACGATGAACTCGCCAATGCCTGGGAAGTAGGAGCCGGACTCGTACA
>CAVFWX010000166.1:0-3961 GCA_963626225.1 Anaerotignum sp.
CTAAGCTCTCACGAGGGGCATGATTTATGTCCTACCGGCATAAATCATGGCTCGTGAATCGCTAAGCACCAAGGTCGATAAAGGGTCTCCTTAGGGTACATCTTCCAGCGTTTTTACGTGCTACTTATCAATAAATACCCTGTAAAACAAAACTCCCTGCCAGCTTAGGTGCCGATAGGGAGTTTTTTATATGATATTTGTCCGTATACAGAAAAAAACTGTAAAAACGATAGGCGACGTTTTCACAGCCTTTTTCCTCTTTTAGGTAAAAGAAGAAGTATCTATTAAAAGAGAGGGGTTTGCGACACAGGGGAATGTCGCGTAAAAGGGGTATATCGAAGTTTCATAGCGAGGGGTGTCGAGCCTCTGACTAACCGATTCTGTCTTTAGCTCTGTGCTATGTCCCTGTCGATGTGTATATATTACTATATCCCCTCTAGTATGTCAATAGTTTTTTGGGATTTTTTTACAAATTTTACCAAAACATTACCATGCATATCCTTGATTATATTCAAGACTTTACCATATATTATAAGAATTGTCTGATGTTTTGGCACAACTTACCTTGCTTTTTGTATACAAAACCCATTCGATATGCTATTACTCCGAATTCACCCGCTGAATCAAGAAAAATATACTCAAAATATACTCATTAAATATATATACATATTTAGAGCATATATCCTCCCACAATCTGACTTTAGAAGTTTTGAGGCTTTTCAGCATTGAGATAAAAAATACAGGGCATTACCCCCTGAGCCAGTCATTGCTCAATGTAGGTACACTCCCTGCATTTCTTTTTTAACTATATAGTATAAAACTCTCTTAGCAGCTTATTCAGTGCCTCCTGATCTCCTGCTCCCATGGTCTCCCTAGCGGAGTGCATGGCAAGTATAGGCACCCCTATATCCATGGTACGCATTGGCACCAGTGCCGAAGCAATAGAACCAAGAGTGGAACCACCAGCCTGATCTGAATGGTTTACAAACCTCTGGCAGCCAATTCCTGCCTGCTGGCAAATAGCCGATACCACAGCCACCGCCTCAGCATCTCCGGCATAGGACTGGGAAGCAGCCTGCTTTAGCACCACGCCACCATTGAGCATAGGCTTGGTGGTAATATCGTACTTTTCTGGATAATTAGGGTGTATGCCGTGTGCCACGTCAACAGAAAGCATAAAGCCGTTGCTGACGGCCTGCCACATATCCTCCCTGCCATAGCCCAGGCCACAGTAGATACGCTCCAATACTTCCAGCAAAATCCCAGAGCCTGCTCCCTGCTTGGTCCGGCTGCCTATTTCCTCATTGTCAAAGAAGGCCGCCACACAGATGCCCTCCTGCTTTTCACCATTGGCAGCAGCCACAATGCCCTGTAGACAAGCCTCCACAGAGGTAATATTGTCCAGCCTTGGAGCAGAGATAAGCTCTCCTGCCAATCCCAGCTGACAGCCTCCCTCATAAGGATAGAGATTCAGCTCATAGGAAAGAATATCCTCCTGGCTGCAGCCCAGCTCCCTTGCCAGCCAGGACATGAAGAAGCCCTTGTCACCTTCCTGTCCCAACACCGCCATTAGGGGCAGCATTTCCTTCTGCTTGCTGATAGCCACCCCCTCATTGACCTTCCGGTTCATGTGGATGGCCAGCTCAGGGATGGTCAAAAGCGGTCTACCGAAATCCACCAGCTTTATTTCTGGCTCAAAGGGATTTTGTCCCTTCAATGCTACCTTGCCGGCAATGGAAAGAGGACGATCCTGCCAGCTAGACAGGATAAGCCCACCATAACCCTCTATATTCAGCACTCCATAGCCATTTTTCAACACCTCTGGAGAAGGCTTTATCCTAAGCCCCGGAAAATCCGTATGGGAGGCAGAAATCCGCAGAGCATTTTTCCCTAGGAAATTCTCCTGCCCTACAGTAAAGGCAATAATGGTGGAGCCATAAGCCTCCACATAGTAGCTGCTACCCTTTTCCAGATTCCATGGTGCACCTAGCTCCAGCTGCTGAAAGCCTTGCCTAGCCAGCCTGTTGCGGACCGCCTCCACAGTATGCCAGGGAGATACGGATTCCTTTACCAGCTCCAAAAGGCTGCGTACAGATTCATACATAGCCCATTACTCCTTAACCAGCAACTTCTCAATCTCCATAACATACATGGTGTGGTAGTCTGCATTTGGGTACCACTTGGCATCGCTTTCCTTATCCACAAAGCATTCCTGCTTCAGCTCCTGAGCATAGAGCTTGCGGCAAACCATGGCAACCCTGGCCTCCTCAAAATAAACCTGGCCATTATCCTCCACCTTGGTAAGGCCGGACTTGGCAATCTTGTCCTCATCCCTGCCGGAAACAGTACCAAAGTAGCTCATCATCTTCCGCTTGTCCTCCCCAAAGACAGAAATAGTCATGCCCTGGGAATTGTCCACAAACTCCTTGGTGTAGCGCTGAGGACGGATAAATACATAGGCTACAGGCTTGCCCCACATAATGCCCATGCCGCCCCAGGAAGCAGTCATGGCATTGGTCTTGCCATTTACGGTACTTGCCAGCAGCAGCCAATCCTTGCCGATTACCTTGAATACGCTTTCATTAAATTCCTCTGGTGCAATCTCCTTGAAACTCATTACAATACCTCCATTTTCAACAACCCTTGTTAATGCATTCACATATTTATGTGAATTATCTACATATATTATAAAGTTATCCACAAATCCACAGGGTTATACACACCCTTTATGTGGATAAGTGTCCATTGGCCTTAGTCATCATGCTCCGGCCGTACCATGGTCCAGTAGAAATACATCCCCACAGCGAAGCCAATCATCATAATAGTAGACATGGGCACGCCGGTATCTGTACCAAAATATCCTGCCACCGGCATAATCAATGCTCCCAGGAACATGGAAAAGAATCCCAGCAGAGCAGAGGCACTGCCTGCATTATTTCCCTGGCGGTTCAATGCCATGGAAAAGCTTACAGTAGCCAGCACGGACAATGGCATTACGCAAAGTGCCAGCAATACCAATACCACATAGAAGCTGTTTACGGTCATAAATGCCACAAAGAGCAAAATGCTGCTGACCAGCTGTATTGCGATAGAATAACACAGCATCTTGTTTTCTGATATCTTGCCCGCCAGCTTGGCAGGAATTGTGCCCATAACCAGCAAGCCAATGCCTATGCCACCAAAGATATAGCTATACTGCTGAGCAGTTACCTCAAATATACCCTGAAAGATAAATGAGGAGCTGCCAATATAGCAGAAAAATGACATATAGATGAAACTCTGAAGCAGGCAATGCCCCATAAAATATCTATCCCGCAGCAGCATCGGCATTACCCGCAGAGTGTCACCAATGCTCTTAATACGGCTGGACACCGGCAGGGTTTCCTTATATAGCAAGGTGGCAAGGGCCATAATAATGCCCACCGCCGTCAGTGCCACGAAAACCAGATGCCAGCTGCCAAAGAGCAGCAGCTGCC
The DNA here is from genome assembly GCA_963626225.1 of Anaerotignum sp. Classification (GTDB taxonomy): domain Bacteria; phylum Bacillota; class Negativicutes; order Selenomonadales; family Selenomonadaceae; genus Anaerovibrio. The sequence continues at coordinate 3,477 of CAVFWX010000166.1, forward strand.
CACCAATAACCGGTGCCATAATAGGAGCCAGTCCATTTATCATCATCAAGATGGCATAAAAGGTGGTCAACTCAGCTCCCTGACACACATCTCTGGCAATAGCCCTGGCCACCACGATGCCGCAGGCACCGGCCAACCCCTGTATTAAACGAGCTGCCAAGAAGATATAAATATTATTTACCAATGCACATATGAGGGATGCCCCCGCAAAGATCACCATGCCTGCCAAAAGCGGCCCCTTGCGGCCCTTCATATCGCTAATAGGCCCTGCCAAAATCTGACCGATAGCCATGCCCAGCATGGTCATGGTCAAGGTCATCTGAATGACAGATGTGCTGCTGCCAAAATCTGCCTGGATTTCCGGCAGTGACGGCAGGTACATATCCGTAGCCAAAGGAGCCATAGCCGCCAAAATTCCTAAGAAAACAATCATTAATTTTTTGTTCATATATCCTCGCCTTTCACTTGAATTTAGATAATTTAAT
>CAVFWX010000167.1:0-3957 GCA_963626225.1 Anaerotignum sp.
ACTACTAGCATAAAAATATTGAAAAGTCAAATGTTTTATGCTAGTATGATGAAAGTAGGATAAAAGTAGGATGGATTTGAGAGAGTTCCGGCACTTTTGCGTCCGGAACTTTTTTATATGGCGATGTTGATGATGAATACAGGAAGGGTAAAGAGAAATGGCAGAAGAGACTATGCTGGAGGGAAATGCTCTAAGTAGTTTGGAGCAGGCAGGGAAGAATCCGGATGCACATGTCCTAAGAGGGATTTTGCAGGCAAAGCGGGATGCGGAGCAGTTTTTGCGGATGATTGCGCCTAAATATCTGGGTGTATATATATTGGATAAGGAAACTGATTCCTTTCGGGATATTGTAGGGCCAGGGTATTTCCGTAAAATCTTAAAGAAGAAAAATGGCTGTTATTCCGAGGCTTTGAAGATATATAGGGAGCAGTTTGTCGTAAAAGAGGACCGCTCAGTTATCGGGCAGGTGTTGGATTATGATAGTTTGTATAATAGCCTTTGGTCAGGGGAAAAGCTAGAGCTGTCCTACCGCAAGACCGACGGCACATTGGTGAAGCTTCAGATTGGCATGTATTCAGACCGAGAAGAGGAAAGGAACCTTTCCCTGTGGCTTTATGTAGATGAAGGCGTGGAATACAAAAAGGGTTTAAGCCAGGACAATAATGCCACGAATATCTTGCATTCTGCCGTTACCTCTGGCCTGTGGTGCATAGAATACGATAAAAAGGGCACTATGGCACAGTGCATATGGTCAAATGCCTTCCGGAAAATATTGGGCTTTGAATCGGTGGTGGAGATGCCAGATACATGGGAAGCCTGGTTTGACAAGATTCATCCAGATGATCAGGAATATGTGGATGTGGAGTATGCAAAGGCCCAAGATGATTATTCCGGAATGACCAATTACGATATCGAATACCGTATGCGTGACAGGCAGGGAAACTATCACTGGTTTCGAGATACGGCACATTTCAGCCGCAGGGCAGATGGCACGCCTATATGTGCCAATGGCATTGTGCTGCTGATGGATGAAAAGCATGAGATGGACGCCAAGCTCAGGGAGGCACTGCAGAAAGAAAAGAAGCACAGAAAAATGATGGATGCCTTGTCTGTGGACTATACGGCTGTCTTTGAATGCGATCTGATAAATGATACCATAACTCCAGTAAAAATGAAGCTGTCCTCTCATTCATACAACAACAGGGAGCATATGGAATCCTTTTCCAAGTGGATTCAGTATACCTATGAGCATATTTTGGTTCAGGACTCTGCCCCTGATTTTTTGGATGAATTTGATGGTGAGCGGCTGATGGCGTATTTTGAGCAGCATGACAGCCTCATTACCAGGCATAGGACCATTCCAGACAGGGAAGGCATAGAATATTTTGAGATGCGTGTGATTCCTGTGTCCAGGGAGGAGTCAAACTACAAGGTAATGCTGGCATATCGCCCTATTGATGCTATTGTAAAAAGTGAGAAAAAACTTCAGGAGCAGCTTTCCCTGGCTTTGGCTGCAGCGGAGCAGTCCAGCCGTGCCAAGACTACCTTCCTAAACAGTATGTCCCATGATATTCGGACACCTATGAATGCCATTATTGGCTTCACGGCTCTGGCTCAGACTCATATAGACAATGTGGAACAGGTACAGGATTATCTGGCCAAAATCAGCACTTCCAGTACCCATTTGCTGAGCCTGATAAACGATATTCTTGACATGAGCCGTATTGAGAGCGGCAGTGTCAAGCTGGATGAAAAGCCGGTGCACATGCCGGATCTTTTGCATGACCTGCGGAGCATGATACAGGGATTGGTAGCGGCAAAACAGCAAAATCTATATATTGATACCCAGGACGTGCAAAATGAGGATATCATCATTGACAAGTTGCGACTGAACCAGATCCTGCTGAATATTATCAGCAATGCCATCAAATTCACTCCTGTAGGTGGCAATATAATCATTCGCTTGTCTGAAAGGCCGTGTTCTCGGAAAGAATACACCACCTATGAATTTACCATCAAGGATACGGGCATTGGCATGTCGGAGGAATTTTTGGGTCATGTATTTGATACCTTTGCCAGAGAACGATCATCTACAGTAAGTGGAATTCAGGGAACCGGCCTGGGCATGGCTATTACGAAGAATATCGTAGAAATGATGGGCGGCAAGATTGCCGTCGAAAGTCAGGAGGGCAAGGGTACATTATTTACGGTTACATTAGAGGTCAAGCTGGTAGCCCATCAGGTTAGATACGAGCCAATTCCAGAACTGAAAGGGGCACGTGCTTTGGTTATCGACGATGATATCAATACCTGCCGGAGCGTATGCAAGATGCTTCGCAATATTGATATGCGGCCTGACTGGACAGCCTCCGGCAAGGAAGCTGTTCTTCGGGCACAGGATGCGGCAGAATTTCAGGATGAATACAAGGTATATATTGTGGACTACCTAATGCCGGATATGAATGGCATTGAAGCTGTCCGTCGGATTCGGAAGGTAATCAGTGATGATGTGCCGATTATTGTGCTGACGGCCTACGATTGGTCGGATTATGAGCAGGAAGCCAGGGAGGCCGGTGTAACGGCATTTGTGGCCAAACCTATTTTCATGTCTGAATTGCGGAAGGTACTGACGAAGCCGATGTCAAAGTCGGAAGCTGGGGATGTGGAAAAGCAGAAGGAGGGCTATGATTACCGGGGCAAGAGAATTTTGCTGGTGGAGGACAATGAACTGAATCGTGAGATTGCCACAGCCCTCCTGCAGGAAACCGGCATGGAGATTGACTGGGCGGAGGACGGCATTGAGGCTGTCAATATAATGAATCTGGCACCGGAGGATAGATATGACCTGATCTTTATGGATGTGCAGATGCCTAAAATGGACGGCTATACGGCAACTAGGGAGATTCGTACTTTGAAAAATAACCGGAAGGCCAATATCCCTATCATAGCCATGACAGCCAATGCATTTGACGAGGACAAGAGAAAATCCTACGAATCTGGCATGAACGGCCATATCAGCAAGCCAATCAGCATAGAGGAAATCGCCAAGGCACTGGATGCAATCTTTGGCGTGGGGAATTAAGGCGGTAAGCCTGATGGCCGTTTTGTATAACTGAAATCAATTTGTCTAAAACTGGCAGGTGATTTTCATAACCTGCTCCATCATGTGGTGTAGTAGCTGTGTCTGTTGGGTATCTGCAGCCCGGTAGTATACCTCTTTGCCCTCCCGACGGGTGACAATAAGGCCGCTAGAGCGGAGGGATCGGAGGTGGTGGGATACAGCCGGGCTGGACATATCCATAATGGCAGCAATATTCTGTACACACTCCTCGCAGTGGCAGAGGATCCAGAATATCCTAAGCCTGGTAGGATCTCCTAGTTGCTTGAAGGTTTCGGAGACAGTGCGGAAATTCTCGATATTTTCTACATTGGTGCAGAGAAAGTCAAAGGCTTTCTCGTTTTCATGATGATTATGTGGCAGTTGGTGGGTCATAGATTTTCGCTCCCTATATTTTATCGCATACGTTTCCTGCCTGAGGACAGTTTTTGAGAAAATTTCTCTTTTGCTATTGACATGTATCTATGTAAGGATTATACTACACACAGAACAATTAAACAAGTGCTTAATTGTTAAACCGTTTAATCAAAGTAATATGTATGTAGAATACTTGGGGATTGGACTGGGACAGCCTTGGTGCAGCTAGGGTTAGTTCCTAGGTAAATCCTTATATGGTGAAAGGAGAATTTCATTATGAAGAGAAGCTATAAGATCGAGGTAGACTGTGCCAACTGTGCAAATCTCATGGAGGATGCCACCAAGAAAACTGCCGGTGTTGCCAATGCTGTAGTAAACTTTATGACCCAGAAGATGATCGTGGAGTTCGAGGAAGGGCAGGATCCAAAGGTAGTTATGCCAGAGGTGCTGAAGAACTGTAAAAAGGTTGAGGATGATTGCAA
>CAVFWX010000168.1:0-3911 GCA_963626225.1 Anaerotignum sp.
GATATTAGAGACCATTGTCTGATGGGGCGGGGAGTTGTTCCCCCGCCCCATTACTAATTTATGGATGATTGTTAAGTTCCCAGAAACTATTCCTAATAGGTTTTGCAGAAATGCATCATGGAAAATCTTAGCATAGTTATAATAGAACATATACTAAATAAATGTTGATTTTTAGCATTCTATGTGATAAGATAAAAGTAAATAAAGGTGGGAGGTGGGAGCATGGATATAGATATGGCAGAGAGCGAAATGAAGCTCAAGCACAATATCAAGGATACGGTTTTTAGGGATTTGTTTTCAGAGCCAAAGTATCTGCTGAAGATGTATCAGGCACTACATCCGGAGGATGTTTCAGCCACAGAGTCGGATTTGGAAATAGTCACATTGCAAAGCATTTTTGCCAATGGCATCTATAATGATTTGGGATTTATAGCAAGGGACAGGCTGATGATATTGGTGGAGGCTCAAAGCACCTGGTCACCCAATATTGTTATACGTGCATGGATGTATCTTGTGACAACATACCAGAGGTATTTTGTGGAGAAAAAGGCAAATCTCTACGGTAGTAGGCTGGTTGATATGCCCAAACCAGAGATATATGTGATTTATACGGGGCCAAAAGGGAATCATCCCGATGAGCTATCCTTGCAAAAGTTGTTTTTCCCGGGGCAGGACTGCTGCATAGATGTCACAGCCAAGATGATATACTTGAGCGACAAGGACGACATCATTACCCAGTATATTAATTTTTGCAATATCCTAAATCAGCAGATAGCGGAACATGGTCCGAAGATAAGTGCTGTAAAGAATACCATTAGAATATGTAGAGATAAGAACCTATTGAAGGAATATCTGGAAAATAGAGCAGCGGAGGTGGAACATATCATGCTGACATTGTTTGATCAGGAAGAGGTAATGGATATTTATCTGTATAATTATGGTGAGGAAAAAAAAGCTGAAGGTGAAACTATTGGTGAAGCACGAGGCAGACGTGAAGGAAAGCGTGAAGGAAAGCTTGAAGGAAAGCTTGAAGCACTGCGAGATGCCATTAAGGATGGTATAACCACCTTGGCAGCTATCAAGGCTACCGGACGTTATTCGGAACAGGAACTGGCATTGATTTCGGCACCATGAATAATATAGGGCTTGTAAGGAGCTGTCCGTGAGGATGGCTCTTTTGCGAATAAATTTCATATGCAATGTGCATAAAGTCAAGGCCTTTTGTCCGTGATTTAGTGAAATTGCTATTGCAATTTATCCACAAATAATGTAATATATTTGAGTATTCCATTTCGCCGGCTGTCTCTAGTCGGCGTATTGTTTTTCTATGGAGGAGGATTAAAACATGAGTGAGACTTTAGAGAAGGTTTTTCATCTAAAGGAACATGGTACCAGCGTCCGTACTGAGATTATCGCCGGTATCACCACATTTATGACCATGGCCTACATCTTGGCCGTAAACCCTAGCATTTTGGGCACAACCGGCATGGATGCAGGTGCTGTATTCGCCGCTACTGCCATTGGCGCCTGCGTAGGTACTTTGATTATGGCTGGCCTTGCCAACTATCCATTTGTATTGGCTCCAGGCATGGGACTGAACGCATTCTTTGCCTACACCGTTGTAGGCCAGATGGGTTATTCTTGGCAGGTGGCTTTGGCTGCAGTTTTTGTTGAAGGTATTATTTTCATTATTCTTTCCCTGACCAAAGTCCGGGAGGCTATTTTTAACAGCATCCCGCCAGCTCTCAAGTATGGCGTTACCAGCGGTATCGGCCTGTTCATCGCCTTTATCGGTCTGGTAAATGCCAAGATCGTTGTTGACGGCCCTACTTTGGTAGGCCTGTTCCCATTCCGTGCTTCTTTGCAGGATGGCACCTTCTGCACCGTGGGTATCGGTGCACTGCTGGCTCTGATGGGCACCATGCTTACCGCTGTGCTCATGGCCAAGAAGGTTCCTGGTGGCATTCTCTGGGGTATTCTGGCTACTTGGATTGCCGGCATGATCTGCGAGGAAACCGGCCTGTATATCCCAAATCCTGAGCTGGGCATGTTCTCCGTAATGCCTGACTTCAGCCGTGGTATCAGCATTCCTAGCCTGGCACCAACCTTTATGCATCTGGACTTTAGTGCCATTGCTACTTTGAACTTTGTGACCATTATGCTCACATTTATGTTTGTAGACCTCTTTGATACCCTGGGAACCCTCATCGGCGTAGCCTCCAAGGCTGATATGCTGGATGAGCAGGGCCGTCTGCCAAACATCAAGGGTGCCCTGATGGCTGACTCCATTGCTACTACTGCTGGTGCTGTACTGGGTACTTCCACTGTTACCACCTTCGTAGAGAGCTCTGCCGGTGTTGGTGCTGGCGGACGTACCGGTCTTACTGGTGTAGTAAGTGCCATCCTCTTTGCTCTTAGCCTACTGCTGGCTCCTATTTTCCTGGCAATCCCTGCCTTTGCTACCGCTCCTGCCCTTATCGTGGTAGGCTTCCTGATGGTAAGCAGCCTCATGCGGATTGATTTTGATGATTTCACCGAGGCAGTTCCTGCCTATATCGCTACTATTGCTATGCCTTTCATGTATTCCATTTCTGAGGGTATTTCCATGGGCGTTATCTCCTATGTAATCATCAACGTATGCACCGGTGCTGTGGGCAAAAAGCAGATTAGCCCGGTAGTGTATGTGCTGGCAGTAATCTTTGTATTGAAGTATATTTTCGTATAAAAACTATTGACATAAAGTGCGGGGGATGGTAAAATACATCAATGTGAGTGCACTAGATGTGCACTTTCCCCAACCGCACAACGAGGTTCATAAACGGCTATGCCGTACCGTAATTGGCGAGTAACATTATAGGGAGGTGTAAAAGAATGTACGCAATTATTCAGACTGGTGGCAAGCAGTACAAGGTTGCTGAGGGCGATGTTGTAACTGTTGAGAAGCTGGAGGCTGCTGAGGGCGAAGTTGTTACCTTTGATCAGGTTCTGACCGTAGTAAAGGACAGCGAGGTTGTTGTTGGCAAGCCAGTAGTAGAAGGTGCCAAGGTTACCGCAAAGGTAGAGGCTCAGGGCAAGGACAAGAAGATTCTGGTCTTCAAGTACAAGGCTAAGTCCAACTATCGTAAGCGTCAGGGTCATCGTCAGCCATTTACCAAGGTTGTTATCGAGAAGATCGAAGCTTAATGATTGAGATAAAGGTTTATCGCAATTCCCAAGGGAGAATATCAGGCTATGAGGTCCGTGGACACCATGGAGAATATGGCAGCGATATAGTCTGTGCCGGGATATCCACATTGGCACAGTCCGCACTGAAGGGCGTAGGACAGCACCTGCATCGCGAAGTTGACTATAGAGTAGCGAGTGGTGACTTGTATGCAAGGCTCAAGGGCGTTCCCGATGAATTAACTGATGCAGTTTTTGAGACAATGCTCATTGGATTCTATGACATCCAAGAGTATGATCCTAAAGGAATTCGTATTTCAGTGGTACAGGAGGTGTAACCCTGATGTTTAAGTTTGATTTACAGCTGTTTGCTCATAAGAAAGGTGTATCCAGCACCCGTAACGGCCGTGACAGTGAGGCAAAGCGCCTTGGTGTTAAGGAGCAGGCTGGTACAGTTGTAACTGCAGGCAGCATCATTGTTCGTCAGCGTGGAACTCATTTCCATCCTGGCAATGGTGTAGGCATCGGCAAGGATGATACCATCTATGCTAAGATCGCCGGCCGTGTTGCTTTCGAGCGCAAGGGACGTTTTAACCGCCAGGTTAGCGTTTATGCAGTAGAAGAAGCTGCTATGTAATTGCAGAGAGATACCTGTGCCTGAGAAGGTGCAGGTATTTTTTTACTTTTTTACGGTAATGGTGTATAAAAAGCTGGCATTGGGGTCAATACCAGCTTTTTGTACATCATAT
>CAVFWX010000169.1:0-3870 GCA_963626225.1 Anaerotignum sp.
TTTGCCCAGTATGCTGAAAGGGTTTGGGGTGTTACCACAGGTACCGTGGAGGAAAAGGCCCGGGCCGGTATCCGCATGAATGAGGAATTCTTCCGCAATGAGCTGGGACTGCCAACCTGCTTCTCCGAGTCAGATATCGGTATACAGGATGAGGCAACCCTGGAATATCTTGCCAATATGTGCACCTCCAATGGCACCAAGAAGGTTGCTACCTTCCGTCCATTGGGCTATGAGGATGCACTGGCCATATATCGTCTTGCCAATAGATAAGTCATGACCGTAGTTGTAAGACATGGCAGGGGCTGGAATGTCTTGGCAGTGCTGGGGTATTTTCTGGTGCTGTGGCTGGGCTTTAGCAGTCCATGCCAGGCAGGAGCGGCAGATAATGCTTTGGCATATTTTTCCATGGATGAAGCTGGACGAGCTGAGGCACTGGCATATATGTCCCAGGAACTGGGGGCAGATAAGGCTACCCAGGCGGAAAAGGACAGGGTGCAGAAGGTGCTGGCAGCTATTTGCCAGATGGCACAGCTGCCGGTGGAGGAATATACTGTACTGGTGGCAAATGAGGAGAAGTTCAATGCCTATGCCCTGCCGGGAAATATCTTGGTGGTAAATCGTGGCACCTTGGAGGAGCTAACTGATGGGGAACTGGAGGTAATCCTTGCCCACGAGGTGGGGCATCAGGTGCTGGGGCATCCCCTCAAGGGACTGAAATACTCTACCCTCGCCATGTCTAAGCTTCGTCAGGCTGGGAAAAAACTGGCGAAAGATCCTGTCGATGATACGGCCGTAGCCGCCTATTGGGAGGCATTGCATCTATCAGCAGTGTCCAAGGTGCTGGAAAAAAAGGCTGATGAGTGGGGGGTAAGGCTCCTGCAGGAAAATCATCGGGATATGTCCGTGGCTACAAATTTGTGGGTACGTCTGCGGGATAAATATGGTGAGGTGCCTTATGACAGCAATCACCTGACCTATAAGGAGCGGATAAAGCTTTACGGCGGCAAAAATTAAGAAACTATATCAGCCTATATGACGCATATGTCATATGGGCTTTTTTATGTGCTGCCTCGGATGTTGGTAGAGATATATGCTACTATGACCGGGAAAGCATTTTACATTGGGCATAAGTGGTAGTATAATGTACAAGCTAAATGTACATCAAGGAGGCTGATGATTTGGGACAGGAATACATCATTATGATTGCCATCATGCTATGTGGCATTGTGGGACACAATCTCTCGGTGGCTTATGCTGCAGGAGCGGTAATAATATTGAAGGTGCTGGGGCTGAACCAGGCTATTGATATCCTAGGAGATAAGGGCGTGAGTCTGGGCATCATAATTCTGACGGCGGCTATCTTCGTGCCTATTGCTACAGGGAAGATTACCATAGAGACGATTTTTGAGTGTTTCAAGAGCCCGGTGGGCATTGTAGCATTGATTGTAGGAGCTGTTGTGGCCATATTCGGCTATTTTGGCGTAGATTATATGAAGGCATCGCCAGAGGTGGCTACGGCTTTGATTATCGGCACCATGATTGGTGTATTCTTCTTCCGGGGCATTCCAGTAGGCCCTTTGATTGCCTCTGGCGTGGTATATGCCATTATGACAGTGTGGCAGAAATTTTTCTAATAGTATATAATAATATCCAGTGTGGCTCTATATGGGGCTATGCTGGATTTTTGTTTTTAGGAGCAGATATTATGCGTGAAATAGATGAAAAGGTCATCAAGGCTAAGTTGCAAGAAGAGTTCCTGGAGCTGGTGGCCATAGACAGCCCTAGTTGGGGTGAGGCGGATATGGCAAAGGCTGTGAAGAAAAAGCTGGTGGAGCTGGGCTTTCAGGTGAAAGAGGATAATGCCGGGGAGCTGGCGGTAGAGCAGGGGTTGTGTCAGGCTCAGGCAGATGATACAATCCCAGTAGGGCAGGCAGGGAATATTTATGGCTATCTGCCAGGGGAGCTGGACTTGCCTCCTATACTTTTCTCTGCTCATTTGGACACAGTGGAGCCAGCCAAGGGCAAGTCGGCTATTTGTGAAGCTGATGGCACTATCCGCTCAGCTGGAAAGGCAGTGCTGGGAGCTGATTGTCTTGCCGGTATGGTGGAAATACTTCAGGGCATAAGGCTGGCGAAAGCCTCAGGCAAGGCCCATAGACCAATAGAGGTTTTGATTTCAGTGGCAGAGGAAACCTACTGCCAGGGAGCTTCTCTCTTTGATTTCAGCCAGGTACAGGCAAGGGATTCCTATGTGCTTGATCTGACTGGGCCTGTAGGCAGTGCGGCACGGCGGGCACCTTCCTTGGTGTCTTTTAGGGCACAGGTACAGGGCAGGGCGGCTCACTCCGGCATGGAGCCGGAAAAGGGCATCAATGCCATTGCTATTATGGCTCAGATACTTACCCGCATCCCTCAGGGGCATCTGGATGAGGAAACTACCTGCAATGTGGGTATGATAAATGGCGGCAGGATGATAAACATCGTGCCTGACAGCTGCACCATTCAGGGGGAGGTGCGGGGCTATGACCACGAAAAGGTAATGTCTGTAGTGGAGGATATTGCTACGCTGGTGGAGCAGCAGTGCAGAGTCAAGGGAGCCAAAAGCAACTTTGACTATACCATTCATATCCATAGCTATGAAACCTCTACAGAAAGCTCTGCTGTACGCCGTTTCCAGGACGCTTGTGAGGCACTAGGGCTATCGGGGAATCTGACCCAGACTTTTGGGGGTAGCGACCAGAACCCATTGTCACAGCATGGGATACAGGGCTTGGTGCTGTCCAACGGCATGTACAAAATGCATACAGTAGAAGAATATACAACCATTGAGGATCTGTATCAGGGTAGCCTGCTGGTGGCAGGGCTGATTCAGTCCCCGGTAGAATAGAGGTAGAATATGGCAAAGAATCCCTTGCATTATCAGCTAAGTGAATATGACTGCGGCCCTACGGCCATGTTGGATGCCATCGGCTATCTCTTTGAGAGGGAAGAGATTCCTCCGGAGATTATCCGCAATGTAATGCTCTACTGCCTGGATTGCTACAATATGGAAGGTGCTCCCGGCAAAAGCGGCACATCCCATATGGCCATGATGTTTCTCAGCAACTGGCTGAACCAGTTTAGTCGGGTAGGACAGCTGCCCATCACCTCCAGTTATATTGCCCAAAATCAGGTGTATATTGGCTCCGATGGCAGGATTGACGATATGCTTACTCGTGGCGGGGCAGTGGTGGTACGGCTATGGCTGGACGAGTGGCATTATGTAATGCTGAATGGCCTGAAGGATGGCATGGTGTATATGTTTGATCCATATTATGGAGATAAGGATTATACAGATTATCCTGATGTACAGGTGGTGCTGGACAAGCCTTTTGAGTACAATCGCATTGTGCCGGTGGAGCGGTTCAATACGGAGGAATTCACCCTGTATGCTCTAGGGCCGGTGGAGGAACGGGAAGCCGTGCTGCTAGGGAATAACAACACCCTGCTGACGGCAGAAAAGACAATAGAATATTTTATTTAAATATGGTGGAGCTGTCTGGAGGGATGGCTCCATTTTTGAATGAGTAAAATGTAGATTAAAACAATTAGGTTTATAGCAAGGGATATATTGTTTTTGGGCTAGATAAAATAAAATATTTTCTTGCATAATAGCTCTTGGTATGTAATACTTATGCCTAACATATGTATAAATATTAGGAGTTGATAGGTTATGAAGCTTATAGATTTAGCAGGTAGAATATATAACTTGAAAAGGACAATCAATTATAGATTTGTACCTGTATTTTTGTTGCGTTGCTATATGAATAAAAAACTGGTGGACAGCCTGTGGGATTTTCTTCATGGAGATAAGCTGCGGGAAAGGATTTT
>CAVFWX010000170.1:0-3865 GCA_963626225.1 Anaerotignum sp.
CCAATCTGCATCATGCAGGCAGGACATGCCACCACAGCGGTAGTTGCCCCAGTGTCCTGGATGTTCTTCACCTTTTCCTTCAGCAGAGGGATGGATACCTCCTGATACTTCATGCCGAAGGAGCCTGCCATGCCGCAGCATTTGTCGCAGTTGTGCATCTCCACCAGCTCCACCCCTGGAGTGGCGTCGATAAGAGCTCTTGGCTCCTCATAGATGCCCAGTCCCCGCTTCATGTGACAGGAATCATGGAAGGTAACCTTCTCACCACCCTTGGCATGTACCAGACGGCCGGTTTTCTTGTACTCCTCAGCTACGAAGCTGGAGAACTCCCGCACCTTGCTGCAGAAGGCTGCTGCCCTGGCCTGCCACTGGCTATCTCCCTCAAAGAGCTTCATATAGGTCTCGTGGAGGGTTTCGGTACAGGTTGGGCAGGCAGAGAGGATAACGTCCGCATTGACCTTCTCGAAGGCAATGATATTCTTCTTGGCGGTTTCCTTGCCGGCTTCTCTATCACCGATGCCCAGGATTGGCTTGCCGCAGCAGGCCTGCTCCATAGGATATACCACTTCCATGCCCAGGCTCTGGAGCACCTTTACCACATTTTCAGAGGTATCGGCAAAAACAAAGTCCATGTTGCAGCCGCTGAAATATGCTACCCGCTTCTTTGGCTTGGATGGGTTCTTCCGAGTGAGCCGCTCAACTCTGTCACGGAAGGACTCGCTGGCAATGGTAGGAAGGCTGCGGCCCTTGGTCATTTCCTCCATAAAGAGAGGTAGATGGCGGATGAACTTGCCCTTCTTGAATGGTGCCTGACCGATGGAGCCTGCCTTTAAGAGCAGCCTGTGGAACATGCCTCTGTCGTTAAGCACCATGTTGAACATGGTCTTGTCCATGCCTGGAGCACCATACTTCTTTACATACTGGCTGCGGAGCTCGTCAATCAGGTCAGGAATTGGAATCTTGCCTGGGCAGATGCTGGCACATCTACGGCAGCCGATGCACAAATCACTGAACTGATGGAAGGTTTCCACGCCGTTAAACAGTCCGGTAAGGATGGCACCGATACCGCCGGAGTAGATATGGCCATATACGTGGCCACCTACCAATGTCCAAATAGGGCACACATTCAGGCAGGAAGCACAGCGAACGCACTGGAAAGCCTGCTGGAGAACTGGATCCTTGGCTGCCTTCAGACGGCCGTTGTCCATGATGATAACATACTGCTTGCGGTCCTCCTCCACATGGTTGCCATTGGCATCCTTGTAGATAACCTTGGTTGGGCCGTCTACCATGGTCATGTAGCTGGTCATTCTCTGGCAGGTACCGTTTCTTGGCAGCAGCCGGAGAATCTTTGCCGCATCCTCAGTCTTTGGAATGAGCTTCTCATAGCCGATAAGCACTACATGGATACGAGGCAGGGTAGTTACCAGGCGGGCATTTCCTTCATTAGTAACCAGACCTATGGCACCGTTTTCCGCAATACCGAAGTTGGCACCAGTAACACCCATATCTGCCTGCAGGAACTCCTGGCGGAGGTTCTTTCTGGCCAGCTGGATCATGTTCGGAATGTCCTCACCAGGCACATCCTGATGCAGCTCCTGCTCAAACATTTCCGCACACTGATAGCGGTTCAGGTGGATAGCCGGCATAACCATGTGGGATGGCTTTTGTCCGGCAATGGCGATCATCCACTCCCCCAGGTCAGTTTCCTTTACCCGGATGCCGTTGTTGGTAAAGCACTCGTTCATGTGGATTTCTTCAGAAGCCATGGACTTGGACTTTACTACCCGCTGTACATTGTTTGCCTTGCAGATATCTACCAGGATTTTCTTTACCTCGTCACCGTCTGCGGCACGATAAACCTTGGTGCCACGCTTTTCAAGGCTGGCCTGGAACTGGTCTGCCAGCTCCTCGATATGCTGCACCGCATCGTGCTTCATCTTGCGAAGCTCCTCACGGAGTCCCTCGATATCCTGTCCCTTGTAGGCATTGAGGCGGGAGCCTGGATACTGCTCTGCAAACTTGGAGAGGGCACCCTGCATGACATCGTCCTGAAGCTTGGCCTGGATTTCTTTCTTTAAGTTACGCTCTGCCATGATTATCTCCCTCCTTCAAAGTTCTCAACAGCAATAATCAGCAGCTTGTTTGGACCGTGCACACCCAAGCTGAGGACACGCTCAATATCTGCTGTACGGCTAGGGCCTGTTACAAAGCCCAAATAGCCTTTGTCGAAAACATTGCCGATAATCTTGCAGGCAACGGAAATATCCTTTACCACATAGTTGGCATTGACAAATACGATATTCACAAAAGGCAGCATGCTGGCAACACGGGCCTCATAGGAATAATTATCCACGCAGAGGCTACCAGACTCAGCCACGCAGAACTCTGCGGTGCTGATGCCGATGTCAGCACTGTCCCTATGGTCATAAATATCGAATTTGTCTGTATAAATCTCCTTGCCGGAAGCCTTGATATTGTCGTAAATCTTGCCTAAGGCCGGGATTTCCTCTCCCCCTACGGCTACGATTTCCTTTGGTGCGTACTGTGCCAGCAGCTCCTTTAGCTTTGCCTCCCCTGCGGCAAAGTCCTTTACCTTATATACCTCGGCTGAGGCAGCTGTGGCATTGGTGCAGAACTCATCCCAATAGCCGGCGTCTACCAGGCCTTTTTCAAAAGCCTGCTTTGGCCAATCACGGCATACCTTTTCCATACTTAACTCTCCTTTTACTCACACATTCCAGATTTGTCCATTTACATAGGACGAAATACACATGAACGTCCTCTTGTTGGACAATATGCTGAAAAAATTCTCCAAATCATCATCCTGCTAAAGATATGTTAGATAAATTTGTACAATGAATTTTTTATACTTATATTTAAACACACCCGACAGAATTTGTCAATAATAAAAGGAAATAATTGTTTTTAGGGTATTCTTTTGTATTGTTATAATGAAATAATAAATTTTCTTCTTTTTTATTTTTTATCTTGCAGGATTTCGGATTGTTTTGTAGAATGAATACAGTGCTAAAGATATATTATATAAAGGACAGTTTTGGACAAATTAGTCCGAAATTGCCTGTACATTTGTGCAATGTTAGAGAGAGGGTTTCAAGATGGCGTTGGTAAAAGGGAAAACCTTAGTGGAGCAGACCACAGAAAGGATCATTGAATATATTACGGATAACAAGATGCAGCCAGGCCAGCAGCTGCCTACGGAGGCGGTATTTACGGCGGAGCTAAACGTGAGCCGAGGCACACTGCGAGATGCCTTTAAGGTGCTGATTGCCCGTAATATCCTGGAGGCCCGTCAGGGCTCGGGCACATTTATTGCCAAGAACATGGGCATACCGGAAGATCCACTGGGCCTGACTTTTATTTATGATGACAACACCTTGGCGGTGGATATGCTGGACGTGCGGATGATGCTGGAGCCTTCTATTGCAGGGCTGGCGGCCGTCAATGCCACAGAAGCCCAGCGTAAGGAGCTGCAGGAACTAACCCGAAGCCTAAGCAAAAGCATCGAGGAGGGGACCTCGTATGCAGAGGCCGACGGCAAGTTCCATACCCTTATCGCCGAGGCCAGCGGCAACCGTATCATCAGCAATCTGACTCATATCCTGTTTACTTCTATTTATAAGAACATCGCCCTGACCATGAATGTGCAGAAGGAGAGCAACACTCTCTTCTATCACAGAAAAATCCTGCAGGCTATCCTAGATGGCAATGCAAATCTGGCCAAGATGTATATGTATATGCACCTGTGCCTGATGAAGGATTTTATGCTAGGGCGGGCAGAGGAGCTGAAGCTGAATCAGCATAAAGAGCAGTAGGTGCACGTGCAGCGGCTACAGCCATGCCG
>CAVFWX010000171.1:0-3856 GCA_963626225.1 Anaerotignum sp.
TCCACTGCCCCTCTTATTGAGAGTGGGAGAGGCAGATGTGATATTAGAGACCATTATCTAATGGGGCGGGGAGTTGTTCCCCCGTCCCATTACTTATTTTGAGGAAAAAAATGACAGATAACGAATTGAAAGCATTAAGATGGTTTGCCCAAGGGCCAGAAGGTAGAGAAAGGAGTGCAATAGACTGCCTATTGCCTTGTCTGTAGTGGTCAAGCCTTAGAGCAGATAAGCCTCTAGGGCTTTTTACATAAAAACTGTAATATATCATCATCCACGGCGTAAAAGGTTCAAAAGGAATCACAGAAAGGATGATTAATATGACCAAGAAGAACATGATTGATGAAGAATTGGATATGGTAGCTGGCGGTGTAGGCACTGCTGCTCAAGGTGATATGCCTGAGCAGAGGGAGCCTGTGAAGCACCATCACTATCATCATACAGGCCGCAAGCATCCGCATCTGGGGTAAAATACGACTGAGGCCGCTGAGGTGAAAGCTTCGATGGCTTTTCTTATGGGGCGAGGAAAGTGTGCACTCCAGTTCACTGTTTTTCCCAGCCCATTGTGGTATAATAGACTTAGTGGAAATAGGTCAACAAACAACAGCAAGCCTTACGGGAGCAATCCTGTAGGGCTTTTTACATACTCACAACAAGGCTCACCATGCTCTGGGAGAGCGAAATATAAGGGGTTAGCCCCCCAGGGGGAGTTAATATCTCTATGCAGTGAACAAATGTCCGCCAATGGTGGGTCGTACGCAGAAAAAAGTCGGTTCAAACGGGGGATTAAATGGGTCGAGGAAAATATGTAATAATACATGTGTCTTGTATGTTATTGTAAGGCTTCTCTCCAATTGGCAGGGAAACCCATATAAGAAAGCTTGACAACATCTGCATACTCTGTCAACAGAGTTTCAAGCTCTTTCTTGAAGGCATGCCATTGCGCATTAGATGCCAACATTCGTTTTATAGTCATCAAAGCAGGAAAGAGCTTGTTCGGTCCGGAAAGGATATATTTTTTGGAGTTATTATAGATGTGAGGTGTTTGTTTCAGTGGCATATTGTAAAGCCTGCCATAATGGGCACAAATATTGCGTATTTCCACCAGGGCAAGAATCCAGCTACGTAAAAATAATGGTCTTGTTTCATATAACTGGGCAATTTGCTTTTGGTCACTAGGCTTCATGATGCTGTACAAGGATGATAGATTGCCAAATGTAAAAAGTTCCACGGCTACCCATATAGGAAAGTGTCCTTCGTATTTTTGCACATGGTGTATTACAAAAGGGGCATTCCGTTGATGTTGGCATTCCTTACGAAATTTCTCGATAATTATGGAATGAATAGAATCGCCATGTTTGTTGTATTTATCGTGAAAATTGCAGATATCCATGTAACCTTCAGGGCCATATTTTAAGGCAATGAAATGGGAAAGTTGGGCACGGAGCTGAATTTCCAGTTGTTCAATTAGATGAACAAGCTTGTTGCGTAGAGAGCTATCAAATTTATACAATCGGTATATTTGCTCTAATGATATACCATCAAGATATTCTTCGGGCTTGCTGGTTTTCTTAAGGCCAAGGCCATAACCGCTTAGACGGTAATAATTTACACGCTTTAAGATGGCAATAGCAGCTTCTTTGTTAGTAATGTTTAGATTATGAACATGAATCAATCTGGCAATCTGATCATCATAATCAAGGGCAGGTTTCAATTCCATAAAACTATACCTCCGCATAAAAAAAGTCCCACCTTGGTCCGCAGTACGTTTCCGCCTTATGCGTGGTGGGCTCTATCATCTATAGTATATCAAAAACATAAAAAAAAGCAAGGAAAATATGGATTAGGGGGAGTAAATATTGGCTAGGGACGGTACAAACCGTGGCGGCAGGCGTGTCCGGGCAGGGGACAAGCCTATGCCGGCAGCGGAAAATTACAGCATGGTATGCAGGTAAAGGTAATGAGCAACGATATACCCACATTCGAGCCTGATGAGCTGGAGGCAGTTGATTTGCCGGAGGGGGCAGTGATGAATGGCGAGAATATGCCAAAGCCGGGAGATTACTTGTCGGCACGGCAGAAGAACGGCATACCGCTTGGTGCTGATGAGATATACAAGGAGACATGGCGGTGGCTGAAGGAGCGGGGCTGTGAAAGGCTGGTCAACAAGCGGCTCATTGAGTCCTATGCCCAGGCCTTTGCCAGGTACATACAGTGCGAGGAGGCAACCAGCAACTATGGTCTTTTGGGCAAGCATCCAACCACAGGCGGTGTCATTGCATCGCCTTTCGTGCAGATGAGCCAGCAGTACCAAAAAAGTGCCAACCTCATCTGGTATGAGATTTATGATATCGTGAAGCAGAACTGCACCGAGGTGTTTGAGGATTCTCCCCATGACACCATGGAAATGCTGCTGCGGTCTATTAGGAAATGATAAGACGGAGGATAGCTGATGGCTGTAACAACAACGCAGATGGAGCTGGTTTCCATCGACAAATTGGTGCCCTATGTAAATAATGCTAGGACCCATAACGAGCAGCAGATCATGAAGCTGCGTTCATCCCTTAGAGAGTTTGGCTTCATCAACCCGGTCATTATTGACCGGCAGCTGAATGTATTGGCTGGCCACGGCAGGATCATGGCTGCCAAGGCAGAAGGCATCAAGGAAGTGCCATGTGTATATGCAGAGCACCTTACAGAGGCACAAAAGAAGGCATACATCCTGGCAGACAACAGAATGGCTCTGGATGCAGACTGGGATGAGGAATTGTTGAAGGTTGAGATTGAGGCACTGCAAGCAGAGAATTTTGACCTGGGGCTGACTGGTTTCGATGAGAAGGAACTGGCCAGCTTTTTTGATACGGAGGATGAAGTAGAGGATGATGAATTTGATGCAGATGCAGAGCTGGAGAAGAAGGCATTTGTCCAGGAAGGCGACATATGGATTCTGGGCAGGCATAGGCTGATGTGCGGTGATTCCACTAAGAAGGAGGATGTGGCAAGGCTGATGGATGGCATGAAAGCAAACCTCTGCATAACGGATCCGCCATACAACTGCTCTTATGAAGGCGGCACGGGGCTGACCATAATGAATGACAAGTGGTCGGACAGCCAGAAGTTCTATGAGTTCCTGCTGGCAGCTTTCAAGAATGCCTATGACGTAATGGCAGATGGCTCGGCATTCTATTGCTTCCACTCCGATGCCGAAAAGGTAAACTTCTTCAATGCCACGGTGAATGCTGGCTTTCATTACTCCACCACATGTATCTGGGTAAAAAATTCCCTGGTCATTGGCAGGATGGACTACCAGATGCGGCATGAGCCTGTGCTGTATACTTTCAAAGATACAGCGAAGCATAAGTTTTATGGGGACAGGAAGCAGACCACGGTGTGGGAGTTTGACAGGCCTACCAAATCCAAGTTGCATCCCACCATGAAAACACTGCCCTTGATTGCCTATCCGATGCGTAACTCATCCCAGGAGAACGGCATCGTCATTGATTTGTTTGGCGGCAGCGGCTCCACGCTGATTGCGGCAGAGAAGCTAAACCGCATCTGTTGCACAATGGAGCTTGATGGCAAATACGCATCAGTTATTGTACGGAGGTATATCGAGGAGGTCGGCAGCAGTGACGATGTGTATGTAATCCGTGGTGACAGGAAATATGCCTACAGCGAGTTAGTAGATACCACGGAGGCCGATTGTCATGAAAACGATTGAGTTGACAAGGGGGAAGGTTACAATAGTAGATGACGATGATTATGACAGATTGATGCAACACAGCTGGGCTTGGATTCCGGCTACTGGCTCTCAAGGAAGCAAGGGGTATGCCGCAAGGAAGGGTAACAGGAAGAAAGG
>CAVFWX010000172.1:0-3854 GCA_963626225.1 Anaerotignum sp.
GCCCGATATGCCTTGTCCTGCCACACGGCAGACACCATTTGGGCACTGAACTGGTTCAGCACCTGGACCTTGCTTTGCTCGTAGGACAGTAGCCTGCCCCGGACAAAGAGATGGAAATAAGCATCACCTACATAGGCAAGCACCAGAGGGTGGAGGCTCTTTACATCTACCTCATGGTATCTCTGACGAGCCCCTCCGGCACCGTCCGGCTCAAACATCATATTTACCAGTTTCTGAAAATGCTCAAAAGTCATAGCTTAGGCCCTTTTCCACTTGGTACCGGCAGCACTGTCCTCCAGGATAATGCCCTGTTCCTTCAGGCTGTCACGGATCTCATCAGCCCGTGCCCAGTTCTTGGCCTTCTTGGCCTCGGCACGCTCAGCAATCAAAGCCTCGATTTCCTCAGCAGAGATGCCATCTGCATTTTCTTCAGCCGGCATTTCCAGGCTACCCTCAAAGATACCGATAACCTGTGCCATAGCCTGATATACATCCATAAGCTTGCCAAAGTGTACCTTGTCGAAGTCTGCACCCTTGTTGATAACATTGTTTACATAGGTATTGATTTCCTTGGCCAGGGTGAACATATAGCCAATAGCCAGAGCTGTGTTGAAATCATCATCCATAGCCTCGTAGAAATCAGCCAAAGCCTTGTCCGCACTATCAGCCAATACCGCATCAGTCTCGGTATTACCGTCACGGTTCAACAGCTCCATGCCGTTGTCATAGGCAGTCTTTAGGCGGATAAGCCCTGCCTGTGCCTCCTTGATACGCTCCTCGCTGAAGTCCAATGGGCTTCTGTAGTGGGTACGAAGGATAAAGAAGCGGACAACCTCCCCTGGATACAGCTTCAGGATATCTGGCACAGTAATGAAATTGTTCAGGGACTTGCTCATCTTTTCGTTGTCAATGGTGATAAAACCATTGTGGAGCCAGTACTGGGCAAAGCTATGGTAGTTGCCGCAGCAGCACTGGGACTGGGCAATCTCGTTTTCGTGATGAGGGAAAATCAGATCACTGCCGCCGCCGTGGAAGTCAAAGGTTTCTCCCAAATACTTACGGGACATGGCAGAGCACTCAATATGCCAGCCTGGACGGCCCTTGCCCCATGGGCTTTCCCAGAAAGGCTCACCAGGCTTGGCGGATTTCCACAGGGCAAAATCCATAGGATTGTGCTTGCGCTGGTCTACCTCTACACGGGCACCGGCCTGCATATCCTCCAGCTTGCGGCCGCTGAGCTTGCCGTATTCAGGGAATTTTTCTACGCTAAAGTACACATCCCCCTCCAGCTCATAGGCATAGCCATTATCAATGAGCCTCTGCACCATGTGGATAATATCTGGAATATGCTCTGTAACCTTTGGATAAAGGTCAGCACGCTGTACATTCAGCTGGTCCATAGCCTCAAAATAGCTGGCAATGTAACGCTCACTGATAACATGTGCCTCTACCCCCTCGGTATTGGCGGCCTTGATGATCTTATCGTCCATATCGGTAAAGTTCTGGATATGCTTTACCTCATAGCCCCGGTTGCGGAAATACCGCTTAATAACATCCCATGTGACAAAAGGACGTGCGTTGCCGATATGTGGGTGGTTGTATGGTGTAACGCCACAGACATACATACCTACCTTCCCTGGCTCCTGTGGGATAAATTCCTGCTTTTTTCTGGTGAGGGTATTGTAAACCTTAATCATTTCTTGTCCTCTAACTCCTTTTCTAGCTCCTTGACACGTTTTTCCATCTTCTCAAGACGGTCGGTCATTTCTATCATCAGGTCACGCATTGGATCTGGCAGGTCATCGTGGTTCAAATCCACATCCTGCTCATCCTTCATCTCCGCAGAATCCACATCGCTGTCTAAAAGCTTCATCATTTCATCTGTGTAAACAGGCTGTCCAACACGCTTGCCATTCATAACTACAACCCTGCCGGGGATGCCCACCACCGTGGCATAGGCAGGCACGGCCTTCAGCACTACGGAACCGGCACCGATCTTGGCATGATCCCCTACGGTAAAGGATCCCAGCACCTTGGCACCGGAGGCCACAACTACATTGTTTCCCAAAGTTGGATGCCTTTTGCCCTTTTCCTTGCCGGTACCTCCCAGGGTTACCCCCTGATACAGGGTAACATTGTTGCCCAGCTCAGCGGTCTCGCCAATGACGATGCCGGTGCCGTGGTCAATGAACAGGCCCTCTCCAATGGTAGCTCCCGGATGGATCTCAATGCCGGTCAGGAACCTGCCTAAGTTTGAGATAATGCGGGGAATCAATATCCAGCCCTTTAGATAGAGCTTGTGGGAAATCCGGTGCAGCCAGATGGCATGGAGGCCGGAATAACAGCACACTACCTCTATCACACTGCGGGCTGCCGGGTCTCGTTCAAAAATTACCCGGATATCCTTCCTGATACGGGATCTAAGCTTCTTAAAAAACATGCCAGTCTCAACTCCATCTAATTAGTACTACCACAAAAAAAGACCGCCTCGTTCAAGAGGCGGCCATCGGTCGCGGTTCCACTCTAATTTTAGCGGGGAAAGTATTTCTCCGCTTCTCCAAAGCTTTAACGCAGCCTTGCGTCAGAGCCTACTATCCGCAGATGCAGCTTCAACCCTGCAGCTCCCGGGGGCACTTTCCATGTTTCCTGCTCAGATTTCTCACAGCCCGTATGGCATCAGACAAATCCCTGCCGCCATAACCGAAAATCTTCTCTGTAAGCCTGTCCCATGTACTCTTCCCGTTCACAGCCTTTATGATATATTAGGTATTCTATCAAAAAAATCTTGGTTCTGCAATATTAATTGCATTTTTCCCTGACAGAATATACAATGTAAGCATACATATTAAATATATTAACTATGATATAGATAAGGATGTGTGTTTATGCTGGGTATTGAGCGCAGAAACAAGATCATGGAAATTCTTCACCGGGACAGCAAGGTATATGTTTCCCAGCTGGCCAAGGAGTTTGGCGTGACGGAGGAAACCGTCCGCCGGGATCTGGAGAAGCTGGAGGATCAGCAGCTGGTGCAGCGGAGCTACGGCGGGGCAGTGCTAGCAGAAAAGGCCCAGGATGACATCAGCTTTGACCAGCGTTCCATTACCCATGTGGCCGAAAAGCGAGATCTGACCAACAAGGCTGCCAGCCTCATTGAGGACGGGGATACCATCTTTATGGATTCCAGCTCTACCGCCTTGATGCTACGGCCTCATCTGGAGAAAAAGAAGGATATTACCATCATTACCAACTCCGTGCGGCTTCTCTACGATGCAGCCCTCAATACCAATCTCCATATTATGTCCACCGGGGGCAGCCTGAAGAATAATTCTTTTGCCCTCATCGGCCCCTCTGCCTACGAAACCATCAAGAAGTTTACCGTGGATCTGGCCATCATCAGCTGCAAGGCATTGAGTCAAGAATACGGTGCCATGGAGAGCACCGAGGCTGAAGCCTCCCTCAAGGGTCTGATGCTGTCCCGGTCCAAGAAGCGTATCTTGCTGGCAGACCACCACAAATTCGACAAGACCGCCTTTGTGCGGATTGGCTCCCTGAGTCTGTTTTCCTGCCTGGTGACGGATCAAAAGCCTTCTGAGGCATGGTGCCGCCTGACAGAGCAGCAAAATATTAGATTGATATACTAATACGACACGAAAGGAGAATATGCTATGCTAAATCACGAGGATATTATGAAGCTAGGTGCTGAAGAGGCGGAATTAAGTCGGGCTACTGCACAGAGGCTCTATAAAAAATATCATGACACTGCCAACGAGATTTACTGATAATCCAAAGCTATAGCGAAATCCCCCCGAGGCACTGCCTCAGGGGGATTTCTGTTTAGCCATTTATGTAGG
>CAVFWX010000173.1:0-3049 GCA_963626225.1 Anaerotignum sp.
ATGGTAGAGTTCGCACTGGTATTGCCTCTTTTTTTCTTGCTTGTTATGGCAGTGCTTTATTTTGGCATGGCATTTAGCGACTACCTTACCATGAGTAATACTGTCCGCAGCATTGCCCACGAAGCATCCCTAAAGGAAAATGACTCTGACTACCCGACCGTTGTGCATAACTGCACCTCTGGTGTAGCCTTGGTGAGTGATATCTTTATCTGGAAACCGTATAGCAACGGCATAAATACCAAATACCTAAAAGTGGAATATAATCAAACTACTAAGAATGTGGATGTTACAGCCACAGCATCCTACAATAAGGACAGTACCGCAGGCAATGTGCTGAAGATTGTCACTGGCAGTGATAGCAATGGCGATATCAATATCAAGTACAGCATGTACTCCGCCAGCCACAAGTAAAGGAAGTGCAGTAAATGACCCTACTGGAAAAACTGGGACAGGGAGACCGTCCTAATATACAGGTGCAGATTTTTGCTGCAATTTCCATGGAGGCTACTGACAGTGCCTACCAAAGTGTCAAGAAAACCGTCCATCGCCGTATCGTGGAAGAAATGACTCCCAACGAGCAGATGGTGCTTTCTGCTGTCCATCAGGATGCAGCACAGGTGGAGCAGGTCATCGGCAACTATGTGGAGAAGGTGCTGGAGGAGGATCCCTTTGCCGTACCTGTCAGCGAGCGGGTACGCATCGTTTCCGAGCTGAAGGACGAAATGCTGGGACTGGGGCCTATTGAGGCTCTCTTGAAGGACCCAACCGTAACAGAAATCATGGTAAATGGCCCCAAGAAGGTCTTTGTGGAGCGAATGGGACGGCTGCAGCTGTCCGACGTGCAGTTCCATGATGATGCCCATGTCATGAATATTATTGAGCGGATTCTGTCCCCTTTGGGCAGGCATATTGATGAATCTGTGCCCTTGGTGGATGCCCGCTTGGAGGACGGCTCCCGTGTAAATATCATCATCCCCCCATTGTCCCTTATAGGGCCATGTATCACCATCCGAAAGTTTGCTACCAAGGCTCTTTCCGTGGAGAACCTTATTACCTTTGGTACCTTGGACAGGAAGATGGCGGAATTTATCAAGGCCTGCATTCAGGCTCGGGTAAATATTCTGGTATCTGGCGGTACTGGCTCTGGTAAGACTACTACCCTAAATGTCCTTAGCTCCTTTATACCGGAGAATGAGCGTATTGTCACCATCGAGGATGCAGCTGAGCTGCAGCTCCAGCAGGAGCATGTGATAACTCTGGAAGCACGTCCTGCTAACATCGAGGGAAGTGGTGAAATCACCATTCGTGATCTGGTAAAGAACGCCCTGCGTATGAGACCTGACCGCATTATCGTAGGCGAGGTTCGTGGCGGTGAGGCATTGGATATGCTTCAGGCAATGAATACCGGCCATGACGGTTCCTTGACCACCGCCCATGCCAACAGCCCACGAGATGCACTGGCACGCTTGGAAACCATGGTGCTGATGGCTGGCTTTGAGATGCCTATCCGTGCTATTCGTGAGCAGGTGTCCTCTGCCATTGACTTGATTATTCATCAATCCCGCTTGAAGGACGGCTCCAGAAAGCTGACTCATATTACCGAGGTGCAGCATATGGAAGGGGAAATCATTACCACCCAGGATTTGTTCCGCTTTGAGCAGACCGGCATGGATGAAAACGGCAAGCTCACAGGCAAGTTCGTCTCCACCGGCATGCAGCCAGGATTTATGGAGAAGTTCCAGATTAACGGCGTGGAGCTGCCAATGGATTTCTTTATGGCTGAGGGAGAAAGCAGGGGATATTACTCATGATGATTGCGTTATTTTCCCTGGCCGTAGCAGGGCTGTGCTTTCTCATACTCTATGGGCTTATCCAGACCAAGGTAAAGCCCCAGCAGGATCTAAGCAAGAGAATTAAGGCATTGGATGCCCTGGAAACAGGCAAGGGGGCACGGAAGCAGCCTAAGCCCCAGCAGGAAAAGCCCTCATTTCGTCAGCGGGTCATGTTGCCCCTGCGAAACAGTTTGGGACAGTGGCTTACCAATATGGCACCAGCGGCATGGTCCAGAGCCTTGGAGCACAAGCTGGTGCTGGCTGGCAAGGCAAGAAGCTGGACGGTACAGGGCTATGCCCTCCTGTGGGCAGCATCCCTGGTGCTGGGAGTGCTGCTGGGAATAAAATATGTGGCCAACAATCCTGGGCTGGCTGTAGTGCAGGGCTTTATGATTGTGGTGGTTTTTGCCGCCCTCTTTGGTGTTATGCCATGGCTGATTCTGAGGATAATGATTCAGAAGCGGCAGCAGATGATTTTGCGGCAGCTGCCGGAGATATTGGATTTGCTGTGCGTCAGCGTCCAGGCAGGATTGACCTTTGATGCTGCCATGCGGCGGATTATTGAACGGATGGAAGGTCCCTTGATTGATGAATTCCGCAGACTGTTGGAGGATATCCGCATGGGACTGCCTCGGCGACAAGCTATGCGAATGCTGGCAGACCGCTGCGAAGTGCAGGAGCTGACCCTGTTCTGCACATCCTTGATTCAGGCAGAGCGGCTAGGTACCAGTATCGGCAAGACCCTGACCAACCAGTCGGCAAATATGCGGGAGCGGCACCGCCAGAGAATCAAGGCAGAGGCCATGAAAGCACCAGTAAAGATGCTGTTTCCACTGGTGCTGTTTATCTTCCCGGCACTGTTTGTGATTGTGCTGCTGCCATCGCTGCTGAGCTTGATGGAGAATTTCGGGAAATAAAATATAAAAAATCAAGAGGCATGATGGTGTCTTTGCAGGCACGTTCTCGCTATTTTTCGTACCTTGCGGATGTGGCATATATCATAACTTTTTCGTACAATTCGTATATTATTATCTGTGATGTAAGTGGAGGTGGGAGAAATGCAGAAGATTGTTATGAAGATACATGGACAGGAGCTGCAGGTGCAGGTGGCAGATGGATTTGGCAGTCGACTGCGAGGGCTAATGCTGCGAAGTCCCACCTATCTCCCCATGGGCACAGGACTGCTTATCACTCCCTGCAACAGCATCCATATGATG
>CAVFWX010000173.1:3059-3803 GCA_963626225.1 Anaerotignum sp.
CCAGAGGATTAAGGCAGAGGCCATGAAAGCACCGGTAAAGATGCTGTTTCCATTGGTGCTGTTTATCTTCCCAGCACTGTTTGTGATTGTGCTGCTGCCATCACTTTTGAGTCTGATGGAGAATTTCGGGAAATAAAATGTAAAAAATCAAGAGGCATGATAGTGCTTTTACAGGCACGCTCTCGCTATTTTTCGTACCTTGCGGATGTGGCACATACCATACCTCTTGATTACCGATAATAAAAAACAGTGATGCCATTGGGGGTGGGGTGTATGCAGAAGATTGTTATGAAGATACATGGACAGGAGCTGCAGGTGCAGGTAGCAGATGGTTTTTGCAGCCGACTGCGAGGGCTGATGCTGCGAAGTCCAGCATATCTCCCTATGGGCACAGGGCTGCTTATCACTCCCTGCAACAGCATCCATATGATGTTCATGCGGTTTGCCATAGATGTGGTATATCTGGACAAGGACTATCAGGTAGTAAGAGTAGTGGAGCAGCTGAAGCCCTGGCTGGGACTAAGCCTGTGCTTCCCCGCCTATGCCACATTGGAACTGCCCCCCGGCAGCATCCAGAAGTACGGGATATGCGTGGGGGACAAATTAAGCCTTGAAAATCACGATATGTGATGATATAATTTAGTTAGAAAATACGAAGGCCACCGATAGACGGTTGGCCCAATCAATAGTTAAGTCAGAAAATGACCGCTCAGTTTGTCAGACCGGGGCGGTTATTTCTGTTTA
>CAVFWX010000174.1:0-3798 GCA_963626225.1 Anaerotignum sp.
GCTGAAGAAGTAAGATTAGGTCTAGGAAATTAGATGCATTTAAAGACAGGTGAGGTGTACAGAATCTCACCTGTCTTTTTTACGGGATGAAGCCTCAAAACGATATGATATGTTTGATAAATAATAGTGATTTTTGATAATTAATGAGGATTATTTGAACGATTTGTACAATTAATTTATATAGGCAAATATACTAAAAATAGCTGTCTAATACCAATATTTAGTTGACAATTATGAATACTTAGCATAAAATTGACTTAATTGAAAGTGTATTGTATTTTTTACCCATAGTATTCTGCAAATTTTAAAACATCAGGAAATTAGGGAAATGATGAACGGATATGCAATAGGGAAGGAATACTATGGGAGTTTCCTGTGTATACAGGAGAAATGGGGTTGTGAAATGGCTAGACGCAAAACATTTGCCAGTACCGAGGGCATGGAGGCACTGGTGGGCAATAACGATCATGCCTCCATTATCCGGGGAAGGATTATGAACAGTGCCAAAAATCTGCTTGCCAGGGAAGGATATAACAAGACTACCATACGCAAGATTGTAGAGGATTCAGGCGTTCTCACAGGTAGCATATATTATTTCTTCAAAAATAAGGAGGATATCTTCCACGCAATATTGTTGGAGCTGATGCGGGATTGCATTGGCAGGATTAATGCCAGGTTCAAGGATGAGTCTCCTATGTTCAAATACGCAGCAGCCTGTCAGGTGGAGCTGATGGTGTTATCGGATTATCAGGTAGTGCGGGAAAGCTATAAGGAAGGCTATGATTCCGTGGTTATTTTTGAAGGTATGATTGCCCAGTTCCTGGAACTGGCAAGAAAGCTCTTTGAGGGTACTAAGTACCAGATGACGGATGATGAATATTACGAAAATACTCTCATGGTGAAAGGGGCTATGCATGCCTGCTTGACGGAAATGTTCTTCCGCCGTGCCATTTCCAAGGCTCGTACCAGGCAGAAGGTAATCCGTCTGGCTATCTGCCTCTTTGGAGGAGAGGATGAGGCTGATGAAATACTGGAAAAGCTTGAGGAGTACAATCCTGTGTGGACGGAAATTGGACGTGAGCTGGTGGAGCGTCCGATAAATCAGTGAAACTAAAAAACTGCTGTGGTACTATATGTATCGCAGCAGTTTTTTTACGCTATTAGGCATGACAGTGCCCTTGCAGGCACGCTCTCGCTATTTTTCTCGCCTAGTGGATGCTAAGCTCTCGTGAGGGGCAAAATTCATGTCCTTTTGACGGACATAAATTTTGGCTCACGAATCGCTAAGCACCAAGGCTCGAAGAATACCTGCTTCAGGCACATGTCATGCTTCTTCTCAGCCTATCAGCAAGCAATAGCAGTTACACTCATTTATCTTGGCGGTAGGCAGCTTTCCCGCTTTACCAGGTAATGGGGGACGATGATCTTGGTGGCACTCATGGCTGGGTTGCGGATCATGGCGATAAGCTGAGTGCCAGCTTCCATGCCTAACTGTCTGGAGTTTACATCAATGGTAGACAGAGGTGGGGTGGAGAGCTTAGCCATAATGGAGTTGTTGAAGGTGAGGATGGAGATATCCTCCGGCACCTTGATGCCTAGCTCATAGCAAAGCTGCAGGGTGGCCAGTGCAACTGTATCATCTACTATAATCAGGGCGGTAGGATGGTTGTCACTTTTCAATAAATGTGCCATAGCTGAGTTCTTGTCTAATGGCAGGGACACACCGGACATGATATAGCTGTCAGGTATAGGAAGATTGTTCTGCATCATGGACAGCCTAAAGCCGGCATTGCGTTCGTAGGCAAAAATTTGGGAGATATTGTCGCAGACAAAGGCGATTTTTTCATGTCCCAGGCCTATGAGATAGTTGGCAGCATCTTGTCCTGCCACTAGGTTGTCATTGTCCACATAGACTGTATCATTTACATAGGCACTGGCCTTGCCGATGACTACAAAGGGAATCTTTGCCTGGTGCATATAGGTTATCAATGGGTCATCTAGGGCAGAGTAGAGGAATACAAAGCCCTGCATCAGCTGTTGGTTCATAAGCCGCTGGACATATTCCAGCATCTGCTCGTAGGTCTCCCCGGAAATAATGGTAGCAGAATAGCCTTGCTCCATAGCTGCCTGGCTGATGCCCCGTATGGAACGGGTTACAAAGGGATTGTCATAGCCTTTTTGGGGTTGAGGACGCATAATAATACCTATGCTATGGCATTTGCCATCAGATGAATCAAAAGAATTTGTTTTATCGTTTGTTGCACTGTTTGTTGCAGAAACAGGAACCTTGTAGCCAAGAGCGGCAATAGCCTGCCAGACTTTTTCACGGGTCTCCGCACTAATGGCAGGATTGTTATTGCAAGTTCTGGATACAGTAGCAGGGGAAACTCCTGCTAAAGCTGCTACATCCCTAATTGTTACCGCCATAAATATACTTCCCTTCTATATTATACAGGGGCAGGTTTGACATGGCCCCAGATGTTTTCTTGCACATTGTTTCTTGTGCATATAGTAGTATTTTCACTACTTATAATGTAGCTGATTTGCAAAAAAATGTCAAGTTTGCAAAATAATTGTTGCATAATCTCGTGAAATGTGGTTTAATATATCTAGAAAGTTTCAGAAACAAGATTCCTGCAATATGAAATGCATGAAAACGTTTTTGAGAGAGGTTTCATAATACATTATAAGGGGTAAAGGAGAAGATAATATGGCTAAATCGGTTCTTACATCGGTGTACGCACCTATGACTGGCCGGGTTATTCCACTGAAGGAGGTACCGGATCCGGTATTTTCTGACAAGATTTTGGGAGATGGCATTGCCATCATTCCGTCTGACGGTAAAATCTACAGTCCTGTAACAGGTACTGTGGTAACTATTGCTGAGTCCCGTCATGCCTTTGGTTTCAGTACAGCTGAGGGAGCTGAGCTGCTACTTCATGTGGGGCTGGAAACCGTGGCCTTGAAGGGCAAGCCTTTTGACATCAAGGTAAAAGAGGGGGCCCAGGTTAAGGCGGGGGATCTGATTGCCACCGTGGATTTGGCATATTTGAAGGAGCATAATATTGCGGCCACTACTCCGGTGCTGTACTGCAGTGGTGAGGGCAGCCTGAATATTCCAGCTACTGAGGGTGAGGTCAAGGCTGGTAAGACCTTGGTATACACCATCGAAACCAAGCTGGCAGAGAAAAAGCCAGAGCCTGCACCGGCAAAGGCTGAAGAAACTGCACCTGAGCCTGAGAAAAAGGGCGGCTTCATAAATTTTGACCTGCTGCAGAACCTGGGCAAGGTACTGTTGACAGTTATTGCTGTTATGCCGGCGGCCGGCTTGGCTCTGTCTATCGGCAAGGTTATGCAGCTGTGGGGTGGAGATATCAATTTGGTAATGACCCTGGGCAGCGTGCTGGAAAACATGGGCTGGGCCCTTATCGGCAATCTTCATGTGCTCTTTGCCATCGCCATCGGTGGTTCTTGGGCCAAGGAAAGGGCCGGCGGTGCCTTTGCAGCCATCATTGCTTTCTGCCTGATTAACCGCATCACCGGTTCCATCTTCGGCGTCAACAACGATATGTTGGGAAATCCTGATGCCATTGTTTATTCCCTTTTTGGTCAGGAGCTGCTGGTAAAGAACTACTTCGTCAGTGTTCTGGGGGCACCAGCTCTGAATATGGGCGTGTTCATTGGTATCATTTCCGGTTTTGTGGGTGCTATTGCCTACAATAAATATTATAACTTCCGGAAGCTGCCTGATGTACTGGCTTTCTTCAATGGCAAACGTTTCGTACCAATGGTGGTAAT
>CAVFWX010000175.1:0-3781 GCA_963626225.1 Anaerotignum sp.
ACAGCAAAGATACATGAATATGGGCTGATGGTACTGGTCAGTTCACCCTTAGCACCGATGTCGAGCAATGGTCTCCTTAGGGTATAACTCCCCGCGCCATCAGTTCCTGCAACACAAAATAATATCGCACTATCAACCAAGCACGCTGATATCTAGGTGCTCAAATCCAGATACCATATCCTTGACGATAGAGGTAAGCTTCTCGCAGCCGCCCTTATGGGTACTCTCCATATTCATTGGCATATTTGGATCGTGGAGGGACATGCGGAGGAGAACCCAGCCTTCTCCTGGGAATACCAGTCGGATTCCCTCGTAGGATGGGGTAGCCTGCTGGATGCCCTTGGCCTCTGCCCGCTTCTCAAATTCAGTCAGCACGGACTTGCCATAGCTGCGGAAGTCCTCTACCCCCTTAATCTTCAGGCGATATTCCTTTTCCTCGGCAGGATGCTTTAGATCTTTCACCAAATCTGCCAGCACCTTGCCCTCTGCCTTAGCCTTGGCAGCAGCAATCAGCAGCTTTACTGCCAGGTATGCACCATCATCCAGATAGTAGTTTTCGCTCAGGGCACCATGGCCGGAGGTTTCAATAGCCAACGGAGAAACAGTACCGGCCTTGTTCAGGCGGATGCACTCATTGATAACATTCTTATAGCCTCTCATATAGCGATGATGCTTCAGATGGAGCTTGTTCTCCAGGAAGTCTGCCAACTCGTCGGAGGTTACAGAGTCAGTAATGATGGTGCTGCCTGGATAGTCCGGTGCCAGGATAGCTGCCATCATGGCAATCAAGGCATTGCGGCTGATCTGCTGGCCATCTGGCAGTACAGCACTCATGCGGTCTACATCCGTATCAAAGATGATGCCCAGATCTGCCTTGCTGTCCAGCACTGCTCCCTTGATGGCATCCATGGCATCTTGATTCTCAGGGTTTGGAATATGGTTAGGGAAATGTCCGTCTGGCTCCAGATAAAGGCTACCCTCTGTATCTGCTCCCAATGGCTCCAGCACCTTCTGAGCAAAGAAGCCGCCAGCACCGTTGCCTGCGTCCACTACGATATGCATGCCGGTGAGAGGCTTCTCGTAGTTTTCCCCATTGATGCCCTGACGGATTTTTTCACAAAGGCTCTTGGCATAAATGTCAATAAGGGCCAATGGCTGTGCCTGAGACAAATCAGCACTCCTCTCCTCAATGCCCACAGCAGTTTCCAGCAGCTCAATGATATTTTCCTTTTCCAGTCCCCCATCCTTGGTAAAGAACTTCAAACCATTGCGGTTAAATGGCAAATGGCTTGCCGTAATCATAATGGAACCGTCCATCTGGGTCTCTGGAAATACAATAGACATAAACATGGCAGGGGTAGAAGCCATGTGGCAGTCATAAGCCTTGGCACCCTCGGCAAGGATGCCCTGCAATGCCGCTTCCTTCAGGCTGGTGGCGGAAAGGCGGCTGTCATGGCCTACTGCTACCTTCAACTCCCCTGCTGCCTTCCCCAGCTTCTTGGCCAAAAATTTTACAAAGGCTGCTGCAATCAGATTGGCTGCCTCCGGCCTCAGGTTGACAGCTTCACCCTCTACCCCCTCCAGGGCTATGCCGCGAACATCGCTGCCATTCTGCAGCTTCATCAATTCCTTCTCTGTCATAGATATTCAGCTCCTTCTAGCTTCTTTAGTGGATTTATATACATTATACAGCATTTTCCAGCTTGATATCCGCATATTTTTTTACGATTTCGTCAGCAGGGGACAAATCTTGTGCTCCTGAGCTAGGATTTACGATAGCAATGCAGTACATGCCGGCAGCCTTGGCTGCCCGAACGCCTGCAGCAGCATCCTCCACCACATTGCAGTCTTCCGGCTTTAGCCCCAGCTTTTCTGCGGCTTTCAGGTAAATATCCGGTGCAGGCTTGGCCTTTTCCACCTCATCACTAGTGGCAATTTCCTCAAAGAAGTCAATAACCTCCAGCTGCTTCAGTACCGTTTCCGCCATGGTGCGGACAGAGGATGTGCCCAAGGCAATGTGATAGCCCTTGTCCCGAAGACGCTGCAGCAAATCCACTACCCCCTCAATAGGCTTCAGGGTCTTGTCATTGGCCAAAATATCCATGTAGATTTCGTACTTGCGGTCAGCCATGACGTGCCACTCAGGCTTCAGAATATGGCTATAACGAGCCTTCATGGTCTGCCAAAAATCCTTGGCACTGCGGCCTACAAAGGCCTCCAGCTCTGCCTTAGGATCTGCCAGCTTTACGCCATATTCCTCCAGCACTGCCAGCTTTGCCCTAGCATGAATAGGCTCACTGTCAATGATAACTCCATCCATATCAAAAATGAATGCCTTCTTGTTCATATTTCCCTGCTTTCTATATACAAAAGATAAAACATCATTAATTTCATTTATTCAGGCTTGGCTTGATGGTTCCATGGTCATAAGCCATAAGCAAGCTATAAAGGTCTGTGATTTTTTCCTGTATAATCCTGCCCTCATCAGTATCTCCCATGGTGGTAATCTTACTTTGCAGCTCTATGGTACGGGACACAGACTCTATATCCTTGTTGTTCCTGAGTGCCTCTCGCACGTCTGCTACGTTCTGATGTTCCAACAGGCGGAAGCCACGGGAATTATAAACCAAGGTATAGCCGGAAATGCCGGTTTTCTGATGGTAGGCACGGCAGAAGCCACCGTCAATACACAGAGCCTTGCCATTGGCCTTAATAGGGGTTTCTCCCTTGGAAACCTTTACCGGCACATGGCCGTTGATAATATGCCCTTCCTTAGGGTTCAGGCCAAATTCTTCCAGCACTGCTTCACAGATTTCTTCCTTGTCAATAAGCTCATAGTAAGGATCCGATGGCTCTTTCCAGGTACTTTCGTCCTCCAAAAACATCTGCTCAAAGGTGGTAAACTCACGACCAGAAATAGGCGATAGAAGGCCGTTCCACAGGAACCACATAAAGTCCAGTGCCGGCTGCTCCCTGGTGCTTCTAGCATGACGAGCCATAACTTCGCAGTAGTCCATATAGGCTTTGCCCTGATATGCCTTGCCGTCAAAGGTCACCTCTCTGAAGCTGCCGTCCCAATTCAGCGGCACACAGCCATGAAACAGGAGATTCTGGTTGCAGCAGGTATATACGCTGCCCTTTTCGTAGATAAAATCCACATGCCGCTGAAGCCTTTCGCTTTCGATGAAATAGGACTTCAAATCATTGATAATCTGCTTTTCCCCCTCTGTCAGTTCATAGGGATTCTGAGGGTCTACCGTAGGGAAATAGGCACTGCTTAGAGCATACCTCTTGCCGTTAAGTCTGTAGCATACGGAGTTGTAGTCCACATTCTGCAGCTGCAGGCGACTTTCCATGCGAAAATCAGGATTCCGCAATATCAGCTGCCCTTCCAGCTTGAACATTATCATGGAAATAGCCTTTTCCGAAGCCTTAAGGGGATTTTCGTCAGGATAAATCTTCTGGGCAAACATGGTGAGAGGCCGCAGGCTAATAGCATAGCCCTTTTCCAGCACTTCTGTATTCTTATACCGCAGGCTGTTCCGCACCACTCCGGCAATACATACCTCGCTGCCGCTGGCAGCTCCCATCCATAGAATATCGTGGTTACCCCATTGGATATCCAAGGAATGGTAGTCCATTACCATGTCCAAAATGGTGTCCGGCCTGTTGCCCCGGTCATAAAAATCTCCAATGATATGCATATGGCCTACTGCCAGGCATTTTATCAGCTTGGTAAGAGCCACAATAAAATCCTCAGAGCCTCCCACCTGGACAATCA
>CAVFWX010000176.1:0-3746 GCA_963626225.1 Anaerotignum sp.
CCTTAGAAGCTATCTCTTTACCAATATCACCACCAAGATGGATGTGGCGCTTTCCAGCCGTCTTTTCCGTAATATAACGGCACTGCCCCTGTCCTATTTTTCTAGGTGGCAGGTCGGTGATGTGGTAGCCCGCATGGGAGAAATGGAAAACCTGCGTAACTTTATGACCGGCAGCTCCCTGACCATCGTGCTGGACATGGTCTTTGCCTTAGTGTGCTTCCTAGTAATGTTCTTCTACAGCCCAATATTAACATTGGTAGTGGCATTGTTCCTGCCTTTGTTTATCCTGCTGAACCTGGTGGTGGCACCTATCTACAAGCGGATGATCAATCAGCGCTTCCTCATCGGCTCAGAGAATAATTCATTTCTCATTGAGACCATTACTGGCATCCGCACCGTCAAGAGCTCAAGCATCGAGTCTAGCCTCCTTGGCAAGTATGAGGACATGCTGTCCCGCTATGTACGGGCTGTATTCTCCGTTATCAATTTGTCAAATATCGCAGGAGCTATCGGACTTTTCCTGCAGCAGAGCTTCAACCTTGCCATTATCTGGGTAGGTGCCGTATATGTAATGGACAACGAGCTTACCGTTGGTGAATTGATTGCCTTCCAGATGCTGGCAGGACAGCTCATTTCCCCTGTTATGCGCCTCATAAACATGTGGCAGTACTTCCAGCAGACCCGTGTATCCATGGAACGGTTGGGAGATATTATGAACGAGGAGACGGAGCCTGCCTTCAATCCAGCTCGTACCACATTGCCAAGTATTCGTGGTGACATTGGCCTAGATCACATCACCTTCCGATATACCGAGGATGGTGGTGATGTGCTAGACGGCATCAGCGTCAATATACAGGCCGGTATGCGTATCGGTATTGTGGGACGCTCCGGTTCCGGCAAGAGCACCCTCACAAAGCTCATACAGCGCCTGTACTTGCCACGCACTGGCCGCATCCTCATAGATGGTGTGGATACGGCACAGGTGGAGCCTGCATGGCTCCGGAGACAAATAGGCGTTGTCATGCAGGACAGCATGTTATTTGCCGGTACCATTGAGGAAAATATCCGCATTGCCTATCCAAATGCCACCCATGAGGATGTGGAAAAGGTAGCAAAGCTGGCTGGCGTGGACACCTTTGTCAAGGATATGGTTCATGGCTACGATACCTTCGTAGGTGAACGCGGCAGCCTCCTGTCCGGAGGCCAGAGGCAGCGCATAGCAATTGCCCGTGCTTTGATCTCGGATCCTAGGATCGTAATCTTTGATGAGGCAACCAGTGCCTTAGACTATGAGTCTGAGCATATCATTATGGATTCCATTGACCGCATTGCCACGGGGCGTACCATGCTGATGATTGCTCATCGCCTCTCCACCGTGGAAAACTGTGATGCCATAATTATGCTGGATCATGGCCGCATCGTAGAGGCAGGCAGCCATCAGGAACTGCTGAAACGCCAGGGGGCATACTACAGTCTCTACATGGCACAGATGCAGGGTTAAGGTAGTGCACAGTCGATTGTTGTATAATTGTGCTCTGATTAATTAATACGCCGCACACTCGTGACCTCGGTCGTGAGTTAGGCGTACCAACTGTAAGAACCGCAGGAACTGCGGGGATAGCCCGGAGATACTTAGCTCGATAGAGCTATTGACCGGGAACCCTGCGACTTTAGTCGTAGGAGGTTCAGAAAGCAACTAGAGTACTTTAAAACAAACTTCCATAGGCCTGTAGAGATGTATTGTCCATCTTTGCAGGCTTTTGGTTATCACAAACGCCGTAAAACCCCTTACTTTAGTTATGGGGATATAAGGCGTGTCCACCTAATTTGCGTAAGCAATTGACGGTGGACAAAAAGAAATACCGTGGGACACACGGAAATCTACGCTTGGGGAGAGCGTGTAAGACATACATGCCACGGCCTACATGCAGTGCTCAGGGAACCAAGAATCTCCTCCCTTTAGGTATGGGGAGTGTCAAAAGTATAGATAACAGGCTTGTTGAGACAGAATTGAATATGTGTTATACTGATGTTGTTTAATTTGAATAAAATATACTCCGCTTTGGAGAAAGGGGCATAATAAAGTTGAATATACTGTTTATACATCCATCCTACCCAGGACAGTTCCTGTACCTGGCTGCTCATATGGCAGAAAATCCTGATAACAAGGTATACTTTTTAGCTGAGGACAATGGCATTACAGGGGAGCTGCCGCACATCCATAAAGGATTGTATCCAAAGCCTGAAGAAGTGGCTGAAGAAAAATTCCAGGAAATGGGTGATACCAGCGACTTTATCAAGGCACATCTGGAGGGCCGGGCTGTAGTCAGGGCACTGGACTATCTTACCCGCAAGGAAAAATTCATGCCAGATATTGTGGTAGGCCATACCGGCTGGGGCAGTATGATGTACGTCAAGGATTTCTATAAGCAGTACAACAGGGATATGCCTGTACTGGGGTACTTTGAGTGGTACTACAACAGTGATAATACCGATGGTGCCTGGTTCAACGGGGAAACTCCTGGCATTGGCACCAGGGTTGGCAATCGCAACCGCAATGCCAAGCTCTGGCTCAGCTATGAGGCCTGCGACAAGGGACTGGTGCCTACAAGGTGGCAGTATGAACAGATGCCGGAAGAATTCCGTCACAAGCTAAACATCATCCATGAGGGCATTGATACGGACTTCTGCAGCCCTCTGCCGGAGGCACCGGAGTATTCTGGCCTGTCCATCCACACCGATGATGTGAATCTGGACATACCAGAAGGCACTGAAATCCTTACCTATCTCTCTCGTGGGTTTGAGGCCCATAGGGGCTTCCCGCAGTTCATGGAGGCCATGCGCATCGTGTTGAAGGAGCGTCCTAAGCTTCATGTGGTAATTGCCGGCACTGACCGTGTCTGCTACGGCCCTAAGCTAAAGGATACCAGTTACAAGAAACTGGAAGAAGAAAAGGGTGGCTATGATACTGACAGGGTGCATTTTGTAGGCCTGCTGGCCCGGAATGACTATCAGAGCATGCTCCGTGCTTCTTCCTGTCATGTGTACCTGACCAGGCCGTTTATCCTCAGCTGGAGCATGCTGGAGTCTATGAGCTTTGCCGTACCAATGGTATGTTCTAAAACTCCTCCATGTGAGGAGGTTATGGTAAATGAGGAAACTGGTCTTCTGGCAGATTTCCGTAGCCCGCACCATATTGCCCAGAAGATTCTTGAGTTGCTTAATGACCGGGAAAAGGCACATCGCCTAGGCAAGGCAGCCCGTGAGTTTATCATCAAGAACTATAAACAGAAGGACTGTCTCAGAAAGCAGGAGAATCTTATCTACAGCATGGTACGCTAAGTTTTTCGTGGTTAGTTGTATAATGAACTTGAGCAGTTAATCAA
The DNA here is from genome assembly GCA_963626225.1 of Anaerotignum sp. GTDB lineage: Bacteria > Bacillota > Negativicutes > Selenomonadales > Selenomonadaceae > Anaerovibrio. The sequence goes on from CAVFWX010000176.1 coordinate 3,387, forward strand.
AAATAAAAATCCATAGTGACTCTTTGTGTTAAAATGGTTTTGCTACAAATCATAAACAAAGGAGCAATCACTATGGATCAAACCTATTTTAACACAATCGAGGACGCACGTAAATCTGGTAGTCATCTTTCTTTGGAAGAACGTGGCATGATTCAGGCTCTGCATCGTCAGGGCTATTCGCTCCGTAGCATCGCTGCCGAAGTTGGATGTGCCCATACAACTGTCTGGTATGAGCTCCGGAGAGGAACACCGGAGAAAAAGAGCAGTCGTGGCCGTGCCCCACAGTACACCGCCAAGCGTGGCCAAAAGGCTTACGAGGAACATCGCAAGCACTCAAGAAAGCCTTGTAAGATTGACCAC
>CAVFWX010000177.1:0-3721 GCA_963626225.1 Anaerotignum sp.
ATTTGCTCCTTTGCCTGCTGCATTGCCTGCATCACGCCCCCAACATCATTGTTGATGGCATTCATGGCGGAGGTCATATTGGCTATTACATGGTCAAACATCTGATCAGCGTAGTGCTCTGCATCTGCCCTTAGCTGCATAACATAGGCCTCAGTCTGCTCCCGAACCTTCTGTACCTCAGCTTCGGTAGTTTCCTGCAGTTCCTGTGTCTTAGCCTTAGCATCTGCCACCAAGGCATTGGCATATTCCTGAGCCTGCTGCACAATGGTATCCTTGTCCATGAGCCTTTCAGCGTCCCTCTTGGCATCGGCGACTATCTGCTGGGCCCTTGTCTCCATATCCTCGGCTTCTTTCTGTGCCCTGGCCACAATCTGCTCTGCCTCAGTCTGGGCAGCACCTATGATTTCATCCCGGCGACGGCAAATATCCAACGCCTCAGAAACCTCCCGTGGAATCTCGCTGCGAAGATTGTCCATGAGATGAAAAAGCTCATCATCCTTGATAGCAATCCTGTCAAAAAGCGGAATCCTGTGGGAATCAGATACATATTGTTCAATTTTTTCTATTGCTGCATCAACCTTCAGCATTGCATCATCTTTCAGCATTACATCGTCCTTCATAGACAACCACCCTTTATCACAAAATTATTTATTCTTCAAAAACTCATAAACATTGTCAGGCACCAGCCGGGAAAAATCTCCCCCGAAGCGGAAAATCTCCCGCACCACCGAGGAGCTGTAGCTGCCATATTCAGGCCGTCCCAGCAGGAACATGGTATCAAGCTCCGGATGCATGGCCCGTATAAGCTGGGCCTGTCCCTGCTCATACTCATAGTCCGTTACAGACCGAAGTCCCCGGACAACCACCTGGATATCATTTTTCAGCATATAATCAGCCAGCAGGCCATCACAGGAAACAACCTTTACATTGGGCACATCTGCCACAGTCTCCTGCAGCAGTTTTATACGCTCCTCAGTCGTCAACAGAGGCTTTTTCCGTATATTGGTAAATACCCCAATATACAGCTCGTCAAAATGGACTGCCGCCCTTTTAAATATATCCAAATGTCCCAAGGTAACAGGATCAAAGCTGCCTGGGCAAATTGCTCTTGTCATAATACTACTCAGCCTTTCTCAACAGGCAAATGATAGAAGCTTATCTGGGTTGTTTTGCCATATTTCTGGTTCTTTACCAGCTGCAACCGCTTGGTCTCAGGAAGTTCCGCCTCATCCCCGCCGTATTCCATAACCACAATAGCATCTGTTGCCAAAAGGCTACTTTCATCCAGCATCTCCAACACTCGATGGGCCAGATTCTGATGGTATGGCGGATCGCAGAAAATTAGGTCAAACTCCTGGCCTGCCGCCTCCAAGCGCTTCAGCTGGGCAAATACATCACCTTTCAGCACCTGGCAACGGTCTGCCAAACGGGTATGGTCTGCATTGGCCTGAATAATATCCGCTGTGGACTTATCAATAAAAACGCAGCTATCTGCACCGCGGCTCAAAGCCTCCAGCCCCAGTCCACCGGTACCGGCAAATACATCCAGCACCCGTCCGCAGGTATCGGTTCCCAATATGCTGAACAGGGATTCCTTTACCCGGTCAGAGGTAGGCCTGGTACTCATGCCCTTTGGAGTTTTTAGATTGCAGCCCTTGGCAGAGCCTGTAATAATACGCATAACAAACCTCGAAAATCAAAATTCATATTTTATTGTAGCACATTTATGATAAATGGTGAATAGAAAAATACTTTCAATTCATACAATTTTAATACAATTTCTCTAGCACATCGTCGTCAATCTTAAATGTATGCTCCGGTGCCGGATATGTTCCCGCCTTTACCTGGCTATCATAGCTGCGGAAGGCGGTCTCCATGGCATCTCCCAGTTCAGCAAAATGCTTGACAAACTTAGGAGTATACTCCCTAAACATCCCCAGCATATCCTGATAAACCAGAATCTGCCCGTCACAGCCATTGCCGGCACCAATGCCGATGGTAGGAATATCCACCTTGGCAGTAATCATATCGGCAAGCCTTGCAGGAATGCACTCCAGCACCAAGGCAAAGGCACCAGCCTCCTGAATGGCCAAGGCATCCTCTATAAGCCGCTGAGCAGCTGCCTCAGTCTTGCCCTGAACACGGTTGCCACCTAAAGCGTTGACAGACTGAGGTGTGAGCCCCAGATGTGCCATAACAGGAATGCCTGCATCGGTAATAGCCTTGATCTGAGGACAGACAGCAGCTCCCCCCTCCAGCTTTACAGCATTAGCTCTGCCCTCTTTCATGAGGCGGCCTGCATTGGCTACAGCCTGCTCCACAGACACCTGATAGGACATAAATGGCATATCTATTACCACCATGGTATCATGGCAGGCTCTGGCCACGGCATGGCCGAAGGTAATCATATCCTCCATGGTAACAGACAGGGTATCTGGCAGCCCCAGCATAACATTGCCCAAGGAATCTCCCACCAGAATGCCATTGATGCCGGCTGCCTCCTGGATTTTTGCCGTAGAATAATCATAGCAGGTAAGCATGGAGATTTTCTCCCCCTGCTGCTTCATCTTCAAAAATGTTGCCACTGTATTTTTCATGGTTCGTTTCCTTCCTGTTCTAAGTCATCTAAATCCATTTGCAGCTCTATCAGGGATTTCCTATATTCCCTGTCCAACAATGCTGCCAGTTTCTCTGGATTGTATTGGGGATTTTTCACCTTGGAGAGCTTCATTAGACGCTGTGACAGTAAAATGTATAACATCCTGTCCTCCGGGGCACTCATAACTTCTAGGTGCTTGGCAACTGTGGCCGCATCTCCCCGCTGCACAGGCCCTGTAAGAGCCTCCACAGGCCCTCTCTCAGCTACCTGACAGGCATTGCCGGCAAAGATAGGCCCCAATGCCTCCTGGGCCGTATCAGCTGAGAAGCCACAATCCTCCAAAAGCTCCTGAGCCTCAGCAAACAAAGCCACTGCATGGTTGCTGGCTACAGCCGCTGCCGCATGGTATTTAGCCTTGACCTCAGCCTTGATAGGCTGTACATGAAGCCCCATTTTCCCCAGCCAATCCAGCATCCACTGCTGACAGCCAGTAGATCCTTCCAGGGTAAAAAAAATATCCCCCATCTGCCTGTAAGAACCATAACGGCTGCTTACAGCAAATAGCGGATGAACAGAATATCCGTAGGCCCCCCGGGCCTCAATATCAGGAAACGCCTCTAGTGCACTCATTGCACCGCTGGCATGGCACAAAATCTTCCCTCGAATTGATTCTCCTTGCAGCTCTTCATAACACTGTCGGATAGCTGCATCTGGAACAGTAAAAAACACCATATCACATACCGGCAAAAGCTCCCCAATGGAGCCAAAGACCTTGCTACCGGTAAATGTGGCTGCATCCTTAGCGGACTGAATGCTGCGGCTACAATAGCCTGCAACTTCTACGCCTTGATCCTGCAGGTACTTCCCCAAAGAGAAGCCAACCCTGCCTGCTCCCACAAAACCAATCTTCATAGGCATCACCTCTTTCATCCAAATATGCCGAGCCATGTCACCACATGTCCACCCGGCCAATGGGCATAGGAAAGCCATTCCCCCATGCCATAGACAAAGAAGCAATTCAAGAAAAGATAGTACAGTTCCCGGGCAGCTAACGCTGCCAATGAATACCGTCCATCTTTTTCATGGTAGCATAGAGAGGCACAAATGTAAATCCCCCTACAG
>CAVFWX010000178.1:0-3686 GCA_963626225.1 Anaerotignum sp.
TATTTCCTGCACAAAAAAACCGCCCCGAAGGGCGGTCATAAATTTCACATGAAATTTTGTACTAAAGAATATCTGCTAAGCAGAAATTACTTCAGCTCTACGGAAGCACCAGCAGCCTCGAGCTTCTCCTTGAGAGCCTCAGCGTCAGCCTTGGATACGCCTTCCTTTACAGGAGCAGGAGCGCCATCAACCAGAGCCTTAGCTTCCTTCAGGCCGAGACCAGTAGCCTCACGAACAGCCTTGATTACGTTGATCTTGCTTGCACCAGCGTCCTTCAGAACTACGTCGAACTCGGACTTCTCAGCAGCAGCGCCACCCTCAGCAGGAGCAGCAGCAGCAACAGCTACAGGAGCAGCAGCGGATACGCCGAACTTCTCCTCAGCAGCCTTTACGAGCTCGGACAGCTCAAGAACAGTCAGGTTACCAATTGCCTCTAAAATCTCTTCGTTAGTCATTTTAAAATCCTCCGTATAATCATTAATTAATCTTCAAGTGATATATTAAGCAGCTAAGCCTGCTATCTGTCTATTATGCAGATGCCTGCTCTTCCTTCTGCTTACGAACTGCATCAAGCACAGTAACGATACTGCGGAGCATAGAACCCATAACGCCAACGGTGTTGGACAGTGGAGCCTGAATGCTGCCCAGCAGCTTGCCAATAAGAACCTCGCGGGATGGCAGAGAAGCGATAGCCTTAACCTCATTAGCGGTAACTACCTTACCCTCTACGATACCAGCCTTGATGGTCAGGATACCCTGATCCTCCAGGTTGTTCTTCTTCATGAACTCGCTGATAACCTTAGCAGGAGCAACTGCATCCTCTGCGGAAACAGCCAGAGCAGTGGTACCCTCCAAATGAGCAACCAACTCCTCCATACCAGCCTCGGTAGCAGCAATACGAGTCATTGTGTTCTTAACTACATGGTAATTTACACCAGCGTTGCGCAGCTCTACACGGAGAGCAGTGTCCTGAGCAACAGTCAGTCCCTTGTAGGAAACCAGTACAGCACCCTTTGCGCTAGTGAGTTTGTCCTTTAAATCAGCAACAATTGCTTTTTTCTTTTCAGTAACAGCCATGAATACACCTCCTCTCATAAAATCAAGAGCAAAAACGGCCTCCGGCTGATTTACCGGAGGCCGCAGTGTTTCATGCTTAACCATCCGGCCTCGGCAGGCGTTTCCTTTATGGAGTCCCGGGCTTGGGGATTCCTACCTGCTGTCTACAGCCATAGACTATTTTATTATACAGCCCGCAAAATGTCAACTATTATGCGTGAACTACTGGAACGCCAGGGCCCATAGTAGCGCTGACAGTTACAGAGCGAACATACTGACCTTTTGCAGCAGCCGGTTTTACTCTAATTAAAGTTTCCATCAGTGCATTAAAGTTAGCAACCAGCTTCTCTGCATCGAAAGAAGCCTTGCCGATAGGGCAGTGGATGTTACCAGCCTTATCGGTACGGTACTCAACCTTACCAGCCTTAATCTCACCGATAGCCTTGGTCAGGTCCATAGTAACGGTACCCAACTTTGGATTTGGCATCAAGCCACGAGGACCGAGGATCTTACCAATACGACCTACGGTACCCATCATATCAGGGGTAGCAACAGCTACATCAAAGTCGGTCCAACCGCCCTGAATCTTTGCTACGAGCTCATCGGAGCCAACGAAATCTGCGCCGGCAGCCTCTGCCTCTTCAACCTTTGCACCCTTAGCAAATACCAATACACGCTTGGACTTGCCAGTGCCGTGTGGCAGCACCATTGCGCCACGAACCTGCTGATCAGCGTACTTAGGGTCAACGCCCAGACGTACGTGAAGCTCAATGGTCTCGTCGAACTTTGCAGTTGCAGTCTTCTTTACGAGCTCAATAGCCTCATTTACAGCATAAACCTTGCCAGTCTCAAGAAGCTTTGCAGCTTCCTGGTACTTCTTACCTGCTTTTGCCATGAAAAAATTCTCCCTTCGTGGTAATAACGGATTTTCCTCCCACGGGTTTGCTAACCAACTGACTATTAGTCAGTGATTACGATACCCATGCTGCGAGCAGTACCCTCAATCATGCGGGTAGCAGCCTCAACGCTAGCAGCGTTCAGATCCTGCATCTTGCTCTCTGCGATCTCCTGTGCCTTAGCACGTGGCAGAGTTGCAACCTTGTTCTTGTTTGGCTCACCAGAAGCCTTCTCGATACCTGCAGCCTTCTTCAGAAGTACAGCAGCTGGAGGAGTCTTGGTGATAAAGGTAAAGGATCTATCCTCAAATACAGTGATCTCTACTGGAATAATCAGGCCAACCTGCTTAGCAGTTCTCTCATTGAACTCCTTAACGAATGCCATGATGTTTACACCAGCCTGACCAAGTGCAGGACCAACTGGAGGAGCTGGAGTAGCCTTGCCAGCCTGAACCTGTAATTTTACCATCTTAGCGACTTTCTTTGCCATCTTGAATCCACCTCCTTAATGGGATTTAGTTCTTTTCAACTTGATCGAAATCAAGTTCAACATTAGTTTCTCTGCCGAACATATCAACAAGAGCCTTAATCTTGCCCTTCTCTTCGTCAACAGAAATAACTTTTGCTGCAAAATTTTCAAATGGGCCGGAGCAGATTTTAACTGTCTCGCCAACCTCCACATCAATGATGTGGCGAATCTTTGGCTTGTCTACGCCCATTTCCATCAGAATGTTTTCATACTCATCTTCAGTCAAAGGAATCGGCTTGGTGCCAGAACCTACGAAGCCTGTTACACCGTCAGTATTTCTAACATCATACCAGGTTTTTTCGTTGACAATCATATTCACCAGAACATAGCCTGGGAAAATCTTTCTCTTGGTTACTTTCTCAATGCCGTCCTTGACCTCAATCTCTTCCTTTTCAGGAATGATCACATCAAAGATCTCATTTTCCAGGCCCATAGACTGAACCTTCTGTTTGAGACTCTCCAGCACCTTGTTCTCGTAACCGGAATAGGTATGCACTACATACCAGTGTCTAGCTGATTCTTTCTCGGATTCCATCCCAGACGCACCCTCCAGTCCTTACCGTACAATGAGATTAAACAATCTTGCGAAGAAGCTATCGCAAATCCAAATCAGGGCACAGACTACTACTACAGTAATGCTGACCACCACTGTGTATCTTGCCAGCTCCTTCTTGGTTGACCAGGATACCTTCTTCATCTCAGCAGAGACTTCACGCAAAAACTGCACAGGGTTAAAGCCTGAAGACTTCGGCTGAGCACCTGACGATTTTGTCCCCGCCATCGCTTCACATCCTGTCTTATACTGCAAAACCCAACAACTGCGGACTAATTACTTAGTCTCCTTATGCAGAGTGTGCTTCTTGCAGAACTTACAATACTTGTTGAATTCGATTCTATCAGGATCGTTCTTCTTGTTCTTGTTGGTCTGATAGTTGCGACTCTTGCACTCAGTGCAGGCCAACGTAACTGCATTGCGCATCTTATGCACTCCTTACTGATTAGATATTGAGACATCACAAAATGTCACTGATACAATTTATCACAAATCAACTTAGATGTCAATAATTCAATGTGTAAATCCTGATAATCCTGACATTTTATTTTCGGCATAATAAAACCCCTTTTCAAAAGCAAGGGGTTAAATCACATGGTTGGTGGCTGCGAAGAGATTTGAACTCCTGACACTCCGGGTATGAACCGAATGC
>CAVFWX010000179.1:0-3673 GCA_963626225.1 Anaerotignum sp.
TGTGTATTAGGTGCTGGCTGGTGCCTGGGGGAATTTTGGCAGCAGCCGGCATTGAAATAAGAAGTTAAGAAGTGTTATTAGAGCGATGCTATTGGGGGAAGTTAGTATGGAAATTTTGGTTTGTATCAAGCAGGTTCCAGGCTCCAATAAGGTAGAGGTAGACCCAGTTACCGGTGTACTGAAACGCAACGGGGCAGACAGCAAAATGAATCCCTACGATCTGTACGCACTAGAGTGCGGCATGAAGCTGAAGGAGCAGTATGGAGGCCGGGTAAGCGTTATTACCATGGGACCACCACCAGCTACCGCAGTTATCCGTGAGGCCTTTGCCATGGGTGCCGATGAGGGGGCGCTCCTCTCTGACAGGGCCTTTGGCGGTGCCGATGTACTGGCAACCAGCTACACCTTGGCACAGGGCATCAAGAAAATGGGCAAGTTTGATGTTATCATCTGCGGCCTGCAGACCACAGACGGCGATACAGCCCAGGTAGGCCCGGAGGTATCTGAGGCTCTGGACATCCCATGTGTCTGCAACGTAGCCCAGATTCACAAGGTAGAGGACGGAGCCATCTTCGTAGACATGGAAATGGCCAACGAGCTGGAGCAGCTAAAGGTTCAGTTCCCATGCCTCATTACCGTAAAGAAAGATATTAACCAGCCAAGACTCCCATCCTACAAGCTTATGAAGGCAACGGAGAAAAAGGAAATTGCCGTATATGGCCTGAAGGATATGGACGATCAGGACAAAAAGCATTATGGACTAAATGGCTCAGCCACCCAGGTCCAGAGGATTTTCCCACCAGTTTCCGACAAGGAACAGGAAACCTGGGAAGGCAATGGCACAGAGCTGGCATCCCAGCTTTACAGCAAGCTGAGACAGTTGAAATTTATTTCCTAAGACAGGAAAAGGTGTGTATTTGATTTCAACAGCAAAGGAGATAATGCAAAATGGGAAAGCTGATCGTTCATCAGGATAAAATCACTGATATAGCTGCCATGGTTGCCATCTGCCCATTCAAGGCACTGGAGGACAACGGTGGCAAGCTGGAAATAAATGCCGGCTGCAAGCTCTGCAAGCTCTGCGTCAAGAAGGGCCAGCCAGGTGTTATGGAATTCGTAGAAGAAGAGGAAGGCCCAAAGGTAGACAAGAGCCTCTGGAAGGGAATTACCGTCTATGTAGATCACGTAGAAGGAGATATCCACCCTGTTACCCTGGAGCTTATCGGCAAGGCTCGTGAGCTGGCTGACAAGATTCACCACCCTGTACAGGCACTTTTCCTGGGCAGCGGCATCGGGGACAAGGCTCATGAGCTGCTGCACTATGGCGTTGACCAGGTATATGTAGTAGACAGCCCTGAGCTGATGGATTTCAAGATCGAGAGCTACACTGCCGCCTTTGAGACTTATATAAACAAGGTAAAGCCATCTGCCATTCTGGTAGGTGCTACCTCCGTAGGCCGTCAGCTGGCACCACGTATTGCTGCCCGCTTCAAGACTGGCCTTACCGCTGACTGCACCATCCTTGATATGCACGAGAATACAGACTTGGTACAGATTCGTCCTGCCTTTGGCGGCAACATCATGGCAGAGATTCTCACCACCAATACCCGCCCACAGCTGGCCACCGTCCGCTACAAGGTTATGAATGCCCCAGAGCGTTCTGAGGAGGCAAAGGGTGAGGTTATTGCCCTTGATGTACCTGCCGAGAAGCTAAAGGCTCGCATGGATGTATTGGGCATCATTAAGAAGGAAAAGGTAAAGACCATCGAGTCTGCCGAGGTGCTGGTAGTAGCAGGCCGTGGCCTGAAGAAGCCAGAGGACCTGGCCATGGTAAAGGAACTGGCAGAAGCCCTGGGTGGGGATGTTGCCTGCACCAGGCCGCTGGTTGAGGCTGGCTGGATGGAGGCCGCCCATCAGATTGGTCTTTCCGGCCGTACTGTCCGTCCAAAGCTGATTATTACCTGCGGCGTGTCCGGTGCCATCCAGTTCGTAGCCGGCATGAACAACTCCGAGCAGGTGGTAGCCATCAACTCCGACCCTGAGGCTTCTATCTTCAAGGTAGCCAACTACGCCCTGGTGGGAGATATTTATGAGATTATTCCACAGCTTATTGAAAATATCAAGCAGGGAGGGACCTTGGCATGAGCGAGTACAAGAAGCTTACCGAAGCAGATTTAGCAGAAATAGCAAAGATTGTTCCACGGGAGCGTATCCTCTGGGCAAATGAAATCAACGAGGAGTACAGCCACGACGAGCTTAGTGCCACTCCATCCTATCCGGATCTGGTAGTCCGTGCCACCAGTGCTCAGGAAATCTCCGGGGTGCTGAAATACGCCAACCAGGAGCATATTGCCGTAACACCTAGAGGTGCAGGCACTGGCCTGGTAGGAGCCTCTGTTGCCGTAGAGCATGGCATTATGATGGACACCACCCTGATGAACCACTTTTTGGAGCTGGACGAGGAAAATCTGACCCTCACCTTGGAGCCTGGCGTACTGCTGATGGAAATTTATCAGTATGTGGAGCCAAAGGGTCTGTTCTATCCACCTGATCCAGGTGAAAAAACCGCCACCATCGGCGGCAATATCTCCACCAATGCCGGGGGCATGAGAGCCGTAAAGTACGGCGTAACCCGTGACTTCGTAAGAGGTCTGGAGGTAGTCCTGGCAGACGGCACCATCATGGAAGTTGGAGGCAAAGTAGTAAAAAACAGTTCCGGCTATGACCTAAAGGATATTATCATCGGCTCTGAGGGCACACTGGCATTTATTACCAAGGCTGTCTTGAAGCTTTTGCCGCTGCCACAGAAGGCTGTCAGCCTGCTGGTTCCATTCCCAACTCTGGCACAGGCCATTGGCACCGTGCCTCTTATTGTCAAGTCCAAGGCCATTCCAACCGCCATCGAGTTCATGGAGCGGGAGGTTATTATGGATGCTGAGAACTTCCTGGGACAGAGCTTCCCGGACAACCAGGCAGATGCCTATCTGCTGCTGAAGTTCGACGGCAACAGTGCCGAGGAAATCGCCAAGGCTTATGACGGCGTAGCCCAGATCTGCTTGGAGCAGGGGGCTTATGACGTGCTTATTGCCGATACTGACGAGCGTTCCGATGCTATCTGGAAAACCAGAGGCTCCTTCCTGCAGGCCATCAGCGGTTCTACCACTATGATGGACGAGGTAGATGTTGTTGTACCTCGCAACAGGGTAAATGAATTCGTAGAATTCGTCCATGCCCTTCAGGATGAGATGCATGTCCGCATCAAGAGCTTCGGCCATGCTGGTGACGGCAACCTTCATGTATATATCCTGCGTGATGATTTAGATGAAGCCGCCTGGGAAAAGGTTCTCAACGATACTATGGAGAAGATGTATGCCAAGGCTCGCACCCTCCATGGCCAGGTATCCGGTGAGCATGGCATTGGCTTTGCCAAGAAGCCATATCTGAAGGAGTCCCTGGATCCTGCAGCTGTAAAGATTATGCAGGGCATCAAGAAGGCCTTTGATCCAAACAATATCCTGAACCCACGGAAGGTTTGCTTCGACTAAGGGTACCCGCCTGCTACATTGGCTGAAACCAAACCCCTCAGCCAACAGCAGGCTGTACATAAATTCCTAATCATATTTCCCACCTAACTCCCTATATCTCTATAAGAAAGCTCCCTGTACCGCCATGT
>CAVFWX010000180.1:0-3665 GCA_963626225.1 Anaerotignum sp.
CCGCCCCAGTCCATCATGGCACCTTCCTCCAAGAAAGAAATGAAAGATGCAATGCCTATAAAGACGATAATGCCCTTTGGCATAACCAGCATAGAGCCCTGCTTTTTGCCTTCCTCTTTTTCAGACACTACATGCCTAAAGAAGGTCACCATGAGAGCCAGGATAATCACATCCGCAATGAGTACAGACTGAAAATGGTTCAGTCCTAGGTTCAGCCAGATACTGAAGATGCCGGCACCGCAAAAGCCACCGATACTCCAAAAGGCGTGCATGCCGGACATAACCCTTTTACCAGAGTTTTTCTCCACATTGACGGCAAAGACATTTACCACAACATCCACGGCACCCATGGTAGCTCCCAGGCTAAGAATCAATGGCACCAGTAACCACAGGCTTCCCGTAAGGCTCAGAGCTGTCAACACACCGCCATAGAGGACAGAGGCTATTACCAGTACCTTGCGACAGCCCCATTTGCTGGCCGCTGCTCCCGAAAATGGCATGGTCAGCAAGGAGCCGATGCCTACACACAGTAGTAAAAGTCCCAGTATATCATCTGTCAGCTGCAGGCTTTCACGCAGCATTGGCACCAGTGGTGCCCAGGTAGCTGCTCCGAAGCCACCAATAAAGAAAAACGCCTTGGCCGCCCAGATCTGCCATTTAATTTCCTGAGCTGAGTATTTTTTTATTACCTTAGTCATAATATTATTCCTTTGTTATCTCCTTTGCAGGCTCCTTTTCCTGCCTTCTACAAATAATCTTATCTATACGATAGCGATCCAGGGCCGCTATCTCAAAATCAAAATTCTCCCAGGATACAATTTCTCCATTTTTCGGTATATAACCAAAGAGAGCTGTGACAAAGCCACCCATGGTCTGATAGTGATCCTGATCCTCCTCCGGCAGCTCCTCAATATCAAATTTCTCCTTGAAATCATCAATGGAGCACAGACCCTCGATGTTCCAGGAATTATCATCCCGGGAGGTAATCTGGGCGGTTTCCGGCTCATTGATATTGTTGGTATCCCCCACCAGCTCCAACAGGATATCCTGAAGGGTAATAAAGCCGATAACGCCGCCATATTCATCCAGCACTGCCGCCTCATGGATGCCCGTTTCCTGGAATTTCTCCAACACCCTAAAACTTTCCATGGAACGAGGGATAAATACAGGCTTGCGGATGAATTTTTCCAGCTCAATAGGCTGGTTGTCCAGGGCCGCATTGAAGATATCCTTTATATATATAATGCCGCAGAAATTGTCCAGACTCTCTCTGCCCACAGGCACGATAAGCTCCGTGGTAGTCCTTATCAGGGCCAGGTTCTGCTCCAATGTGTCCTCAATATCTATCCACAGCATCTGGGTGCGAGGGGTCATAAGGGAATATGCAGTCTCATCTCCCAGATGGAAAACCCTGTCCACCAGGTTCTGCTCCTTTTTCTCAAAGGTGCCGTCCTCTGTGGCCTGCTCGATAAGATCCTTGACCTCATCTTCGGTGACAGTGTCGTCAATTTTGGTATTCATGCCTAGCATTACCAGCAGCAACCTAGCTGAGTTGGACAGCAATGACACCACTGGCCTGGTGAAGAAAATCAGCCTTCTTAGTGGCTTTTCACACTGGAGCAAAGTCTGCTCAGGATTTTCCATGGCAATCCGCCGTGGCAAAAACTCACTGAGCATCAAAGTCAGATATGTCACTACCACCACGCTGATGGCCAGGGCAATATCCCGGGCACAAGGAATCTCATCCATATAGGCTTCCAAATAAGGAGCCAATATGACGCTGGCACTAACGCCAATAAGTATGCTGACAAAGGTTATGCCCAGCTGGATAACCGCCAGAGCCTTATAAGGCTTGTCCACCAGCTTTAGGGCACTTGCCACCCTGCTGTCACCATCGTCCAGCATTTTTTCCAGCCGGCTCTTGTGACTCTCATCCAGGGCAGTTTCTGCCAGAGCAAAAAACACATTGATGGCGATTAAGATAAAAATTATGGCTAACCACAAGGGGTACGGGGTATCCACAACATCCACATCCTCTTCTAAATTATAGTCATTTTAGCATAGCAAATATACGAATTAAATGCAAGTTTTTCAGTTGTGCATATATGAGCAGGTAGAATGGTCTCCTTAGGGTACATCTACCTGCTCTTTCGTCAATTCGCAACGAAATTTAGCTAGAATTTTCCCAAGAATGACTCTACTGCCCATAATTGAGAAAGATTATAATGTATACATTGTGTTTTTTATTGTTTTTCTTATATTTTGTAGTATAATTAAATTGCTGTGTATGTATGTGGTTTAAGTTATACCTTATACTGCATGCGAAAATATTGTATACATTGGAGGTATATTAATATGTCAACCTATGTTGAAGAAATCATCGCCAAAGTCCAGGCTGAGAATCCTGGCGAAACCGAGTTCCACAACACTGTCAAGGAGGTCCTCACCTCCATCGCCCCTGTTCTGGACAAGAACCCTAAATATCAGCAGCAGGCCATCCTGGAGCGGATCGTTGAGCCTGAGCGTGTTGTTATGTTCCGTGTACCTTGGACTGACGATGCCGGCAAGGTGCATGTCAACAAGGGCTATCGTGTTCAGTTCAACAGCGCCATTGGCCCATACAAGGGCGGCCTTAGGCTCCACCCTTCCGTAAACTTGAGCATTATCAAGTTCCTGGGCTTTGAGCAGATTTTCAAGAATGCCCTCACTACCCTGCCAATCGGCGGCGGCAAGGGCGGCTCCAACTTTGACCCTAAGGGCAAGTCCGATGCAGAAATCATGCGTTTCTGCCAGAGCTTTATGACTGAGCTGTGCCGTCATATCGGCCTCAACACCGACGTACCTGCCGGAGATATTGGCGTAGGCGGCCGTGAGATTGGCTATCTCTATGGTCAGTACAAGCGTATCCGCAATGCCTACGATGCTGGCGTTCTCACTGGCAAGGGTCTGAACTACGGCGGCAGCCTGGCCCGCACCGAGGCTACCGGCTACGGCCTCCTCTACTTCACCAAGCTCATGCTGGCTGATGCAGGCATTGACTACAAGGATCAGACTGTGGTTATCTCCGGTTCCGGCAATGTTGCCACCTATGCCATCCAGAAGGCCCAGGAATTTGGTGCCAAGGTTGTGGCCTGCTCCGACTCCAACGGCTATGTATATGACAAGGACGGCATTGATCTGAGCATCGTCAAGGAAATCAAGGAAGTACGCCGGGGTCGCATCAAGGAATATGTAGAGGCCAAGCCATCTGCTGAGTACCACGAAGGCTGCAAGGGCATCTGGACCATCCCATGCGATATTGCCCTGCCATGTGCCACCCAGCAGGAGCTGGATCTGGAGTCTGCCAAGGCTCTGGTTGCCAACGGCGTAAAGGCTGTAGGCGAAGGTGCCAACATGCCTTGTACTCTGGATGCTATTGAGTATCTCCAGAACAACAAGATTCTCTTTGCCCCTGCCAAGGCTGCCAATGCCGGCGGCGTAGCTGTTTCTGCCCTAGAAATGGCTCAGAACTCCATGCGTTATAGCTGGAGCTTTGAGGAGGTAGACAACAAGCTGAAGGACATTATGGCTGATATCTATGAAAACTCCAAACGCTGTGCCAAGGAATATGGCCAGGAGGGCAACCTGCTGGTGGGCTGCAACATCGCCGGCTTCCTGAAGGTAGC
>CAVFWX010000181.1:0-3656 GCA_963626225.1 Anaerotignum sp.
AAAAGCAGCCACAGGATTTCTCCCATGACTGCTAAAACACTCAGTATTCAGTTATCAACCAAGCTTCTCTGCCAGCAGCTGATTTACCATCTGCGGATTGGCCTTGCCCTTGGACTGCTTCATAACCTGTCCTACCAAAGACCCAATAGCCTTCTTCTTGCCGCCCTTGTACTCCTCAACGGCCTTAGGATTGTCAGCAATAACCTGATCCACGATAGCTTCAATAGCCTTGGTATCAGTAATCTGCACCAAGCCCTTGTCCTTGACGATCTTCTCAGGGCTATCTGGGCTCTTCCACATTTCCTCAAATACCTTCTTGGCAATCTTGGAGGAAATAGTACCCTTGCTGATAAGGCCGATCATCTGGCCCAGACGCTGGGCATCTACAGGAGAAGCCTCAATGCCAATGCCCTCTGCATTCAGGTTCTTGGACAGATCGCCCATTATCCAGTTGGCAGCCAGCTTAGCATCTGCCCCTTCTGCCACCACAGCATCAAAGTACTCAGCCATCTGACGGGAGCTGGTGATGATGCCTGCATCATAGGATGACAGGCCAAATTCAGACTCCAACCGGGCCTGACGAGCATCAGGCAGCTCTGGCAAACTCTGGCGGAACTTCTCGATTTCTTCATCAGAGGTGATGATTGGCACCAGATCCGGCTCAGGCATATAGCGGTAGTCGTGGGCATTTTCCTTGCTACGCATGGAAAGGGTTACGCCACGATCAGGATCCCAGGTACGGGTTTCCTGGATGATATGTCCACCATCCTCCAGCACCTCTTCCTGACGCTCAATCTCATACTCCAGAGCATCCTCAACAGCCTTGAAGGAGTTGATATTCTTCATCTCAGTACGGGTACCCAGTACATCAGATCCTTTTGGACGGAGGGAAACATTCAGATCCGCACGGAGATTGCCTTCCTCCATCTTGCAGTTGGAAACATCAATGTACTGAAGAATGGACTTTACCTTCTCCATGTACAGGCGAGCTTCCTCAGGAGTGGACATATCCGGCTCAGAAACAATCTCAATCAAAGGCACGCCGGTACGATTGTAATCTACATTGGAGGTATCGGAATCCTTGATGGTATTGCCGGAATGTACCAGCTTGCCAGCATCCTCCTCCATGTGGATACGGGTAATGCGGATACGCTTCTTGCCCTTAGAGGTCTCAATATCCACATAGCCATGCTCGCAGATAGGCAGGTCATACTGGGAGGTCTGCCAGTTCTTTGGCAGATCCGGATAGTAGTAGTTCTTGCGGTCAAACTTGGAGAAATTGTTGATCTTGCAGTTCAGGGCAAGACCTGCCTTGATGGCAAACTCCAGCACCCGCTTGTTCAGTACAGGCAGTACCCCAGGCAGGCCCAGGCATACAGGGCATACATGGGTGTTGTGCTCTGCACCAAAGGAGGTGGCACAGCCACAGAAAATCTTTGTATTGGTTTTTAGCTCGCTATGTATCTCAAGTCCGATGACGGCTTCGTAGCTCATTATTATTTACCTCCCAACTGGGCTCTGTCCTCATGGTAGGACTGGCTCTGCTCGTATGTATAGGCCACACGGAGGATGGTTTCCTCGTCCAGGGCCTTGCCGATGATCTGCATGCCGATAGGCAGCTTGTCCTTGCTATAGCCGCAAGGAATGCTGATACCAGGCAGTCCGGCCAGGTTCAGAGGTACGGTGCAGGCATCCTGGAGATACATCTCCAGAGGATTGTCAATCTTCTCGCCGATTTTATATGCAACAGATGGTGCTGCAGGACAGATGATAACATCTACCTGCTCAAAGGCCTTGTCATAATCTTCCTTTACCAGGCGGCGAACCTTCAGAGCCTTCAGATAGTAGGCATCATAGTAACCAGCACTAAGGGCGTAGTTGCCGATCATGATACGGCGCTTTACTTCCTCACCCAGATACTGGGTACGGGTCTTGGTCATCATCTCCACCAGGTCAGCAGCATCCTCACAGCGCTCGCCGTAGCTTACGCCATCATAGCGGGCCAGGTTGGTAGCAGCCTCAGCTGGGGCAATCAGGTAATAGGTGGAAATGGCATAATCGGTATTTGGCAAGGAAATCTCCACTACCTCGGCCCCCATAGCCTCCAGAGCCTTGACACCGTTCTTTACGGCAGCCTCAACTTCTGGATCCATGCCTTTGACGAAATATTCCTTTGGCAGACCGATTTTCAGGCCCTTTACGTCCTGAACCAGAGCCTTGGTAAAATCAGGCACAGCTGCCTCCAGGCTGGTAGAGTCCATCTCGTCCCTACCGGAGATAATATTCAGGATATGGGCACAGTCGGTAACATCCCTGGTAATAGGCCCTACCTGATCTAGTGAGGAAGCATAGGCCACCAAACCATAGCGGGAAACACGGCCATAGGTAGGCTTTAGGCCTACAACGCCGCAGAAGGAAGCTGGCTGACGAATAGATCCGCCAGTATCGGAGCCTAATGCCCAAATAGCAGTACCAGCAGCTACCGCAGCAGCACTACCGCCAGAGGAACCACCCGGTACACAGTCAGTATTCCATGGGTTGTGGGTTGGATGGTAGGCAGAATTTTCAGTAGAACCACCCATGGCAAACTCGTCCAGATTGGTCTTGCCCAAAACAACAGGATGCTGGGCGTTGAGCTTCTGAACTACAGTAGCATCATAAGGCGGTACGAAGTTCTGCAGAATCTTGGATGCACAGGTAGTCTTTACTCCCTTGGTGCAAAGATTGTCCTTGATGGCTCCAGGGATACCCTCCAGGAAGGCAATCTCCTCACCAGCAGCAATCTTTTCATCTACAACCTTGGCCTGAGCCAAAGCTTCATCACGGGTAATGGTCAGATAAGCCTGTACATCACCTTCTACCTGGTCAATGCGATCCAGAACAGCCTGGGTCAGCTCCAGGGAGGTTATTTCTTTATTTACCAGCATGTCGTGGAGGACATGGGCAGGTTGTTCAAACAAATTCACAGCAGTACCTCCTAATCAATCTTCCAGAACCTTTGGCACACGGAAATATCCATCGTCCTTTAATGGAGCGTTGGAAAGAGCCAAATCACGGCTCAGGGATTCCTTTACTACATCCTCCCGGAATACATTGCTTACAGGCAGGACATGAGCCATAGGCTGAATATCATCAGTTGGAACAGTACTCAGGTTGTCTACATACTCCAGCACATCGCTGAGCTGCTGGGTGTACAGCTCCTCCTTGTCAGCAGGAATTGACAGTCTGGACAATACCGCTACATTTTCCATATCTTTTTTGGTAACTTTCACTTTTCTCACCATCCAAATCACTATTTATCCGATTCCACCAGAACTTGCCCTAGTAGAACCAAAAATACCATAATATTATACACTATCCTATTAGATTTTTCTACTATTAGGACGATGTATTTTAGTATTTGCGAATAAAACGCTGAAGGCTAAAAATGCCCACCTCATACGAAGTGAGCATTTTTATTATTTACTTCTGATACTTTTTCCAGGCACCAGTATAATCTTCAATATCGAACTCCGCAGGATTAAACACAGGATCCTTCCCCTGCTTCTTCTGCTTTTCATAATCCCTGAGAATTGCCACAGCCTTTGGTGCCAGTAGCACGATGGCGATGATATTTGCCCAGCCCATAAGTCCATAGCCAATATCACCTACCGCCC
>CAVFWX010000182.1:0-3652 GCA_963626225.1 Anaerotignum sp.
CTGCTATGTTTTGTTTTGCTCCCTGCCAGGGGGCTTTTTTGTTGCCTGAAATGGGGATGGTTGTGGGAGTAAAATGCTCTTGTGGTAGGGGCTAAAGAAAAAATTCTTGCAAAAATTTGCTTTTTCCAGAAAGATGTGATATTATGTCAGTGTTGAATGTGAAAAGCGTGTGACGTGCAGAGGAAACAAGGTAACTCTTGGACAAAAGCACCTAATCACCTTCAACAATGAGATTTATTTTATTTTTGAAGGAGGATGTTTCTTTATGAAGAAGACTCTCGTATCCGCTTTGACTACCGCTCTGGTAGTAGGTGCTGCTTCCACTACTTTCGCAGCTGCCAATCCTTTTGCTGATGTTCCTGCTGACCATTGGGCATATGATGCTGTTGCTCAGCTGGTACAGGATGGCGTTGTAAACGGCTACGCCGTAGATGGCACTTTCAAGGGTGACCAGGCTATGAGCCGTTATGAGATGGCTCAGATTGTTGCTAAGGCTATGGCTAAGGCTGATGCTGCTGACAACAACAACAAGGCTCTCATCGACAAGCTGGCTGCTGAGTTCTCCGACGAGCTGTCCAACCTGGGCGTTCGCGTAGCTGATCTCGAGGCTAAGACCGACAATGTTAAGTGGACCGGCTTGATCCGTTATGATTGGACTCATAACAATTATGCAGGCAATACTGGGCATGAAAATGCTACTACCAACAACATTAAGCTCCGTCTTGAGCCATCCATGACCATCAACGAGAACTGGACCGGTCATGCTCGTGTTGATGCTGACATCGAGAAGGACAACACTGGCGATGCTACCTCCAAGGACGTTAAGCGTATTTATGTTGAAGGCAAGTATGACAAGTTCAGCACCAAGCTGGGCCGCTTCGGTACTTTCTCTGATGCTTCCCATGGTCTGGTATTCGATACTGATGTAACTGGTGCTGAGTTCACCTATGCTCCTACCGATGCTTGGAAGGTAAAGGCTACTGCAGCTCGTTACACTCCTAAAGATAACCTCGCTTATGGTACTAAGGACGGTGACTCTGCTACCTACTGGGCTGTAGAGGCTAACTATGCTAAGAATAAGTGGGAGGCCGGTGTTGGCTACCACAACATCCTTGACACTCATACCTACCAGAAGGCTTGTGAGGATAAGTCTTCCTTCCATGTAATTGATCTTGGTGTTGGCTATGCTTTCGACAAGAACGTAAAGCTGGTTGGTGACTATGCTTGGGGCAATTCCCAGACTCAGTATGCAGGCGCTGCTAACAATGCTTACAGCATTGAGCTGGACTACAAGGGTGCACAGGATGCCGTTAAGGGTTCTTGGGGTGCTTATGTAGCATATCGTCAGCTTGCTCCATTTGCAACTATTACTCCTACCTATGACTTCACTGGTAGCCAGTACGATGGTGTTAACGCCCTTAAGGGTTGGGAAATTGGTGCTAGCTACACCTTCACCAAGAACATCGTTGGTACTGCCAAGTACTTCCATGGTAAGGATACTACCCAGACTGACAGGGACAAGTACACCGGCGTATTCACCCGTGTTGACTTCATTTTCTAATCCTAGCTTTAGCAAGATTAGTCAAACAAAACAAACTGAGCAGCTCTCCGGAGCTGCTCTTTTTTCTTGCAAAAAATACCCAGATGTGATATTATATAACCATAGCGAAAGCTACATGATGCGACTGTTCCATCAGTTTGGACAGACGAAAGGGCCTGGTGCTGCGAACACTGGGCCCTTTCTATTTCCTATATTTTACAAGCCGGAAGTAAGGCTTTATTAAGTTGTGCTAATCACCATGGAAGATTTCTATCTAGCCACCTGCAAATAAAGTGAGTTACAATACCTGCTGCGACAGAAATAAGAAATGATGCAACCATTTCCATCAGTATCACCTCCTTTCAGGGGGCGGGACTAGTGATGGTGACAGATAAATTATATCACAAGTGTTTCGTAAAATCAAAGGATATTAGCCTGCCCAGAAATTTCTTTCACTTGCCCCTTGACTTTTCAACGAGAGCTATGTTAACATACGGCAACGTTGAAAATGAGAGAGGCAAGGTACAGAGGAAACAAGGCAACTCGCGGACTGCAGCTTCTTTTTCATCCTCAGCGTAGGTTATTTACTTAATATTCTTAGGAGGATTTTTTATGAAAAAGACACTTGTATCTGCATTGACTACAGCTCTGGTAGTTGGTGCTGCATCCACCACATTTGCTGCAGCAAACCCTTTTGCTGACGTTCCTGCTGACCATTGGGCTTATGATGCTGTTGCCCAGCTGGTACAGGATGGCGTTGTAAACGGCTATGGCGTTGATGGTACCTTCAAGGGTGACCAGGCTATGAGTCGTTATGAGATGGCACAGATTGTTGCCAAGGCCATGGCCAAGGCTGATGCTGCCGACAACAACAACAAGGCTCTCATCGACAAGCTGGCTGCTGAGTTCTCTGACGAACTGTCCAATCTGGGTGTTCGTGTTGCTGATCTGGAAGCAAAGGTTGACAATGTTAAATGGAACGGCTTGGTTCGTTATGACTGGACCCACAACAACTTTGAGCAGAGCGGTGACCATGTAAATGGCGATACCAACATCATCAAGCTCCGTCTCGAACCTACCATGACCATCAATGAGAACTGGACAGCTCATGCCCGTATGGATGCCGTTGTAGACAAGGATAACACTGGCAATGCCAACAGCAAGGAACTGAAGAGACTGTATGTTGAAGGCAAATACGGCAAGTTGGATACCAAGTTGGGCCGCTTCGGCACCTTCTCTGATGCCACCAACGGTATGGTATTCGATGCTGATGTAACAGGTGCTGAGTTCACCTATGCTCCAAACAGTGCATGGAAGATCAAGGCTACTGCTGCCCGCTACAACCCAAGCTCCAACCTGGCTTATGGTACTGATAAGTATAAGAACACTGATGGCAAGTGGGTTAGCAATGACTCTGCTACTTACTGGGCTATCGAGGCCAACTACACCATGGGCAAGTGGGGTGCAGGTGCAGGTTACCACAGTGTAATGAACACTCATACTCTCCAGAATGGTACCGACGGCGATGAGAGCTCCTTCCATATTGTAGATTTGGGCGTGTCCTATGCCTTTGACAAGAATGTAAAGCTCCGTGGCGACTATGCTTGGGGTAACTCCGTTAGTGGCGGCAAGTTCCTCAATGGCAGCGGCTACAGCTCATACGGCAATGTTTCCAACAATGCCTACAACATTGAGGTAGACTATAAGGGTGCTGATGCATCTCAGAAGGGTTCTTGGGGTGCCTACGTAGCATATCGCCAGCTGGCTCCATTTGCTACTCCAGAGACTACCTATGACTTTGGCCCAGGTATGGATGGCCTGATGTCCATCAAGGGTTGGGAAGTAGGTGCGGACTACACCTTCACCAAGAACATCATTGCTACTGCCAAGTACTTCAACGGTAAGGACACCGCTTTGTCCGGCAATGATAAGTACACTGGCGTATTCACCCGTGTAGACTTCATTTTCTAAGTCTCTTCTTATTTTAATTCGCCTTCAAGACAAAAATAAATAAATCTCAGGAAAGGGGCAGCCTCTCGGGGCTGCTCTTTTTCCGTAAAATCCGCTAAATTTCTCATTGTATTTTTAGCGGATTTATTATATATTTATCTA
>CAVFWX010000183.1:0-3619 GCA_963626225.1 Anaerotignum sp.
TACCCATCACCGCAACAGTGGTGGCTGTTGGTATAGGGGTACTGCTGTACCTGACTTTCACAGGCGAGCTGATTAATATACTCTTGGTAGTATAAAACAAGCCATAAGCCAACCGCACCTTTAGCAGCTTAATTGCGGGCATGAAAAAACCACCCGGCCAAGGGTGGCTGATTCATAGGTGTGACCATCAGCGTACGTCATTTGATGGTTTTGTTGGTAAAACTTCTTGCTAATAAAAACATACAGTGGCGGACCATCGTTGTGGTTCGCTCTTTTTTTATGCTTTCATTTTACTATGGGCTGGGGCATTAGTCAAGGCTGGTTCCTGCCGTAGGCCTATGGCGCCACTAAAACAGCCAATATCTGTCTGAATGTACTGGGTGAGTACGAAGGTAGCAAGGCAGATGTAGAAGCTTCTGAGGATATTCTGCACCGTGAGATGGAGCGGGTACAGCATGCCGTGGACGAAAAAATCCCACAGGCCGATGTAACAGTTGAGCCGGAATTGGTAGATGTAACCTTCAGCGAAGGTTGATAAAGCCACCTGGCGACAGTTTTAACAAACTTCGGATAGCTGCTACGTTGCCTGAAAAAACTACATAGCATAAGCAGAAAGCCTGTATTACACTGGAACCGGTATCATACAGGCTTTTCTGGTGTTTGTATGAAATTTATTTATGATGGAGAGCGAGGCGACGAGGGTACACTTCCTGCATTTCGTTTCGGTATCTAAGTAAAGATAATTTTTCTGCCCATATTAAGAATTCACATAAACTTTACGATATAACAAATAAGGAGGATAGACTTATCTCATCCCCTATGGAAGCAGGGGATTTGCATACATCAAGGAGGAGTTTTTATGGCAACTATCGGCGGCTACACCCAGCAGCTATCCCTGCTGAACCAAATTAACAGCAGATACAGCTCTGCCTCCAAGCACGCCACAGCCATTGCCACAGGCAACAAGGTAAATAGTGCGGCAGACAACGCATCTGTATATTCCATTGGCACCAAGATGGGCATCCGTGTGGGAGCCTTGGATCAGGCTGCCTCCAATACCCAGACCGGCTCTGCTATGTTGAAGGTAGCAGACGGAGCCATGAGCAATACCTTGGATATCCTTAAGACCATGAAGGAGCGTGCCATCCAGGCAGCCAACTCCACGGCAAAGGACAGTGATCGGGCAGCCATACAGAAGGAGTTCAACCAGTATATTGACCAGATTACGGACAATTCCCTTGTGGAGTACAATGGCATGGCTCTTATGAACGGCAGCTACAATTCTGCTACCCAGCTTACCACTCAGGCTTATACCAACAGGTCTTTCAGTGCGGACACTGCCGGTGATACCAAGCTGACAGAACTTGCTAGTCGCAGCGGTGATGGCATGGAAATCATGTCTACAGATACGGTGACAGTTTCCTTTGTGAAGGACGGCAAGACCTATAGCACCAGCTATACTGTCGGGGACACCACACTGGAGGATATTTTCAAAAAGGCAAATGGGGCAGCCCAGGATGCTGGCATTGGAGATGTCTTTGATACTAATGTAGGCAGCACCGAGGAAATTGGTACCGATGAATACGGCAATCAGAAAAATACCGTGGATGGCAAGAATGCTATTACCGTCAAGGCGGCAACTGCTGGCAAAGCAGGGGCGATTGCGGGATTCAATATTTCCGTTCAGACTGCTGACGGTCAGGAGAGGAAGTCTGTTAACAATGCCTTCAATGAGTTTGCAGAGTCTATTGGGGCAGCAGAAAATAGAAGCGACAATTCCCTCACCTTGCAGGTAGGGGCAGATGCCAACCAAGCCATCAAGGCTGGTCTGGGGAATCTCTCTGCCAGGGCACTGGGCCTTCAAGGCAGCGATGGCTCATTCCTTAGCGTAGCCACTGCCGAGGATGCTCAGGCAGCCATTACGGTTATTGACAATGCAATCAATAAGGTGCTGGACCAGTCCACCAATGTGGGAGCACTGTCCAGTCGTCTGGAATACACCTACAGCAATCTCACCACGGAGTCAGAGAATCTCACAGCAGCCCAGACCACCCTGATGGGGGCAGACCTGGCCAAGGAGATTACCCAATATACCAGCGACACCATCCTGATGCAGGCAGCCCAGGCAATGCTGGCTCAGTCCTATCAAAATTCCAGCTGGTATCTTAATCTGTTGAAGTAAAAGCATATATACGAAGTCGATTAGGCATGGCAGTGCCTTTACAAAATTCGAAAATGCCAGCTTATCACTAATCATCGGGGTATTGTTTTGTTGCTATCACTTCAGCCAAAGGGTATAATAAAAAAGAAAAATGGCATTAGTTGGAAAAGGGGAGATTGTATGAACAGCACAGCAACTACCTTGCAGAAGCAAAAGCAGAAATACCTACATCTTTTGGCAGAAAAATATCCCACCAGGGAAGCTGTCTATGCAGATTTGATCAATCTCCAGGCCAGCCTGTGTCTGCCTAAGTCCGTGGAGCATTTCGTCAGTGACCTTCATGGTGAATATGAACTTTTTTATCATATATTCAACAACTGCTCCGGAGTTATCAAGGAAAAGGTGGACTATGTTTTTGGTGCCAGATTGACACCGGAGGAAAAGGCAGAGTTCTGCACCCTTATCTATTATCCCCATGAAAAGATGCAGCAGATGGAGGCCCAACGGCGAAACACCCCAGAATGGTACAGGGAAACCCTGTCCCGGCTTCTGGAGGTCAGCAAGCTGATGACCTATAAATATCCTCTGACCAAGGTCAAGAGCTTTATTCCCAAGAGCTATCGCAGCGTAATCACGGAGCTGTTCAATACCCATCCGGAAGCGGATAGGGCACAGTTCCTCTACAGCAAGCGTCTGCTGAACATGATTGTCCAGGTGGGAGGCTCTGAGGATTTTATTGTGGCTCTTACCAAGCTGATTAAATGCCTTGCGGTAGGACACATGCATATCATCGGTGATTTTTATGACCGGGGCAACAGGCCGGACACCATTCTGGATATGGTAATGGACTATCATTCATTGGATATACAGTGGGGCAACCACGATATCCTGTGGATGGGTGCAGCCAGCGGCAGCGAGGTGTGCATTGCCGGAGTGGTGCGGAACAGCCTGCGGTACAAGAATACAGAGGTGTTGGAAAAAGGCTATGCCATCAGCCTGAGGCCTCTAACCATGTTTGCCCAGAAGATTTATCCAGACGAGAATCCTCTCAAGGCTTCGGAAAAGGCCATCTCCATGATAATGTTCAAGCTGGAGGGGCAACTGATATTGCGTAATCCAGACTTCCACATGGAAAGCCGCCTGCAGCTGCAGAATGTGGATTATAACGCTGTATGCTACAGCCTTAACGGCAAGCGGTATGCCCTAAGCAGTGCCTATTTCCCTACGGTGGATCCCAAGAATCCTTATGAGCTGACAGAGGGTGAAAGGCAGATTATTAATGATTTGAAGTCCTATTTCATTGAAAGCGAAAGGCTGCAGCGGCATGTGGACTTTATTTACGAAAAGGGCAGTGTCTATACCTGCTGCAACCAGAATCTTCTGTTCAACGGCTGTGTGCCTCTTAACTGGGACGGTAGCTTCCGGGAAGTGACCTTTGACGGCAAGCCATATCAGGGT
>CAVFWX010000184.1:0-3607 GCA_963626225.1 Anaerotignum sp.
AGTTAAGGGCATGGCGAACCTCAGAAAGGGTAGCTCCTGCCTGGAATGCCTCTGCCGCTTGGCATACAGGACAGCCTTCCTTGTCAAAGGCCAGCTTTTCCGCCTTGAAGCTATCATCCATATCTGCCTCGTAGGCTGAAATGGCCTTTGCCCTAGCCTCCCTATTGGCAGCAAAGTCCTCGAGCTTCTCATCTAGGCGCTTTTCCGTCATATTAGGATACATATTGGTGCCCACGATGCGATCCCGACGCAGCTCCAGCTTCTTGAAACGCTGCTTCAGGATATCGGCAATCTGTTCCTGTGGATAGCCTTCATTCAGGGCAGTAACTATGCCCCCCATGCCTTCCACCTTCTGAAATTCAGCCCAGATCTTTTCCTTGATTTCCTTGGTAAGGCTTTCAACAGCCCAGGAGCCACCAGCCGGGTCAATAGGCTGCAGCAGGCCAAATTCTTCCTGCAGCATAATCTGTACATTGCGAGCAATACGACGAGAGAATTCATCACCCTTGCGGATCGGCTCATCAAAGGTGCCGTTTTCAAAGGATTCCAGACCGCCGACAACACCGGAGAACATCTCCGAGGTATTTCGCAGCATATTTACGTAAGGATCATATTTGGTCTTGAAGAACAGGGCTGGCTTGCCATGGATATGAATCCGTTGAGCCTCCTTGCTGCCTCCAAATGCCTCCACAATCTGTGCCCAGATAGGACGGACAGCCCGCAGCTTGGCAATCTGCATAAAGAAATTAGCACCCATGGAGAAAACAAACATAATCTGTCCGGCAGCCTCATCAGCTGTCATGCCTCTCTCCATCATGGCCCGCATATAATCAGTAGCTACAGACAGGCTGTAGGCGATCTCCTGTACATCGTTGGCACCGCCGCGGCTGAAAACATCGCTCTTGATCATGCAGGTTTTCAGCTGAGGTGCCATTTTCTGTGCCCACTTGCCAGCAATGAAGGCTTCCTTGTAGAGTTTCTTCAGGCTCTGGTCGTTCTGTCCGTGTTCCACCAGCTCAATAACAGGGTTGGCACCGATAACACCCTTCAAATTCTCTAGCTTGAAGCCAGAGGAACGCAGGGCGGCGGCAGTCAAAGCCAGCATAGGCACAGCAGAAGCACCAGCATATATATACAAAGGATATTTATCCAGCTTCAAATCAGACAGCAGGGTGTGCATATCATCCAAGGTAGTAACGTTGCAGCCCTCTTCACCTGGCTTTTCTGCCACATTTCCATCCTGGCAGGCAATACTTGCCTTGTCCAAGCGGATATTATACACGGTAGAACCCTTTTCCTGCTCATGAATCAACAGCTTGTTATTTTTCTCCGGCATGGTCAAGTCACAGGACTGGGCTATGCCCCAAGGAGCCTTGATATATCCATTTGGTGCAGCACCTCTCAAAAAATCATCCATTCCTGGGAATGAATCCTTTGGCAGAATATCCTCCGTATCAGCCCTAAAGTACATAGGAGAAAATGTAATATCCTCATAGGTCTTGGTATACATTTTCTTCTCGAAGGGAGCTCCCTTCAAAAGGGCAATACAGGCATCTTTCCACTGGTCATAGGTAGGTGGTGCAAATTCATCCAAAGGCACATCAGGAAAAACAGTCTGTTGCTCGGCTTTTTTCAGAATGGCCTGAAGATCCATTTCTCCTTCACTCATACAACAACCTCCTTCAAATAAAACAAAAAATCCATCTGCCAGAGCATGCAGACGGATTGCGTTTAAATCCATCCCCTACCCATCGCTCGCAGGTCCAAGCACTATAGCGACAAAATTTGTCCAACAACTAATGCTAACGGTGACGATAAAACAGGCAGTTCTCCTGACTCGGCATCATCGTTCCCCACGCCTTCCCAGGATAAATATCCCAGTGACATAATTGTGGTTCGCTCCTCCTTACAGTGGCGGGACCGTTCCGGCTTATACCGGATTCTCTATTAAGTCTGATACACAGACACCTGTCCTTACTCTATGAAATTAACTATATTTTACAGCTATAATATCCTATTGTCAATTATTATAACTTATTACGCAATAAATTTTCTTTCTGTTTTGTATTAATATAGGTTGTATATATGAAAGTTATATGTATAATAAATAAGAATACATCCTCCAGCATTCTCAATAAACGCCATATATCATTCTTACAATACATCGATTACTTTTAATATGCCAGCTTGCACCTGAAATTTGATTTCCTTATTACCAAAAGGCATACCATAGATCCGCTCTGGGTCATCCTGATAGGTTGGCCGAGGATCAATTTCCAGTACTCCCAGCAGCCCTGCCTGCTTTTCTTCCGGAATTTTATCCAACAAATTCTGGGGAAAATCCACTTGAAGCTGCCTGGTCCAGCCCTGTCCCCGAAAGCCCTGGGCGGCTCCTTCATGGCTGTCCACATAGGCAAGATAAGGCTTGATATCCAATATTGGCGTACCATCCATCAGATCTGCCCCGCTGACATAAATAATTGGTCCTTCAGGTGTATGCAAATCAACCTTTTCCAGCTTTACACTGGAAAGTCCGATGGCATTGGGCCTGAAGGGGGAGCGGGTGGCAAAAACTCCAACCCTGGTATTTCCCCCTAGGATAGGCGGCCGTACCGTAGGTGACCATTTGTCCCGCACTGCCTGAGAAAATTGCCATATAAGCCACAGGTAGTCAAATCCCTCTATCCCCCTAAGAGCTGTCTCGTTGCGATATTCCGGTT
Source organism: Anaerotignum sp. (assembly GCA_963626225.1). GTDB lineage: Bacteria > Bacillota > Negativicutes > Selenomonadales > Selenomonadaceae > Anaerovibrio. The sequence goes on from CAVFWX010000184.1 coordinate 2,721, forward strand.
CAAAGACGATTTTCCCCTGGAGCTGTGATACCACATTGCTCTGGCGGGGAATGCCGAACTTGCTGGGAAAATCATTTCGCAATCTGGCAATTATCTTCATATTAATATTATCTGTCATATAATGCTCCTGTTATTGCATTTAATCACTGCTGAAAGATATTTTTCTTCTGCAATCTGCGGAGGCAGTCAGTATATGCCTGGTTCAATGCCCTATCGGGACTGTACTGCTCATCTTCGTAATCATAGAATTTCTCCCTACGGACTATGCCGTTTTTATCCACCAGCACTGCCTCCAGGGTAATATCTGCCTCCCAGAGATCCTCTGCTCCCAGCCAGCGGTCAATCCGTCGCCTCTCCCGCCTAAGTACATCGCTGATACGTATAAAAAGCACCTGCTCTTTGTCCATATCCTTTACCAGATCAGATAGCTGTTTTTCCGTAACATTGTGCAAAGTGGAGAGCTTTTCCTTCGCCATTGCCTCCCTGCATTTGTCCTGCATACTGTTGCCGTATTCCGTAGGATAACGGTACTGGGAATAACATTTCACAAAATACCGGCTCATAATGTCCAGATAGGCAGGCTGCAAGTAGCGGTCACTGGCCAGCAGAACTATACCCGTAGTTTTTTGCTGAATCACCGGCTGCTCCTCCTCTGCAGCTGCCATGCTTTCCACCTGCTGCTCAGACTGAGTCGACTCTGCAGCAACTGCCTGATTGGACAGCAGATTTGTTGCGAGGAAAGCGGCTACAACTAACCTTCCATATACCTTAAATCTTCCCATTTAATCTATCCCCCTATACCAAATCCCCCATGCTGAGACATTCCCAGCACAGGGGATTTCTTTAGAACAAGTCCTAACACTGTTGGAGGTTGTACCCTAAGGAGA
>CAVFWX010000185.1:0-3594 GCA_963626225.1 Anaerotignum sp.
CTGGCCTATGAAATGAAGGCCACGGAGCCAGTGATAAATGAGGAGGGCTTTACCAGGCTCCTGTCTGCTCGCCATCCTCTGCTGACACCGGACAAGGTGGTGCCTATAGATATTACCTTAGGGGACAAATATTCCATGCTGCTGGTAACAGGACCAAATACCGGCGGCAAGACCGTTACCATGAAAACCTTGGGGCTTTTGGTTCTGATGGCTCAGTCCGGCCTTTTTCTGCCGGCAGAATCCGGTTCAGAGATTGCAGTTTATGGCAATGTCTATGCAGATATCGGCGATGAGCAAAGCATTGAGCAGAGCCTAAGTACATTTTCTGCTCATATGACCCATTTGGTGGAGATTTTGGATCAGGTAGAGCCTGAGGATTTGCTACTATTGGATGAGCTGGGAGCTGGTACGGATCCAGAAGAGGGTGCTGCCCTGGCGATGGCCATATTAGAGAGACTACTGACCATCAAGGCTTCCGTAGTAGCTACCACCCATTATTCAGAACTAAAGACCTTTGCCTTTAGCCGGGAAGGCATCGAAAATGCCTGCGTGGAATTTGATGTAGCCACCCTGCGGCCAACCTATAGACTGCTAATTGGTATACCAGGTGCCAGCAATGCCTTTGCCATCAGCCGCCGTCTTGGTTTAAGCGAGTCTTTGATTATCCGGGCCAAGCAGCTGATTCAAGCAGACCATGCCCAGTTTGAGCAGGTCATCAACCAGCTGGAAAAGGAAAAAATGCTTTATGAGCAGATGAATGCTGATATAGAAACTCGTCTCAGAAGGGCGGAGCAGATGGAAGCCAAGGCTGAGGCCATGCGGGTGGAGCTAAACCAGAAAAAGGCGGATATTATCCGTAAGGCCAAGGATGAAGGAGCTGTGCTGGTTCGCCGCATGCGCAGAGAGTCAGAAGCTGTAATCAAAGAACTGAAAGAGCAGTTTAACGATCAGGGCATCCAGAAGCGGCAGGCAGCCATTCAGGATGCAAGATCCCGTATCGAGGAGGCAGCAGGCAAGGTTCGCCAGGGCATTGTTTCCGTCAAGGCTTATCGGAAAAATGTGGATGTCAAAACATTGGAGCCTGGGGATATTGTATATGTAACCAAGCTGGACCAGAAGGGCACCGTCCTGTCCGTCAAGGGGAAGGAGCTGGAGGTGCAGCTTGGCAGCATGAAGATGAATGTCAAGGCACGGGACTGTAAGTTTGTGGACAAGGCACAGAAGGAAAAGCCTTCGACTACAGTACAGGCAGGTGGCCGTTCCAACCGCAAGGGAAATAGCTTTATGGGCAAGACTCAGGAAGCCCACAGGGATATTGATATTCGTGGCATGATGGTGGATGAGGCAGAGGTGACACTGGGCAAGTTTATTGACGATTCCGTCATGGCAGGCTTGAGCCAAATTCTTATCATCCATGGCAAGGGCACCGGAGCCCTCCGCAAGGGGGTCCACAGCTACCTCAAACGTCATCGTAATGTAGCTAACTTCAACTTTGCCGACATGAGCGAAGGAGGCACCGGCGCCACCTTAGTAGAACTTCAATAAATCCCCTACACAAGAATGAATTTTTGTGATAAAATGTGTTGTATGTATGTGTGTGACTAAATAGATACAACTCTTGTTAAGGAGGCAGCACATGGAGAAACGAACAGGAGCCGCCCAAAGATCCCGGCAGGCTCGTAATAAAGCACCCAAGAAGGGTAATGGCAGCAGGATATTGATTATTTTTGCTGCTGTCCTGGCGGTGATGATAGCCGGTGTAGGCTGTGGCTTTTTGACAGCCACTCTGAACACCAAGACAGATTTGGAGGATGTAAGGCCGGCGGCCTCCTCCCAGATTTACGACATCAATGGCAATGAGCTGGCCAATGTTCATGCCGAACAGAACCGTGTACCGGTAAAGATCGACAAGATACCGGAGCATCTGAAGGATGCCTTTATTGCGGTGGAGGATGTGCGGTTTTATGACCATGCCGGCGTGGATCCCAAGGGCATATTGCGTGCAGTTTACGCCAATATAACCAATCAGGGAGTGGCTGAGGGCGGTTCTACCATTACTCAGCAGTTGGCCAAGAACGCTTATCTGACCCAGGACAGGACCATGAAGCGTAAGGTGCAGGAGATTTTTCTGGCCCTGCAGCTGGAGCGTAAATACACCAAGGAAGAGATTCTGGAGCTTTACCTGAACCAAATTTACTTCGGTCAGGGAGCTTATGGTGTCCAAGCCGCAGCCAAGACCTATTTTGGCAAGAATGTAGAGGATTTGGATCTCAACGAATGTGCCATGTTGGCAGGTATTCCTAAGAGCCCTAATTATTATTCTCCTCTCAACAATCTGGATGCAGCCCAGGAACGCAAGGGGGTAGTGCTGGATCAGATGGCCAAGTATGGCTATATCAGTAGCTCCACGGCAGCCAAGACCAAGGCTCAGGAACTGAATCTGGTAAAGGCTCAGCCTCAGTCTGATAGCCAGTTTGCATCATATTTTATTGACTATGTAACCCAGCTGATGATTGACAAATACGGTGCTGATGCGGTATATCAGGACGGCTTGAAGATTTATACCTCCCTGGATATGGATATGCAGAAGGCAGCAGAAGCAGCCATGGCGAACTTGCCAACCTATTCCACTGACGGCAATGGGCAGAAGCAACCTCAGGGTGCACTGGTAGCCATTGAGCCATCTACCGGCTATATCAAGGCCATGGTAGGTGGTAGGGGAACAGATCAGTTCAACCGTGCCACCATGGCAGAGCGACAGCCGGGTTCTTCCTTCAAGCCATTTGTCTTTGCAGCGGCATTGGAAAACGGCCTGACTCCTTCCTCTACTGTAGAGGATAAGCCAATCAATATTGCTGGCTGGCAGCCACAGAACTACAGCCGCAACTACAATGGTACCGTAACCATGCGGTATGTGGCAGAACAGTCATTGAATGTGCCTACTGTCCGCATTGCCCAGGAAGTTGGCATGGATAAGATTATTTATCTGGCAGAAAAAATGGGCATCAGTACCTTCGTAAAGGAAGGCAGCGTCAATGATATGAACTATGCTGTCAGCATTGGCGGCATGACCAAGGGTGTTACTCCGCTGGAAATGACCAGTGCCTATGGTACCTTTGCCAATAACGGTGTCCATGTGGAGCCGGTGGCTATTGTGAAGGTAGTAAACCAGAAGGGTGAGGTGCTGGAGGAGGCCGATCCTAAGTCCCAGCAGGTGCTGAAAAAGTCTACAGCCAATGATTTGACCAGCATGCTTATGGGAGTTATTGCCAGGGGTACTGGTACCGGAGCCAATATTGGCCGTCCGGCAGCAGGCAAGACAGGTACTACCGATAATTATCAGGATGCCTGGTTTGTAGGCTATGTGCCGGATTTGGTGGCAGCAGTCTGGGTAGGTTGTGATGACAATTCCCGCATGGGTAGCATGACCGGCGGTACCACCCCGGCTACGATTTGGAAGGCCTTTATGTCCAAGGCTGTTCAGGGCCTGCCAAATAAGAACTTTGACGGGGCATATCTTAGCACATCGTCAGATAAGCCTGTAGCTACTGAGGCCAAAGACACGGATAAGGACAAAAAGGACAAGGATAAGGA
>CAVFWX010000186.1:0-3576 GCA_963626225.1 Anaerotignum sp.
TAAATCTATTAGCTGCCAGCGGAGTCATCGGACTACTATTAGGCTTAGCAGGACTTTAAGTGCATGGAGTTGTACCCTAAGGAGACCCTATATCGACATCGGTACTTAGCGATTCGTGAGCCATTATTTATGCCGGTAGGCTATAAATAATGCCCCTCACGAGAGCTTAGTATCCGCTATGTCGATATCGGAGCGAGAGCGAGTCGACGTGGGTACACTCCATGCACATTAGATACTATAAGAATGGGAAGTGAACTACTATGGATATAGTATTAGATAAAAACGCTCCGATTGGGGTAATGGATAGCGGCATGGGAGGCATCAGTGTCCTGCGGGAATTGGCCTCCCTACTGCCCCAGGAAAACTTCATCTTTTACGGTGACTCCGCCAACGCTCCTTATGGCAGCCGTGATACGGAAGAAATCTATGAGCTGACAGAAAATGTAGTACAAAAGCTCATAAAGCGTGATGTCAAGGCTGTAGTTATTGCCTGCAATACCGCCAGCTCTGCCGCTGGCCAAAGGCTGCGAGAAGAATATCCAGAGCTTCCTATTGTGGCCATTGAACCGGCCCTAAAGCCTGCTGTCATTTCCTGTCCTCAAGGCCGTGTAGTAGTATTGGCTACAGAAGCCACCCTCCGGGAGAAAAAATTTGCCCGTCTTCTGGAGGAATGGAAAAGCAAGGCGGAAATCCTGAAGCTGCCTCTCCCTGGTCTGCCTGAGTTCGTAGAACGTGGTGAACTGGACTCCCCTGCCCTCCGAAGCTTTCTCCAGCAGTATTTCGATACTCTGGGAGATAAACCTGTGGACGGGGTAGTCCTAGGCTGTACCCATTATCCCTTTGTCCGCCGGGTAATCAAGGATATGTTAGGGCCAGATGTAAAAATCTTCGATGGTGCCCCAGGCACTGCCCGCCAGCTCCGCCGCCGCCTCTACCGCCGCAATCTCCTCTCAGACCGCCAATCCCCCGGCCAAATCACCTGGCTCAACAGCAGTCCAGACAGCAAGATGCTGGAACTTTCTCAGAAACTATTCGATATAGAAATTTAAAAAAGGTGGCTCTTGCAGTTTGAAGAGCCACCTAATTATATAGTGAAGTACGAATTAAAGCCATGGAGATGTACCATGCACAGGCCTTTAATGAGCCTCGGCACTTAGCGATTCAGAAACCAATGCCCGATTCTGCAAGAAACCGGGCATTTCGTTTCTGAGAGCTTAGTGTCCGTTAGGCGAATTCAGAGCGAAAGCGTGCCTGAAATGGTACTCTCCATGGCTTTTTTATTGTGTAGCTTTAGCCCTTAAACACCTCAGCCAAGGTTCGTTTTATTACCTCAATATCCAGCGGCTTGGCAATATGCCCATTCATCCCTGACTCCATCGCCTTTCTCTTATCCTTGTCAAAGGCATTGGCTGTCATAGCCACAATAGGTATATTTGCCTTTTCGTTGCTTTGCAGGGTACGGATTTCCCGGGTAGCCATATAGCCATCCATCCTTGGCATCTGGATATCCATGAAAATCAAGTCATATTTATCCGCCGGTTCCCTATGGATGATATTGACAGCCTCCAGCCCATCTACTGCCGTATCCACTGTTATGCCCATATCCTCCAGGATGGTTGCCGCAATTTCCCGGTTCAGCTCATTATCCTCCACCAGCAGTATCCGCCTGCCGGTAAAATCATAATCATCCTGTGCCGCAGTCTTTTCTTCCTCCACAGGCTTGCTGGCCAGCTTGAAGGTCAGGGTCACATCAAATCTAGTGCCTTTCCCTTCCTTGCTCTCTACCTGGATATTTCCCCCCATCATATCCACAATATTCTTAGTAATGGACATCCCCAGTCCAGTACCCTGAATGCCACTAACGGTGACAGAATGCTCCCGGGCAAAGGTATCAAAAACATGGCTGACAAATTCCTGGGACATACCAATACCGTTGTCCTGGATGGAAAACTCATATGTTGCATAATCAGGCCTGCTGCTGGCCTTTTCCACCAAACGAATCATAATGTTCCCACCAATAGGGGTAAATTTAATGGCATTGCTAAGGATATTTATCAAAACCTGGTTCAGCCGCAGCTTGTCAGCAATAATATCCTCATTTCGCACATCCTGGGTATCAATAAAGAGGTTTTGCTGACGGCTGTTTACCAACCCCTGAATCATGGTACGCAAATCATGAAGGAGATCCGGTATGTGGATAGGCTTTTCCTCCAGCTTTACAGTACCGCTTTCAATACGGCTCATATCCAAAATATCGTTTATCAAGTTCAGCAGATGGGTGCTGGATGTATTAATCTTTCTAAGGTAATCCTGCACCTGACTGGTATCGTCTATATGGGCCTGGGCCAGTGCCGCAAAGCCGATAATAGCATTCATAGGAGTGCGGATATCATGGGATATACTGTTCAAGAAAACAGTCTTGGCCCTGTTAGCCTGCTCTGCCGCAGCCAGTGCCAGAGCCATTTCGTGCCTTTGCTTCTGCAGCTCATGGACAGTATCATCTATATTCTGAAAGCCTGCAATTACATGGTTGGCACTTTCCAGCTTGATATACTTGAACTGGTAATAGTGGGTTTCCTCTCCTATCTTCACCTTATAGGTGCCAATATAGTCCTTGCTGTTAGCCAGATGCTTTTCTACATTTTCCCTAGCCATGACCTCATACATATACTCCTGATCCTCGGGATGAACCCGCTCAGAAACATACTGCCGTGTCAGGGTGGTATAGGAATACTCCTTGCTGGCTTCCTTTTCCATGCCTGTTGTAACATAGCCATCTAGCTTCAATATACGTGTTGTGTCCTTTGGCAAATCAATCAGGAATACATTGGCATAGCCATCCGCCAGGGCATTGAACACCGCCAGCTGCCGCTTTACCTCTGTCTCACGCTGTTTCCGCTCCTGCCATTCATCGGATATATCCGTACCAAAAAGCACACAATGAAGATGGCCATTGTTAGGATTTATAACCAGCTTGGCTGTTATCCTGCAGGGCCTGATGCTACCATCATAGAAATATGACAAATTTTCCTTGCTTAGCTCAATCTTGCCCGCTTCATAAGCTCTTTGCAGGGATTTCCGACAGAAATACTCAAAAGCAGGCTGACGCTGCTCCTCCTCTGCCACATAATTTGCTAACCGATGCATCAGCTCGTCCACACTATGAAATTTATCTACCATATCAATGCTCTTGGTATTTCCTGCAATATTGATAATACAATCCTCTGTAATATCCATATGGAAAATCCCCTGAGCATCTGCAATGGCGGAAATCAGTATTTGTTCCAGCAGTTTATAATTATCAGACATTTATGTCGCCTCCTGCTATACTACATCTTAGTTCAAGTATAGCATATAAAGATTAAATAGTATACAATTCCAAATAAAAAAGACGACTGCCCTCAAAAAGGCAATCGCTTCACGGCAAAACAAAAGAGCCTGTCCTCAGACAAGCTCTTTGCTAACCGGCGACTTTCTATCCTCCCAGGTCGTCTCCAACCAAGTACTTTCGACGTTTATGTGCTTAACTACTGTGTTCGGAATGGGAACAGGTGGAACCACATAGCCAACATCACC
>CAVFWX010000187.1:0-3568 GCA_963626225.1 Anaerotignum sp.
ATTAAATTCGAGGGGAGGGAAATATTATGCCTATGTTTAAGCGGAGCATGGTTATCTTGGCACTGATTCTTGCCGTGGCAGGAGGCATCAGTATTTATAGCTGCTATGAGCAGGAGGAGGCTGTGGAGTTGGCTGAAGGGGCGGCTGGCTCAGAGATTGCCAAGGAGCAGGTGGCTGTTTATGTTACCGGGGCGGTGGAAAAGCCTGGAGTAGTTTATGTGGACTTTGACGGACGGGTGGCAGAGGCAGTGAACAAATGCGGAGGAGTTCTGCCAGATGCGGATATGGCAAGGGTGAATATGGCAGAAACAGTAAAGGACGGTATGCAGATACGGGTACCGGAAAAAATAGTCCAGGCTGCTGCCACTAATGCCGTAAACACTAATACATCCTCTGGAGCTTCTGCTAGCAAGTCAACTGGCACGAAAGCGGCATCAGCTTCTTCTGGCAGTTCTGGGGGCGATATGGTAAATATCAATACAGCCGGTGTAGATGAGCTAAAGAAGCTAAAGGGAATAGGCCCGGCCATGGCTCAGCGGATTATAGATTACAGGGAAGCCAATGGAGCTTTTCAACGAGCGGAGGATTTGCAGAAGGTCAAGGGCATTGGCAAGGCAAAGTTTGCCAAGCTGCAGCAACAGGTAGTATTGTAGGCTGATTGTGAAGGCGAGGACTGGATTCAAACTGCAATCAAGGGCTGAAAGGAGCAGGATATGGGGCATATTTTTGGTGCAGGCAGTTATGGGCAGCATCCCAAGGCCTTTATCAATATTCTGCTAGGGGCACTTTGCACAGGCATCTGCCTGGGGAATCTGTGGCCGGAATTTGCTGAATACATTTGGCAGATTTGGCTTATGGTGGCTGTATTTCTGGCAATGACCTTGTTTCTTGCCATGAGGTGCAGCAAATATATCTGGCTGATTATGACATTGGCAATCTTCCTGCTGGGTATGGGGCGGTACTATATGGCGGCAGAAATAGGCCCTGGGGACATAGGTTATTTGGAGGGGCAAAATATTAGGTTGGAAGGAACTTTGGTGGAAACACCCTCCATCGGTAGGGATGATAAGGGAAAGCTGCATCTGAAATATGTTATAGGGGACTGCCAGGTGGTGAATGAGAATGGCAGTCGGAATTATCGAGGAAGGTTACTGGCCTATGCCAACGAAAATTCCCTGGATTTATCTGCTATGGGGTTGGAAGGAGATGCCTCTCAGGAGGGGTGGGAGGTGGAAAACAAGGCTGCCTTGGGGAGGACAGAGGATAAAATCACCTTGTCTGGCACCATTAGGCAGTTTCATGACTATGGCAATCCCGGGCGGATGAATACAGCCATGAGCAACGGTGCCAAGGGCATACAGGCACGGTTTATGGCGGACAAGGGAACCATAGTAGTGAAGCCACAGGAGCTGTGGAGTTTGGAGCGTGTGGCAGCCCAGGTGCGGGAAAGCTATAAAAATTATATGGCTCAGGTTATGCCCGGTCAGGATGGGGCAGCGATTTTTGCCATGCTTTTTGGTGGCTACGATGGCATCAAGCCGGAGCTGCTGGAGGCCTTTACCATAACAGGCATTGTGCATATCCTGTCGGTTTCAGGCTCTCATATAACCTTGATGGCAGGAACCGCAGGCATATTGGGAAAGCTGCTGCATTTGCCAGACAAGGCAACAGCACTGCTGGCCACAGGGGTTATTATTTTCTATGGACTTTTGGCAGGAGCCATTCCACCGGTTATTCGCTCTGCCTTGATGGGCATTCTGACACTATTTGCCCTGACTCTGGGGCGGGAACGAGATGCCCAGCATGTGTTGGGGCTGACGGCACTGGGGCTTTTGCTTTATTCTCCTCTATGGCTTTATGATATCAGTTTCCAGCTGTCCTTTGGGGCTACGGCAGGACTTCTATATATAGCACCAGCCATTAGGACAGGCTTTAGAAAAAGATTTCCTATATTTGTGGCAGATAGCCTGGCTGTAACCATTGGGGCACAGCTTTCAGTGGTGCCTATTATTGCCTGGTATTTCAATGTACTGTCCATTAGCTCCCTGCTGGCCAATCTGATTGTTACCCCTATTGTGGAATGGATTATTGTGGCGGGGCTTTTGGCAGGACTGCTGGCAAGCCTGATACCCTTCCTGGGGAAGCTGGTATTTTTGGCAGCCAGCCTGGCCTTGGGAGTGGTGTACCAGCTGTCCCGGTGGGTGGCGGCCATGCCAGGGAGCCAGATGTATATGCCAGCCTTTAGCAAAGGGGGAGCCTTGGCGTATTATCTTTTGCTGGCTATATGTATTATGCCTGTGGAAAAACGAAAATTATGGCGGCAGGATATCTGCCAGAGCAGACTATGGTTATGGCTGGGAAAGTATCTTGAAAGATTGCTGGGCCAGCATATGAAGCTCAAAGCAGCCTGCCTGATAGCCAGCCTGTTTTTGCTGGGCGGACTTTGGCAAAGATACGGTGCTGTCAGAGAAATGCAGGTACATTTTATTGATGTAGGCCAGGGGGATGCGGCTTTGATTATTACTCCCCATGGCCATGCCTTTATGGTGGATACGGGCGGGGTGCGGGAAGGTGGCTATGATATTGGCAAAATGGTGGATGTGCCATATTTGCTTCACTATGGTGTGCGGCAGCTGGATTATATCTTCCTTACCCATGCCCATGACGATCATGCGGCAGGAGTAAAGGGCATTTTGCAGAAAATCCCTGTTGGTGCCATTATGATTGGCCATGAAGGAGCAGATGATTATCTCAAAACCTTCGGCAGGGGAGATGCTGCCAAGGTGGAAAAGCTGTTGGCTCCTCTACAGGAAAATACCGTCATGGAATTGGACGGAGTAAAGATAGAAGTCCTGTATTCCCCGGAGGCAAGGCAGGTGCTGGCTTCCAATATCCAGTCCACAGGCAACGAGTTTTCCAATCTCCTGCGGGTAAGCTATGGCAGGGCAAGCTTTTTGTTTACAGGGGATCTGGTGGCGGAGCAGGAGGCCCAGGTACTGGCTAGTGGCACAGATGTAGCCAGTACGGTACTGAAGGTGGGGCATCATGGCAGTCGTACATCCAGTTCCCAGGCTTTTTTGGAAGCGGTAAATCCTAAATGGGCGGTGATTTCCTGTGGCTATGCCAACAGCTTTGGCCATCCCCACAAGGAAATTGTCCAGCGTATTCAGGCTTCTGCTGAGGCAGAGTTACTTCGTACAGATTGTCAGGGAGCCGTTGTTTTTCGGACTGATGGGACGAAAATTAAGAAGGAAGTATTTTATAAATAGGAAGGAACTTCATAGGAAATAGGATAAAGGTGTAAAAAAATCGTGTATTTTTTTACACCTTTATTAAATTTATGAGAATTTGTGCCTATATTTTTATTTTATTAAGGAAAATGACAGATTAAAGCTGATACAATGCTGAATAGGTCATAGGAAGGGGATTTTGCCTATTGAATCAAAAACTTAAATGTGATAAAATCGTAATGTTTATGCAGGATGGACTAGTCCTGCTGATATGTACATTTATATTTTATGAAAAGAGGTATTATAGTGGAAAAGGAAACTTTCAAGCCGTATATCCC
>CAVFWX010000188.1:0-3508 GCA_963626225.1 Anaerotignum sp.
TCTTCCACGAAAGCCTTTCCCTGGAACGGTATGTGAAATTCTTCATTTCCTACATCCCAAACTACATTATCCAGAATATTATCGTAGTGATTTTCTACAATATGCTAGGCTTCCCAGCTGTAATCAGCTACATCATCGCCGCCATTCTCGGCATCCCTGTAACCTTCCTCATGGTGAAGATATTTGCTTTTGGAAAGGAATAAAAAATCCACTAAAAAAACCCCTCATGAGCGGAAGGGTTTTTTTAGTGTGTATTATATTTAGGAGAGTTAGCTTTTTGGATTTCTTAGCTTTCCTCAAGCTCAAATATAATATAACACAACTGATAATCATTTTCAAGTAGTTTTTGAGAATTTTTCTCAGAAGCTTTAAATTAGGCTCCAAGACCTATATCAAAACCTCAGTAACAATCCTCAGCCTTTTCATCCTTTGGCCTCCCCCGGGCAATAAGATACAGAGGACGATTCTTGACCTCCTCAAATACCCGTCCCAGATACTCACCTATGATGCCCAGGATTACCATCTGCATTCCACCAAAGAAAAGTATGCATGCCATGGTGGTAGCCCAGCCAGCTACCGCATCATCCATGACAAACTTGGAAATCAGCACATGGATAATCAACAAAATGCTGAGAATGCCGCTAATGCCTCCTATGTACAACCCAAGCCTAAGAGGCAGATTGGAATAGGCCAGCACGCCATCAATGGCAAAATTTATCATCTTCTTAGGGGAGAATTTGGACACGCCGGCATAACGCTTAGGAGCCACAAACTCTATCTGCACCTGACGGAAACCCATGGCACCAATCATGCCCCGAATAAACCTGGCATGCTCCCTATATCGTCTAAAGGCCTTTACCACCACCCTGTCCATAAGGCGGAAGTCAGAGCCTCCCTCCTGGATGTGCACATTGGACAGCTTGTTCAGAACTTTGTAATAGTAGTAGGAAGTAAGCTTTTTCATGGCAGATACGCCCTGGGTGGTCTTACGGATGGTCTGCACCACCTCATAGCCCTGCTCCCATTTTTCCAGCAGCACAGGAATCAGCTCTGGGGGATGTTGCATATCTCCGTCCATGGTAATGACGGCGTGACCGTCAGCATAATCCAGGCCGCAGGTCAGAGCCAGCTGATGACCGGAATTCTTGGCCAGAAAAATTGACTGTACCCTATCATCCTGCTTTTCCAATTCCCTTAGAATTTCCCGGCTTCTATCCTTGGAGCCATCATCTACGAATACCAGCTCAAAGTTATATGGCAGTGGTTTCATGGTCTTACAAACAGCTTCATAAAAATGCTGGATATTGTCCTCTTCGTTAAAGACCGGCACCACTATGGAAATCAATTTCATTATTTACAAACCTTCTATCATCTATGTCTACGTTGCAAAGCCTTGGGTTTTCCCAGAACCTCTGCCGCCAGGATAGCCTGGGCCAAGGACAGGCTGCTACCTGCTTCCTTAGCAATTTCCGGCTCTGTTTTTGCCTTTTCTTCCTGCCGGAAATAAGTTTCCTGGTATTTATCTTCCTTATGCCTTTTTTGCTCCAAATACTGCTGATAGCTGTTGTGGACAGCTTCATATTCATCTGGATGGTGGGGACGATGCTCTGGGGGCTTGGCCTCAGGCAGGGACACCGGCTGTTCCAGCACAATCTCAATGTCTGATTTGTCCGGGACAGTTGGTGGCTTGATATCCGGCAACTTCATGCCCTTGGGAAACGGCTTTCCTTTTTTCTTCACCTTAGGCTTTTTCCTGTCACTAAGGTTCCCCAGCACTACAATAACCGTAAATATCAGAAAAGGCAGGAGGCTTCCCAGTCCATCTGATAAATCCATGCTTTCCACCTGCCTTATTTAATAACAGGCGGGGTCAGCTGGCCATCACCAGCCCCCTTGCTGATGCTGTCCCGCATATCCGTATCAGCCTGGATATTCTTCAGGTTGTAATAATCCATTACTCCCATATTGCCCTTGCGGAAGGCTTCTGCCATGGCATGAGGCACCTCTGCCTGGGCTTCCACAACCTTGGCTTCCATTTCCTGGGTATAGGCCTTCATTTCCTGTTCCTTGGCCACAGCCATGGCACGGCGTTCCTCAGCCTTGGCCTGGGCAATCCGCTTGTCTGCCTCTGCCTGGTCAGTCTGAAGCTCTGCACCGATGTTTCTGCCTACATCCACGTCCGCAATATCAATAGAGAGAATTTCAAAGGCAGTACCGGCGTCCAGCCCCTTGCCCAAAACAGTCTTGGAAATATCATCTGGGTTTGCCAGCACATCATTGTGGCTGTCAGAGGAACCTACGGTAGTAACAATACCCTCACCTACACGAGCGATAATGGTTGGCTCACCGGCACCACCTACCAGACGGTCAATATTGGCACGGACAGTAACCCGAGCCTTTATCTTCAACTCAATACCGTTGCGCGCTACAGCAGAAACTACAGGAGTTTCGATAACCTTTGGGTTTACGCTCATCTGGACAGCTTCCAGCACATCACGGCCTGCCAAATCAATGGCGGCAGAACGCTCAAAAGGCAAAGGTATCTGTGCCCTGTGGGCAGCAATCAAAGCATCTACTACCTTGTCGACATTACCGCCAGCCAAGAAATGGGCTTCCAGCTGGTTTACCTCTACATCAAGACCTGCCTTATTTGCCTTAATCAGAGGCAGCACAATCTTGGATGGTGTTACCTGACGCATACGCATACCTACCAATGTAATAATATTCAAGGAAACATTGGCGGCTCTGGCGGCAATCCACAACCTCAGAGGCACAAAGTGGAGAAATACCGCTACAACGACTATAGCTAATATTATCCAAAAAAATCCCAAATTCCATAACAGGTCAAAAAATCCATACTCTTCCATAATACCTTCCTTTCCTGCTGGCTTTACGCTTCGCCAGCAATAGGCCGCACTACTACACGGCCGCCAGTAACCTCAGTAACTATTACCTTGGTTCCCTTGGCAATATAATCCCCTTCCGAAACCACATCCACAGGATTGGCATCAATGACCACCGTACCAGCAGGCCGCAGCTCCCGGGTTACTATACCCTGCCGACCTAAGAGCTTGGAGTATTCTGGTGCACTGACATAGCCTTTCTTGGTGGATGTTTCGTCCTTTAGTATCATCTTGTGCCATAGATTGGAAAAAATGCCCATGTTTTTCTCCTTTCTTTACTCTATGTTGTTCCAATTATATCATGTTAGTCAATTGATTGTATACAGAAAAACGCTGAAAGTGTACCCTCGTCGACCCGCTCTCGCTCCTATATCGACATAGCGGACACTAAGCTCTCACGAGGGGCATGATTTATATCCTACCGGAATAAATCATGGCTCGTGAATCGCTAAGTGCCGATGTCGATAAAGGGTCTCCTTAGGGTACAACTTCCAGCGTCCTTGTGTGCTGCAAGAAGAAAAAAATCTATACAGAAATAAAAAAAGAGACCGGCTAAGCAGTCTCTCAATATTCATATATGGTGGGCGCTAACGGGATCGAACCGC
>CAVFWX010000189.1:0-3505 GCA_963626225.1 Anaerotignum sp.
AAGAGCCTGGCTGTTGCATAGACAACTACCAGGCTTTTAATATTCAATAATAAAGTTCAATAGCATGAGGGATGGTTTCTACCCTCAGTGGCAAGGCAGGCCCTTCCTCGCCGTCTAAGTCACTAATCAGCTCCGTATCACAGATAATCTCAAAGCTGGAGGCCTGACGGTACACTACCTCATTGCGGTTGGTAACATCCTTCCCAGCCATAAGATCCGCTGCAATAATCATCAGCTCCGGCAGGCTGCACTGCTTCATCAGCAGCAAATCCAGCTTGCCATCCTGAACACTGGCTTGGCGGGCAGCATTCTTGAAGCTAGCCACCACGCTGCTGTTGACTATCAAAAAAAGATAGGCCTTTTCGTTGATGATTTCATCATCTGCCTTGATAACTATATCCAGTGCCTTGAGCTGAGGCAAAGTCTTGATCCCCTGGACATAATATGCCATCTTGCCGAAAATATTCTTCAGCCGTGCATCCACCTCATGGGCAATGGAAGTAACCATGCCCGCACTAACCACATTGATGAAATACTCCTCTCCTACCTTGCCTAAATCCACCGGCATGGTAAGTCCCTGGGCAATACGGTCAAAATAATCCTCCGTATCCAGCCTGAGATAGGTGGCAAAGTCATTAGATGTGCCACTGCCAATAATACCCACCGGCAGCTGCAGCTTTTCCTTCATTACCAGATTCACGATTTCATGGACAGTGCCGTCACCACCGGCAGCAATAATCCCCTCCGGATCTGCCTGCCGGATAAAATCCGCCAAATCTGCATTTTCCGGGGTGGTGCGGTAAGGAATTACCATACAGCCCCTGGTCTGGAGCTTTTCGATGATGCTGTCCAGATTGCTTTTGAATTTTGCCTTGCCTGATACAGGATTGTATACCAGCACAATTTTTTTCATCTATTAATTTTCCTCCTTGGCTGCGGGAGCCTTGAAAACACCGATTTTCCTCAAAAAACCAATGCTATGCCTGCCAATCATCGGAATGCGGGCAATATCCTCCTCCAGCATGCCTCCGATCATCAACAGCACTACCAGATAAACCAGACAGCCTACAGGCACAGCACCAAAGGTGGAAATCACATTGCTGCCCAGCTGATCCATGGTCCAGTTATAGAAGAAATATACGGATACAGCCATAATAGCCGCCGCAAAGACGGTTTTCAGCAGCTGTACCAGCTCAATACGGTAGCCAATGTACCGATGGATAAAATACATATTGATAATGGCTGCCACGCCCATATCTGCCGCCGTAGCCCAGGCAGCACCCATGATGCCCAGAGACGGGATAGCGGTCAAAGTCCAGTTCAGTGCCACCTTCACCGCTGCGGCAATAATCATATTCACCATAGGAATGGAAGGATGTCCCAATCCCTGCAGCACCGCCGTAGACACCTGATGGAGCCCCAGCAATACAATACTGAAGGAAGATACCAGCACCGCAGGGCCAGCCCCTGGTGCATTATAAATCAAGGTAGAAATAGGCGTAGCCAGCACAAAGACGATGACAAAGGCCGGGAAGCACACAAAATTGGAAATGCGAACACCGGAAGCTGTCTGATTGTACACCAGCTTGTCATCATTTAGTGCCCTGGCCTTGGAAATAGCCGGCACCAGACTGACAGCCAGAGAAGCTGTCAAAATAGTTGCCAGATTTACCAACGGCACCGCCATACCGGTAAGATAGCCGAAAAGCTCCGTAGCCTCATTGACGCTATAGCCTGCCACCTCCAGTCGCTGGGGCACAATGGCCAGATCCAGATTTGATACCACCGGCAGCATGATACTGGCGGCAGAGACTGGCAGAGACAAGGCAAAGATACGCTTGATAATCTTCCAGGTGGAGGACTGCTCCGTTTCGGCAGATGGCTTTATTTCGCTACCATATTCTGCCTTGATGTCCTTGTCCAGCTTCCAATGAAAATACACCAGCACCAGCAGGCCTGCCACAGCACCAGCAAAAGCACCAAGGCTGGCACCTGCCGCCGCAAAGTCCAGTCCCCATGGCAGCATGATGCTGGCAAAGAGAATCATGGTAATAACCCGGAAAATCTGTTCAACAATCTGAGACACTGCTGTGGGTGTCATCCGCTGCCATCCCTGGAGATAGCCCCGGGAGCTGGCCAGCAAGGTTACAAAGAAAATAGCCGGAGCCAATGCCACTACAGACCAGTAGGCACGGGCATCACGGATAAAATGCCAATCAATGAGCCATTGGGCACCGAAATAGGTCAGAGCCGTAAATATCAGTCCCGTAACGAACATCAAGGACATGGATATCTTGAAAATCCGCTTGGCTCCAAAAATATCCTTCAAAGCCACCCGCTCTGCCGTAATGATGGAGATTGCCACCGGCACCCCCGCCGTAGACACGCTAAGGGCAAAAAAATAGATAGGAAAGGCCATCTGGTAAAGGCCGATACCCTCGCCTCCCAGGATTCTGGACACGAAAATCCAATTCAGGGATCCAATAACCTTGACTACCACTCCGGCTACGGTCAGAATCAATGTCCCCTTCAGAAAGGACTCCGCCTTGCCGGATTTCTTCTTTTCATTTTCATTTTCCTGCATACTAAAAGCTTCACCGCCTTTTCGGCATTATCTGCAAATTTGCAAATCCCGCCTAATCTAGCTATAATTAAGTAAGACAAAGTCATACTAGTTTTCCAGCTATAACAGGAAAATTATATCATCTAATAACAAACTCTGCAAGCATAGCAGGCCACTGAGAGGAGTTTTTGTCTATATGAATATAAATATGGTAGATTTCAATATGTCCATGGGCCGCAGCAAGCCTAGAACCTTTGCTGGAATGCCCAACCAAAGCGCCTGTCCCTTCTGCGATGTGGAGCATCTGACGGATATCCTTGCCACCGAGGGCAATATTATTCTCCTGCAGAACAAATACAATGTCATGGAGCCATCAAACCAGCTGGTGCTCATCGAAACAGACCAATGCCACAGCGATATTCCGGAGTACACAGCAGAGCACAACCACAGGCTCCTGCGTTTTGCCCTGCGGCACTGGCTTACCATGGTAAACTCCCAGGAATATGAGGCCGTGGTGCTATTCAAAAACTTTGGCCCTCTCTCCGGTGGCACCATCAGGCATCCCCATATGCAGATTATCGGTTTTCCGGAGGTAAATCCTGAGCTAATGTATGACCCGGCAGAATTTGTGGGAGTAAAGGTCATAGAAAAAGACGGCGTAGAGGTAAATATTGCCGGACAGCCCCGGGTAGGCTTTACGGAAATCAACATCCGCCTGCTGCCTGAAGCATATTCCGACAAGGTAAACTTTGCCCAGGGCACGGAGCAGTCCCCAGCCCCCCTGCCTTTGATAAAATCCATCTACACCATGGCTGACTATATCCAAGGCTCTGTGACATATCTGAAAGACACCCATCAGAGAGATACCTTCAGCTATAATCTATTCTTCTATATCTATGAAGGACGGGTACACGCCCGGCTCATGCCAAGATACCCTACCTC
>CAVFWX010000190.1:0-3479 GCA_963626225.1 Anaerotignum sp.
TATGCTGGCGGCGGTGATACTGTCCGCTGGCTTGGTACTGGCAGCTGGCCCTCGCATGATCCCGGAGCTCCACAAGCTGAAATTCGGCCAGAGCATCCGAGAAGAAGGCCCAAAGAGCCATCAGGCCAAAAGCGGCACCCCAACCATGGGTGGCATCATGATTATCCTGTCCATTGCTATCACGGCAGTAATTATCTGCCCGCTGACACTGGAGCTGGGACTGGCCCTTATCATCATGCTGGGGCATTTTGCCCTGGGTTTTCTGGACGACTATATAAAGGTAGTCAAAAAGCAGAACCTTGGGCTAAAGGCCAAGCAAAAGCTTCTGGGACAGATTATCATCGCTGTGCTGACTGCTTATTTTGCAGGACTGCCAACGGATTTGTGGGTGCCTTTTGTGGGCAATATTGACCTGGGCTATGGCTTTTATGCCTTGCTGCTCTTTGTGCTGGTGGGCACCAGCAATGCCGTGAATTTGACCGACGGTCTGGACGGCCTGGCCTCCGGCACCATGATTGCCGCATCCCTTGCCTACATGGTTATCTGCCTGTGGCTGGGGAAGCTGGAGCTGGCTGTTTTCTGCGCTGCCATGGCAGGAGCCTGCCTGGGCTTTTTGAAATTCAACTACCACCCGGCCAAGATTTTTATGGGTGATACCGGCTCTCTGGCCCTGGGTGGTGCACTGGCGGCTGTGGGCATCCTGACTCATACTGAGGTGCTGCTGGCTGTGGTGGGCATTGTCTTTGTTTGTGAGGCAATGTCTGTTATTATTCAGGTAACATCCTTCAAGACCCGGGGCAAGAGGGTTTTCCTCATGAGCCCTATCCACCATCACTTCGAGCTGAAGGGCTGGAACGAAACGAGGGTCGTAAGGACTTTTTGGACCTGCGGGCTCTTAGGTGGCCTGGTGGGATTGGTTCTTTTCCATATTGGATGACGCTATTTAATAGAAAGGATCTGGCAAAAAATGATGGATTTTTCTAACAAGAATGTATTGGTTGTAGGTGTAGGCATCAGCGGCAATGCTGTTGCCAAGGTAGCAAAGAAGCTGGGAGCTGCCAAGGTTGTCCTCAGCGACTCCAAGGCCGAAAAGGACCTGAATTATGATTTGACTGATGTCCGTGAGGCTGGGGTGGAGCTACTTTTTGGCCCACAGAGCGGTGAGCTACTGGACGGTGTGGATTTGGTAATCCTTTCCCCGGCTGTGCCTGTTCGTGTGCCATTGGTGCAGGAGGCCTACAAGCGTGAAATCCCTGTTGTAACAGAGGTGCAGGTTGCCTATGAGCTGGCCAAGTCCCCAATCCTGGCTGTAACAGGCACCAACGGCAAGACCACCACCGTTACCCTCCTGGGCGAGCTCATGAAAACCCGCTATGAGAACGCTGGCGTTGGCGGCAATATCGGTATCCCTCTCTGCGAGGAGGCTCTCAAGGCCGGGGAAAATAGCTGCGTGGTGGCTGAGATTTCCAGCTATCAGATGGAGGCTACTACCAATTTCCGTCCACATATTGCCGTGGAGCTGAACGTAACCCCAGACCATGTAGTTCGTCATGGCAGCCTGGAGGTTTATCAGCAGATGAAGGAGAAGATGTTTGCCCAGCAGACTCCTGAGGATTATCTGGTGCTGAACTACGACAATGACAAGACCCGTGACATGGCAAATCGTGCCAAGGGCCAGGTATTTTTCTTTAGCCGTCTTGAGAAGCTGGAGGAAGGTGCCTTTGTTCAGGACGATTGGCTCACCATCCAGTGGAAGGGCCAGATCTGCCGTCTGTGCCGTACCGATGAGCTGAAGATAAAGGGCGGCCACAATGTAGAAAACGCTCTGGCTGCCGCTGCTGCCGCCTTCCTGGGTGGAGCACGGATTCCTAAGATTATCGAGGTGCTGAAGGCCTTCCCAGGTGTGGAGCACCGCATTGAGCCTGTTGCCACCATTGGCGGCGTTGGTTATTACAACGACTCCAAGGCCACCAATACCGACTCTGCTATTAAGGCTCTGGAGAGCTTTGCCAACCATATTATCCTTATCGCCGGCGGCGACGACAAAATGACTGATTTGACTGATTTCATGACCCTGGTAAAGGAAAGGGTTGATGAGCTGATTCTGGTAGGGGATGCTACAGCACGTTTCAAGGAAAATGCCCTGAAGCTGGGCTATCCTGCTGAGCATATCCATGAGGCCGGCTACTCCATGGAGGAGGCCGTAAAGAAGGCTCACGAAATCGCAGGCCCACCTCAGACCGTGCTTCTTTCCCCTGCCTGTGCCAGCTTCGATATGTACGAGGGCTTTGAGGCCAGAGGCCGTGACTTCAAGCGTCTGGTCCATGAGCTGGAAAACTGAGCCGGAAGGGCAAGGAATTTGAATTTATGAAGATTATTGTTTCCGGTGGCGGCACCGGTGGACATATTTATCCTGCTTTGACCCTGATTCGCACCTTGGAGAAAAAGGTGGAGAAGCTGGAGGTGCTGTATGTGGGCACTCATCGGGGACTGGAGGCGGATATTATACCAAAGGAAGGGATTCCCTTTGAAACGGTGGATCTCCAGGGCTTCAAGCGGAGCCTGAGCCCTGAGAATTTCCTCAGAGCTGCCAAGGCCATTCAGGGCGTTGGCCGTGCCATGGGCATTGTGAAGAAGTTCCGTCCGGACGTGGTTATCGGCACTGGTGGCTACGTTTGCGGCCCGGTGCTGATGGCCGCAAGCCTGCTGGGGATTCCGGCTTTGATTCAGGAGCAAAATGTTATCCCGGGGATTACCAACAAGATTTTGTCTAAGTTCGTGAATAAAATCGCCACCGGGTATCAGGAGGCAAACAGTGCTTTTCCTGCCAATAAGGTGGTATTTACAGGCAATCCTATCCGCTCCCAGGTAATGTGGGAAAGGTGCCAGGATGATTATGAGGCCTTTGGGCTAAAGCCTGGGGTGAAAACTGTGCTGGTGTCCGGCGGCAGCCGTGGGGCCAGGAGCATTAACCGTGCCATGGTGGAGGTGCTGCGGCATTTTGAGGGGCGCTCTGATGTGCAGCTTATCCATGCCACTGGCCAGGGTGAGTATGAGGACATTATGAGCCGCATCAAGGCTGCAGGCATTGACCTGGAGCTGTCAAAGAACCTGCAGGTTAGGCCTTATCTCTACAATATGCCCCAGGCCATGGCCATTGCTGATCTGGCGGTGTTCCGTGCCGGGGCTACGGGTTTGGCGGAGCTGACCGCCAAGGGCATCCCGGCTATCTTGGTGCCATATCCATATGCGGCGGAGAACCATCAGGAGTTCAACGCTAGAGCGGTGGAAAAGGCAGGGGCCGCCAAGGTGATACTGAATAAAGACCTCACCGGGCAGGTGCTGATAAATGCTATTGAGGAGCTGCTGTCTGATGCAGGCAGGCTAAAGGCCATGTCTGAGGCCAGCAAAACCCTAGGCAGACCCCAGGCAGCAGATACCATCGCGGAGCTCATACTAGAGCTGGCACGGAGTAAAGG
>CAVFWX010000191.1:0-3474 GCA_963626225.1 Anaerotignum sp.
AACATCAGTCTCAAAGAGGTTGCTGTCAAGGACAATCATATCTGCATACTTGCCAACCTCGATGGAGCCTAGCTTGTCCTCCATACGCATCTGATAAGCATTGCTCAGGGTATATGCCTCGATGACATCCTCCAGCTTCATCCTGTCCTGTGGCTCACTGATGAATGCGTCCTTTTCTCCCACAGCCTGTCTGGTCAATGCAACCTCAATGTTAGGCATAGGCCTTAAGGTGTAAAGATCTGTTGGATAGTCAGAGCTTAGGCTGATCATTGCCCCAGTCTCCTTGATACGTCCTAACGGATATGGATTAGCCTGTGAAATCTCCTTCTCAGCTGCCTTTTCTTCAGCCTTCATGACAGAGAACCACTTGGCAGTAGAGTTGGCAATGACATCATACTTCTTAAAGAGAGGCAGATCCTCATCAAATACATATGCAGAATGGGAGCAGGTGATACGGATATCCTTATATCCCTTGGCACGAATGCGGCCTGCAGCCTCTAATAAAGCATGTACGGTCAGAGAGCCGATGGCATGAACATTCAGGTCAATGCCTGCCTTTGCAGCCTCAATACCCCATTTCTCTAAAAGCTCAACATCCATAGTTGGCTGTACTGCAGAAATGCCATCTGGCATATTAGGCATTGCAGCAGAGAAGTTTTCCAGAGTACCATCATTCAAAATCTTCAAAGTGAGACATCTGAATCTATCAGAATGATACTTACTGTTAAGCATCTTAATCTCATCAAAGGCTGTCTGGATGTTGTCCTTGGTGCCAATATAGCCACAAGCTGTCAAACGCACAGCACACGCCTTATCTTCAAGGGCCTCCATAACACGGTCATCCATCAGATACTCACTGAAATCATAGTTACCGCAGTCGATAAGTCCTGTGATTCCCAGTTCGGAGCAATTATTCATAAACCGTTCTGCATCCTGAGCCAGGAAGTCGTTATTAATGTACTGTGCAGAGCCCAAAACATGATTCAAGCAGCCGCTTTCCTTAATATAGCCAGTAGGATTGCCCTCTGCATCCCGGACATAGTATATGCCTGCATCCTTATCCGGATCTGGTGTGTTTTTATCAACCTTGGCAATCTCAAGGGACTTGCTGTTGCACCATGCAACATGTCCGCTGGAAGCAAACAGTGCCATTGGCTTGTCCGGGCAAATCTCATCAAGGATATCTTTGGTAGGTCCCTGTGGTCCAAAGTAATCATCTCTCCAGCCCATACCGCAATATGCTGGCAAATCAGGATATTTAGCCATATAATCCGTAATAATCTGCTTCATATCATCAAGGGTATCAGTCGGACTAAATCTAATCATTCCCTGCAGAACAATGGCCATAATGGCATGTAAGTGGCCATCAATGATGCCAGGCATCATGAATTTACCTTCCAGATCCTCAATTTTGCCAGTAGGAGCAAATTTCCTGGCACCTGCGTTGTCACCAACATAAGCAATTTTATTGTCCTTGATGACTACTGCCTCAGCCCAAGGCTGTTTTTTGTTTACCGTGTAGATTTTGCCATTTACCAGTACCCTGGTCTGTCCTGCTGCCTCAGCTTTGCCGGAGAAGGCAACCATCGGTGCAAAACAAGCCAGTGCGGCAAAGGAATCTGCACCTTTGATAAATGAATGACGATTCATAGATATCCCTTCTTTCCTAAAACACAGCAATTATTGTTGCCTTTGTATAAACTTTTAATAATCAACCCTTATTTTAACATAATCCAAGCTATGCGTAAATCTGGCGGCAGATTTTTAATCCGATTTTCATAATCAAGCAAGTAATTTGTGATATAATGGAAATTGATATTGGCTGAATTTGATTTATCCGGGGAGTGGAGCCGTTGACTAAGATACAGAAAACAATAATCGCTGTGGTGGGAGTAGTCTGCCTATTGTGCCTGGGGCTATGGAGCTATATCTCCTCCCAGGGTTTTATGGAGACAGCAGCTAGGCAGGCTGGTAGCATAGCTAGCGATACACTTTCCACCAAGGTGGAGCTGGGACAGGTTCAGGTGAAATCCTGGCATCAGCTGCAGGTGGAGGGGCTGGATGTTTATGACAAACAGGACAAGCTCATCGCCCATGTGGATGAGGCTGTGGTGAATATTAGCCCTCTTGCCATGCTGAGGGACTCCGTTACCGAAGGCATCAGCAGCGTAGATGTAAACCGTGCCGATGTGACCATTGAGCAGCGGCAGGATAATACCTGGAACTACGAGGATCTCATCAGCGAAAGCGAGAGCACCAATAAATTCAGGGCAAAGATAAATATTAATGATTCTGTCCTCCGCAGCAGCTACAATGGGCAGTCTGTTGTGGTGGACAAGATTAATGGCGTGCTGGATCTGTCCTCTTATCCTGCCATGAGCCTGGTGGGAACCGGGGAGAACCAGGGCACGGAGATGGAGATTTCTGCTACCCTTGACACCTCTGATATAGCATCAGAGGGCAAGGCAGGAGGCAGGCAGACCTTTAGCCTGGAGCTTGCCAATGTGAATTTGGAGGATTATCTGCCATTTGTTCCAGAGGGCACCATTCCGGAGAATACGGTAAAGGACATCAAGGGCAAGGTGAAAGCCCTGAAGCTTGCTGGTGAGCGGGTTGGCACGGAGCTGTACTACAATGGCCAGGTGGAGCTGGCTGATGGTAGCTGCAATATCCTGGAATCCCATCCGGTGGAAAATATCCAGGTACTTGCCACCTTCAATGAAAAGGAAGTCCGCCTCTGGGCAAGAGGGGAAACCATGGGACAGAAGGCATCGGCACATGGAAAAATAATCATCAACAATGGCAGCCCGGAGCTGGACCTCCAGGCTGAATCTGATAGCTTTGAGCCAACTGCCGTGGTGGAGGATATTCCTTATGAGGGACCAATAAAATTCAAGGCTCATATTGCCGGAGCGGCAGACAATCCACGGGTAGAGGCACTGGTGGAGGCAGATAGCGGCAGGATAAAGGGCATTAGCTTTAGCAATTTGTCTGCCCAGGTGTCATACGCAGATAGCATGGTGCTGCTGCAAAATGCTTCCCTGGGCATAGCCGGAGGCACGGTAGAGGCTGTAGGCAGCTTTGATGCCAAAAGCTATGACTTTACAGGCAATGGCAAGCTAATCGGCATTTCAGCAGCTGATGTAGCGGAGATTGCCAGCAGCTTTGGGACAGGCAGCGATTTGACTGGGGTAGGAGGCAGCATATCCGGTGACTTCTCCTTCAGCGGCAATGCCAACCATCCGGAGGATGTGGCACTTTATGGCTCATTAGGAGGAAACAGTTTAAGCTATAATGGGCTGGTTATCAATGAGCTAAAAAGCTCCCTGGCAAGGGAGGGAGATAAGATAACCGTGGACTACCTTAGTTGCCTGTTGCCTGGTGGGGGCAGCTTCGGCATGGAGGGCAATATTGTCCTGAACAAGACCATTGATGTGTCCTTCTATGGCTCCGAGGTGGATATGTCCCTGATGG
>CAVFWX010000192.1:0-3436 GCA_963626225.1 Anaerotignum sp.
GCCAGGAGGGCAACCTGCTGGTGGGCTGCAACATCGCCGGCTTCCTGAAGGTAGCTGACGCAATGCTGGCCCAGGGTATCTGCTAGGCATCGACAGTATTGCCAAGAAACGCTGGAGATTGTACCCTAAGGAGACCATTGCTCGACCTCGGCACTTAGCGATTCGTGAGCCATGATTTATGCCGATAGGCCATAAATCATGCCCCTCACGAGAGCTTAGTGTCCGCTAGGTCGAGGTATGAGCGAGAGCGAGTCGACGTGGGTACATCTCCAGCGTTTAAGCTCTTACAAAAATGCCATCTTGTAACCTCGGCAAATATTCCTTGATATCCTGGGCACAAGGTGGTAGAATAAGTAGTTGTCGGGATGTAGCACAGCTTGGTAGTGCGCATCGTTCGGGACGATGAGGTCGCAGGTTCGAATCCTGTCATCCCGACCATATCCAAAAATTTAGCACCGCCTCGGCGGTGCTTTTTTGTTTACAGTGAATGAAATACCGGCTTCATTTTCTCAAAGGTACAGAATTCAGTGTACCCCAATTTGCGAAGCTCTTCCTTTGCTTCATCAATATACGCCCCTAGATGTGCAGGCTTGTGACTGTCGCTGCCAATGGTGATAATCCTTCCACCTAGCTCACGGTATAGCCGCAGAATATCCCTGGATGGTGTCAAATCCTTCAAAACATAACGATGGTAGGAGGTATTGATTTCGATACCCTTTCCGTCTGCTATCACAATCTTCAGGATTTCCGTCAAAATAGGCTTCAGCTTCTCAAAAGGATAAATCCCTGCCTTATCATAGCGACAAATCAAATCCATATGCCCCAGGACGCTGTAATTATGATAATTCTTCACCAAGTGCAGCATTTCCTCATAGTATCGCTCATTGTACTCTTTTTGAGTCCGCCCACGCTGAAAATCCTGTGGCCAAAATTCCTTATCCTCAACCTGATGAACAGAGAGAATAATAAAATCAAAGGCATAACGGCTAAACAGCTTCTCGTATTTTTCTATGGTGTGAGCCTGCATACCAAATTCCAGGCCAAACTTCAGATTTATACGATTACCGTAAATACCCTTCAGTCTGTTGAATTCTGCATAATACTTAGGATAATCCACATTGGCCAAAG
This sequence comes from Anaerotignum sp., assembly GCA_963626225.1. Classification (GTDB taxonomy): domain Bacteria; phylum Bacillota; class Negativicutes; order Selenomonadales; family Selenomonadaceae; genus Anaerovibrio. Next base: position 1,129 of record CAVFWX010000192.1, read on the forward strand.
GCTCCGTGGCCGGCTCTCCCGGACCTCCTGCCCTATAAACCATCTCACCCGGTTCATCCCAATCCTTTTTGATGCCATAATCCACATGCTCGGTAAAGCAGATTTCCTCAAGCCCTTGCTCAATAGCATCCTTTATAACCTTCTCCATCTCATATACGGAGTCATCGGAAAAATCCGTATGTACATGATAATCAGCTTTCATTCTACACCCTTCCCTTCTTTTCTTATGTGTCTAAATATTATTTTTCCGGTACTACAGGTATCAGCAGATAGCTGTCCTTATCTCCACCAGTATAGAGGATATGGCGACCCTTGTTGTGAGTCTCTGGGGACTTTACCACTTGCTTAGGATTGGCTACCTCGGTACAATCCCCACCCAGGGTTACAGCCTTGGCATCTGTACCAGGCTGATAGGTAAAGCTGACAGTAGGCACATCAATCTTTGCCAAGCCAAATGGCAGCTTGGCATCCACCGGTCTATAAGCTCCTACCGTCAGGCGGATAGACTCGCCCTTGTGATACTTCATACCCATTGGCCAGATGCCAATTTCCATGGCCACAGGCTCCCCCGGCTGGAGTTTTTCTTCATTGGTGCCAGTTAGATATGGCTGAGCCTCCGTGGACTTGGCCTTATCCAGTTTTCGGCAGGAAGCCCTCAGCTGACCAGTAGCAACTACACGGCCAAAATCACTGTAGTTCAGTACAGTGCCATCAGCCCCCAGTTTTTCCACCTGCACTGCCAGATCCATATCGTCATTGTCAGCAGCAGCCGCCCAGAGATGGAGTTTCATATAGCCCGTCACCTCTGTATCCTTGTCAAAGGTATAGGTAAATACATTGGAGCAATTATTTGCCTGGCTATCGTAGCTAATATTGGCAGCAGCGGAAGTCTCTGGAGACATAGTGCCATTTGCTGCATTGAGATACAGCCTCTGATACTCAGTGCGTTTTGGCGGGAACTCATTTTCTGCACGATTTACCACCTGGCTATCATGGCCTAGATCATAGACGGACAGGCGAACCTTCGGCGTTGTATCCTCCCAGCCGTTCTTCTCCCCCTTCAGATAGCGGTCAAAGAATTTGGTCAAATCTGCCACATTTTCAGGATTATAGTAGTCATTCCACTCCTGGGTCAGATGCACGCGAAGCCATTTGTTCTTGGAGTTGATTTTGTTGAAACCAGCAAAGGTGCCATAGGTATGAACCTCATTGTTATAGCTGGCCACCACATAGGCAGGAACCTTGATATTCTCCAGCCTTGCCTCCTTGTCCTGCCAATACTCATTCATAAATGGATACTCCACGATCATCCGTGGCTGATCTTCTAGGAGTCCATTCTGGCTGGCAAAGGTCTCAGCGATCATCTCCGGAAATTCCGGCGTCAGGATACCACCCCTGTGGCTAGTCTCCCGATAATGGTCAGAAAAGCCCTCCCACGGTGCAATAGCTGCCAGATGCGGTGGCTGCTCTGCCGCAATAAACCACTGGGAAACAGTCAGCCAGGAATTGCCGCTCATGCCTACTTTTTCATTGGACCAATCCTGCTTGGCGATCCACTCTACGATGTCATAGCCATCCTCTGCATACTGGCGGCCCCAATAGTTGATATTGCCCTGGGAGCTATAGGCCCCTCTGGTATCAGGGTTGATGACGGCATAGCCTTTAGACACCCAATAAGCCGGATCTGCACCCTCAAAACGTTCCAGGCCGGAAGTAGCATTCATCGGCACACCCATGCGACCATGTATATCATCCAGGCTCTGGCCTCCTACCTCCTTGCCATAAGGACTGATACAAAGTATAGCAGGATGCTTTTCCCCATCAGCAGGACGGAAAATATCTGCATAAATAACTGTACCATCCCGCAGCTCAATAGCCTGATCCCGCTGCAGCAATATATCTGTAGGCAGTGCCATAGCCCCTTCTCTGCGGATAGTTCCAGCTTTCAGCACTACGGTCTCCGGCTGAAAGCCTGTATAACGGGCACGAACTGCCTCAGGCTTTAGCACCTGGCGGTAATACACCGGAAAATCCTTGCCAGAATAAGTCTTGGTGGCAATAATCGCCTCGTCGGCATCAGCAGCCAAGGCTGCTCCTGTGGTCATCAGCATCAGGCTGCCGCAAATAAGAGCAGCCAGCTTTTTCGTCCTCTTGCTAGTGAATTTCACTAAAATCCCCCCTCACAAAATTTGCGGTTGAACATTAATCTCTCTAAATTTTTATTATAACACCCAGACTGTTCAAAGGAAATGCATTTATTGCAACTTGTTCCATAAGTGCCTTATATGCTATATAATATCCTCATAAC
>CAVFWX010000193.1:0-3420 GCA_963626225.1 Anaerotignum sp.
GCCCAGGGAGTGTACCCACGTCGACTCGCTCTCGCTCCTATATCGACATAGCGGACACTAAGCTCTTGTAAGGGGCATTATTTATGTCCCTATAATGCGGACATAAATAATGACTTACAAATCGCTAAGTGCCGATGTCGATAAAGGGTCTCCTTAGGGTACAGCTCCCTGTGCTTTTCCATCTCCTAGAAAGTGCCCCCTTCATTGGTACTTTCTGTGAGCTATATCATATCACACTATATTATATTCTCTGCAATGTCTCAGCGATAAGAAGCACCTGTGGTGGTACGGTGTGAAGCTCCAATGTCTCCTTTGGAGAGTGGATATCGTTATTATTGGTACCGATAGACACAACATCCATCTCTGGATTTCGCTGGAGATGCCAGCTGCACTCTAGTCCTGCATGGATGGTAGCCATACGCATTGGCTGGCCGTTCTGCTCTTGGAATACTCCCAGCATGATTTCAGCCAGCTTGCTGTTTTTTCGCTCCGCCCAGCTTGGGAACATGGTCCCAAGCTTCAGCTCAAAGCCAAAATTACGGCTCAATGCCTTGGCCGTATCATAATATCCCTGGATGCTTTCCTCATGACTGGAGCGAGGCATATACTTTACACAGAAGCTATGTTTTTCCATATCTGTCTCCACTACGCCGATATTGGCAGAGGACTCCACCAAGCCTGGGCACAGCTGGGACATGGCAGAAACACCATTGGACAGGCATACCAAAAGGTCAATCAGCTTGTCGCCGCTTTCATCACCGCATACCTGGACAACCTCAGCAGGAACCACTGTGAAAGCAGCCTTATCCTCAATATCTCCATAAAGGCCCATAAACCTCTTGTACTCAGCCTCTACCAGCTGCTGAACTTCCTTCAGGGAAGTCTGACACACAAATACAGCCTCAGCAGTGCTTGGGATAACATTTTTAGCACGGCCGCCATTGAAAGAAGCAAGGCGGAAGCCCTTAACTTTTTCCCGCAGACTGGCCAGACAATAACCCATAACCTTCAGAGAGTTGGCTGCACCGCAGTTGATTTCCTCACCAGAATGTCCACCCCGGAGGCCACTGATTTTCAGACAATACCCCTGTCCCTGGGCTGCTACCGCCTCATAGCTACGGCTAAATTCAATATCTCCACTGCCGGCACTGCCTACAGTCAAAAGATCCCAGTCCTCAGAGTCACAGTTGATGAGATACTTTACTCCCTCAAAAACTTCATTGGCCAAATTCATGGAGCCAGTCATGCCGCACTCCTCATCTACGGTAATAACAGCTCGCAAAGGACCGTGACTGCTAAGATTCTTCATGATATACACCATAATGGCAATACCCATGCCATCATCAGCTCCCAGGCTGGTTCCGTCGGCATGAAGCTTATCTCCCTCACGAACCAGCTTGATAGCATCCTTCAGAGGATCATACTCCACCCCATCGTTGGCAACGCAAACCATGTCCATATGGGCCTGCATAACAGTCAGAGGCTTGTCCTGGCAGTCAGCCGTAGCAGGCATATCCGCAATAATATTGTACACAGCATCCTGCTGCACCTGGCACCCCATGGACTGGAACAATCCCAAAAGGTAATCGCTGACAGCCTTCTCATGTCCGGATGGACGAGGAATCTCCGCCAGCTTAGCAAACTCTGCCAGCACGCCTTCAACAATATCTTCTCTTTTAATCTCCCAAAGGTTATTCATAAACTAAACTCAAATCCTTTCTACTATAGCAGCAAAATCCTCAGGCATTGGTGCCACAATCCGGATTTTCTCCCCAGTTACCGGATGCACTAGCTCTAAGGCAGCAGCGTGAAGAGCCTGCCGTCCCAAAAGCCTGGAGGCCTTGCCGTACATCTTGTCCCCTAGCACAGGGTAATGGCAATGTGCCAGATGAACCCTGATTTGATGGGTGCGGCCTGTTTCCAGCCACAGGCTCAGGAGACTCATATCAGAAGCAGCCTTTTCCACACGAAAATGGGTAATGGCCTGCTGTCCATCCTTCCGTACCACCCGGCGGTTAGGGCTGAATATATCCTTGCCAATAGGCAAATCAATCCTGCCCTCCGGCATTTCCTTTGCCAGCCTGCCACCATCACCACATATTACAGCCAGATACTCCCGGTGGATCTTCCCTTCTGACAACATCTGCTCCAGCCTGGTCTGCATCTCTCCTGACTTGGCAAATACCACGCAGCCAGTGGTGTCCCGATCCAGGCGGTGAATAGCCCTGATGGTAATGACCTTCTTCTGCTGGCGAAAATATCCAGCCAGATAGTTGGCCAAGGTTCCCTCAGTGGTGCGTCCCGCAGGGTGCACCAGCATCCCAGCTGGCTTGTTCAGCACAATAAGCTGCTCATCCTCATAGAGAACCTCCAGCGGCCCTTCCTGGGCTATTACCCCGTAGCTGGTGTCCTTGAACTGGCGAATGGCCACCATATCTCCGGCCTTTAGCAACCTCCTGGTATGGGCACTGGTGCCGTTGACATAGACTCCCTTGCTGTAGAACAACTTCTGCCGCTGACGAGCCGATACACCCATAACAGTTTTCACATAGGTGTCCAGCTCCATGCCATCGTACCTGTCAGCCACGATAAACTTTTTCAGGCTGGAATTTTTCCCCCGTGCTTTCCTCTGCATACTCATCCTCCCACAAATATTTTGCAAAGATATTATACCCCCTAGATTATTCTAAGGCAAATATATGTCAAAACAAAACCGCCCAGTTTATTTTCTGGACGGTCTGATGGGTAGTATTAATTTAGTGGGGCAATACCTTGTTCAATCGCACTCCCAGAAATGCGGCTGCCACAGCCTTGATTATATCTCCCGGTATAAAGGAAAACATGGCCATGGTCATAGCCTGCCACATTTCTATTCCCAGGGCGTACATGAGATAGGCAATCCCCAATATATAGGTGAGCGGAAAGGCCACGCCAATCAGCACCAGCAGATATCGTTTCCAATCATATTGGGTGCCCTTCAGAAGGCTCACCCCTACATATCCTAGCCAGAACCCTGGAAAAAATCCTCCGCTAGGACCCAGCAGCTTGCCGATACCACCCTGTCCACCGGAGAATACAGGAGCACCTACTGCCCCTAGCAGAATCCACACCAGAATAGCCACCGCCGTCTGCTTAGGAGGCAATACCAATGCCGTAATGCCTAGAGCTAATGTAGTAGCTGTTACCATCACCGGAGAAAAAGGCGTTGGGAAAGCAATATACCCACCGATGCTTATTAAAGCCACGCACATAGCCATCTTAGCCATGTAGTGGGGAGAAAAAACTTCATTCATAGCACAACCTCCAAAATAAATTCTCCTCACAGTATACTCCCTACCTCCCTTATCGTCAACCTGGTCTTTCAGAAGGTTGACATTCAAAAACCCGCCACATTGCTGCAGCGGGTCTTATGTCTGTATT
>CAVFWX010000194.1:0-3416 GCA_963626225.1 Anaerotignum sp.
GCATCGGTGTAGAGCTCATAGCCCAACTCACCGGTATAGCCGGTACGGGAAATCATGCACTTGAGGCCCTTTACCTCTACCTCCTCGATGGCGGTGTAGTATTTGGCAGGAATGGACTCTGGTGGCAGCAGCTTGGCCATGATGTCCGGTGCCTTTGGTCCCTGCAGGGCCAGCTGGGCTACACTGTCGGAAATATCCTCTATAACAGTGCCCTCCAGCACGTATTTCTTCATGTGCTCCACATCCTTGTGGCGGTTGGCGGCATTTACCACTACCAGGTATTTTTCCTCGCCAAATTTGTACACGATGAGATCATCTACGCAGCCGCCGTTTTCGTGGCACATAACGCTGTAACGTACCCGGCCTACGGTCATATTGGTAAAATCATTGGTCAGCATGTGGTTTAGGCTGTCCAGGGCTGTTGGGCCGGTGAACATAACCTCACCCATGTGGGAAACATCAAAGAGGCCGCATTTTTCTCTTACTGCCATATGCTCCGTAATAACACCGGTCTTGTACTGCACCGGCAGGAGATAGCCGGCAAAGGGCACGATTTTGCCGCCGGCGGCTACATGAACATCATATAGGGGAGTTTTTAATTCCATAATAATTACCTCTTTTCATAGCACAAACTATCTATTTTAAGGAAATTTGGCAAAAAATAATAGGCACAGGAGGCTAGGCCCTATTTCAGCCCGCCAGCTGTGCCCCTGTTTAACTATTTAAACTAACCAGAGCTCCGTCCAAAATCGGTCCCTTTGCCTGAGAGTTTCTGCTGCCCCTTCGGCGACACGCCGCTATGCGGTTGTCTCTCCCGATTTCGTCATCCGGAATATTCTATTGTTTGAGCTGTACCAGGGCGATTGCCTCGGCACAGGCTCAGCTATCAGTTATTATACGGAGGGAGTGAGGTGACTCAGGTCTACCTCCTCGCCAGCCTTTTCCTTTTCTACTACCAGCTCCTGATACTCGAAGCACTCATGAGCAATATCATTGTTCAGTATCAGCAGACACAGCAGGTTTGGAATAGCCATGAGGCCGTTCATGGTATCGGAGAAGTTCCATACAAAGTCAAGGGTCTGGGTTGCACCGATGAAGGCGATGCAGCTAAAGAAGATGCGGTAGCCCATGATAACCTTGCGGTTGCTGATGAGGTACTCCAAGGACTTCTCGCCGTAATACTCCCAACCAAGGATGGTGGAGAAAGCGAAGAGGGCCAGTGCGATAGATACGATATACTTGCCGGCCTCACCGAACACGGTGGAGAAAGCCAGGATAGTCAGGTTTGCACCGGATACGGCCTTGCCAGTGGCAGGGTCGATGGTACCCAGCATACCGGAGGAAGCGATTACCAAACCAGTGAGAGCACAGATGATCATGGTATCAAAGAAAGTACCGGTCATGTTTACATAGCCCTGACGGGAAGCATGGTCGGTCTTGGCAGCAGCGGCTGCAATAGGAGCAGAACCAAGGCCTGCCTCATTGGAGAATACGCCACGGGCAACGCCCCAACGCATTGCACTCAGCATGGAAGCTACAATGGAACCACCAATACCACCGGCAACAGCATCTGGAGCAAAGGCCATACGGAAGATTTCAGCAATACCGGCTGGCAGTGCAGAGGCATTGGCTACGATTACGATTACAGAAACAACGAAGTAGAAGGCAGCCATGGCTGGAACAACTACGCTAGATACAGCACCGATGCTGCGAATACCACGAACCAGCACAGCCAGGCAACAAACAACAAGGATAATACCAAGAACAGTAGTATCAATTCCCAGGGCTGCATTAAATGCAGTGGCAATGGAGTTTGCCTGGGTCATGTTGCCGATACCGAAGGAAGCACAAACGGCGAAGAATGCGAAGAGGGCTGCCAGGGCACGTCCAAGAGCCTTGTTGCCAAAGCCATATCTCATGGCGTACATTGGGCCGCCGGCCATCTCGCCAACGCTGTTGGTCTTGCGATACTTAACAGCCAGTACGGACTCACCATACTTGGTGGAAAGGCCGAAAGCTGCGGAAATCCACATCCATACCAGAGCACCAGGACCACCAAGAACCATGGCGGTGGAAACACCTACGATGTTACCGGTACCAACGGTAGCGGACAGGGCAGTCATCAGAGACTGGAATGGGCTTATATCACCCTGGGTGTTGTCCTTCTTGCTGAGAATCATCTTGACTGCATAAGGAAGATTTCTCCAAGGGAGGAACTTCAACCTCACTGTCAGGAAAATTCCTGTACCAACCAGGAACGCCAGCATTATCGGTCCCCAGACAAAATCATTCACATCAGCCATTAAAGTTGCGATGTCCATAAAGCATACCTCCTAAAACTCTTTACATTTCATGGGTATCAAGCTATTAAATATAAATAATTTCAACAACCTGAAATTGATGCAAAAAGGCCCGCATCACAGTAGTGACGCGGACCTCTATGTCCTAAAATATTATTTTGTGGAATGCATTTCCAATTGATGTATAATTTATATCATATCTGGTGGACCTTTGTCAATAGAAATAAAAATGAATACAAAAGACATGAAAAGAAATTTTTGTATACAAGATTTTAGGTATCCACCTTTATCTACCCCAGGCTTCGTAGGCATTGATAACCCGCATGTGACCACCGGTAACATCTACAGCTGAGGCGGTGATATAGCTGGCAGCATCACTGGCCAGGAACACCACTGGCTTGGCTATTTCCTCTGGCTCTGCCATGCGGTGGAGGATATTGTTCCTAATGATTGGCTCCAGCACCTCCGGGGTAAATGTACTCTCTACCAGCGGAGTGCGGGTATAGCCAGGCATTACAGCATTGATGCGGATGCCATAAGGAGCATATTCAGAAGCAGTAGTCTGAGTCAGAGCAATAACAGCCGCCTTCATAGAGGCATAGATATTAGAGCGAATGGCAGTGGCACAGCGAGCCGCCAAAGAAGCAATATTCACAATGGCTCCCCCATGCTCCTTCATGTACTTCACTGCCGCCTGGGTGCCAAAGAGGGCTGACTTGTAGTTGGCAGATATAAGATAATCCACTTCTGACTCAGTATAGTATTCTCCCTGTCGCCTTTTATTGGTGCCGATATTATTTATCCACACATCAATCCTGCCACTACTAGCAGCAGCCCTTGCCAAGGTCTCCATGCCCTCCTCGGTGCTGCCATCCAGAGCACAGCCAGATATGCTACCATAGCGGCTCAGCTCCGCTACAGCCCTTGCCAAATCCACCTTGTTCCTGCCACAGACAGTAACCTTCGCCCCCTCCTGCAACAACACCTTAGCAATAGCAAAGCCAATCCCCTTAGTTCCCCCAGTCACTACAGCAATTTTATCCTTTAGATTCAAGTCCATATCTATCCCTCTTTCATCATTATTGTGCGAAAAAGCTCGATGAATACACAAAAAGT
>CAVFWX010000195.1:0-3395 GCA_963626225.1 Anaerotignum sp.
TTGATACAGCCTGTTTCCGACATAGCTTTATATACCTGTGGGGTTGATTTGCCTTTACTATTGGCAATTTCGTTGATAATGTATATTACGAACTCAGCAGTTTCTCTGTTCATCCTGTACCTCCTGTCCTGGGGCTTTGTTATGCTAATACTATTATACAACAAAACCGGCCGTAGGGTTAGGAATCTTGCCTAACCTTATGGCCGGTATTTTAGTGCTTAGATATTCTGTTTAGCCTTCGTCGTGGATATAGGCTTATTTTACAGCCAGGGTGATGTCCTCGCCGTTGATGTTCCACTCTTTGACGAAGCCGTCGGTATTGCCGTAGGTGATGCTGTCTGCCAGCACTACCTTCTTCAATAAGTCCTCATTGCGGCTCATGATGTCGGTGAGCTTATCGTTGCCGGCAGCATATACGGCAATATGGTCTACTACCTCAAAGCCGTTTTCCTTGCGCATGGTCTGGAGCTTGCTAATGATCTCACGGACAAAGCCTTCCTCAATGAGCTCCTGGCTCAAAGTGGTTTCCAGGGCGATGGTTACATTGCCATAGCGCTGGGTAGCAAAGCCCTCAGTCTGGGACATGGTAATATCCACATCCTCAGCAGTCAGCTCTACCTCGCCGGACTTCAAAGCCAGCTTCAGCTTGCCGGTGGACTCTAGCTCAGCCTTGGCAGCGTGACCATTGATGGCAGCCAGGGCAGCCTTTACCTCGCCAATCTGCTTGCCAACCTTTGGACCTAGTACCTTGAACTGTGGCTTGAAGCTGTAGGACAGGTACTCCTCCATGTCGTCCTTGAAGGATACAGCCTTCAGGTTCAGCTCGCTGGCTACGATTTCCTTGAAGAAATCATCCAGCTGGCGGTCAGCCTTCACATACATATTGCCGATTGGCTGGCGGTTCTTGATATTGGAGGCGTTGCGGGCAGCACGACCCAGTACAACGATTTCCAGTACCAGCTCCATCTCTGCCTCCAGCTCAGCATCAATATATGCTTCGTTAGCTACAGGGAAGTCACAGAGATGTACGGAAATAGGTGCACTGCTGTCTACGCTGCATACCAGATTGCGATAGATGCTCTCAGTGATGAAAGGCACCATTGGAGCAGCCAGCTTTACCAAAGTGGTCAATGCGGTGTACAGGGTCATGTAGGCATTGATCTTGTCCTGGTTCATGTCCTTGCCCCAGAAACGCTCACGGCTGCGGCGTACATACCAGTTGGACAGCTCATCCACAAAGTCCTGAAGAACCTTGGCGGTTTCTGTTACCTTGTAGCTGGCCAGGTTGGCATCAACAGCCTTGATAAGGGTGTTGAGACGAGACAGGAGCCACTTGTCCATAACGGAGAGCTTGTCGTACTCCAGCTGGTACTGAGTGGCATCAAAGTTGTCGATATTGGCATAGAGCACATAGAAAGCATAGGTATTCCAGAGAGTACCCATGAACTTGCGCTGGCCTTCCTGTACTGCATCATCATGGAAGCGGTTTGGCAGCCATGGAGCACTGTTTTCGTAGAAATACCAACGGATGGCATCTGCACCGTGCTTGCGGAGGGCATCCATAGGATCTACGGCATTGCCCTTGGACTTGCTCATCTTCTTGCCGTCCTTGTCCTGAACATGACCCAGAACGATAACGTTCTTGTAGGAGGCATTGTCAAAGAGCAAGGTGGAGATAGCCAGCAGGGAGTAGAACCAGCCACGGGTCTGATCCACAGCCTCGGAGATAAAGTCTGCCGGATAGCGCTCATCGAAGATTTCCTTGTTCTCAAACGGATAATGCCACTGGGCAAAAGGCATGGAACCGGAGTCAAACCAGCAGTCAATAACCTCTGGTACACGCTTCATCTGGCCGCCGCACTCTGGGCACTTGATGGTAACAGCGTCGATATATGGACGATGAAGCTCGATTTCCTCTGGGCAGTTGTCGGACATGGACTTCAGCTCTGCAATGGAACCGATGGAGTGCTGATGGCCGCAGGAGCATTCCCATACGTTCAGCGGAGTACCCCAATAACGGTTGCGGCTGATGCCCCAATCCTGTACGTGCTCCAGCCACTCCCCAAAGCGTCCCTTGCCGATGGAGTCAGGAATCCAGTTGATGGTGTTGTTGTTGGCAATGAGCTTTTCCTTTACGGCAGTCATCTTGATAAACCAAGACTCCCGAGCATAGTAAATCAGCGGAGTATCGCAACGCCAGCAGTGTGGATAGCTATGCTCGAACTTTGGTGCCTTAAAGAGCTTGCCGCTCTGCTTCAGGTCATCCAGAATCAATGGATCTGCATCCTTGACGAAGGTGCCGGCCCAGTCGGTTTCTGCGGTCATATTGCCCTTGGCATCAACAAACTGTACAAAAGGCATATCGTAGTCACGGCAAACCCGAGCATCGTCCTCACCGAAAGCAGGAGCGGTATGTACGATACCGGTACCATCGCTGGTGGTTACGTAGCCGTCACACATTACGTAGAAGGCCTTCTTGTTAATCTTGCCCTCTGCATAAGGATAGAGAGGCTCATACTCACGGCGTTCCAAATCCTTGCCCTTGAAACGCTCAACAACAGGGTGCTCCCCTTCCTTGTTGGCAAATACGGACTCAACCAGAGCCTCAGCCATGATTAGATTCTGTCCCTCATAGGCTACCTTTACATAGTCTACCTCTGGGTTTACTACCAAACCCAGGTTGGAAGGCAGGGTCCATGGAGTGGTGGTCCATGCCAGGAAGTAGGTGTTTTCCTCGTCCTTGGCCTTGAACTTTACCATGGCAGAGCGTTCCTTTACATCCTTGTAGCCCTGAGCTACCTCATGGGAGGACAGAGGGGTGCCACAGCGAGGGCAGTAAGGTACTACCTTGTGGCCCTTGTACAGGAGGCCCTTCTTCCAGATTTCGTTCAGTGCCCACCATACGGACTCGATATAGTCGTTTTCGTAGGTGATATATGGGTGCTCCATGTCAGCCCAGAAGCCAACTACATCGGAGAATTCCTCCCACATGCCCTTGTACTTCCATACGGACTCACGGCACTTCTTGATAAATGGCTCAATGCCGTATTTCTCGATCTGTTCCTTGCCGTCCAGACCAAGGAGCTTCTCTACCTCCAGCTCTACTGGCAGGCCGTGGGTATCCCAGCCAGCCTTGCGGAGAACCTTCTTGCCCTTCATGGACTGATAGCGTGGCAGCATATCCTTGATAACACGGGTCAGCACGTGGCCGATATGGGGCTTGCCGTTGGCTGTTGGTGGGCCATCATAGAATGTGAAGGTGTCACAGCCTTCGCGGCTGCTGATGCATTTGTTGGCGATGTCGTTTTCTTTCCAGAATTTCAAAACTTCGGCTTCTCTGTCTACGAAGTTTAGGTTTGTGTCAACCTTGTTGTACACTGTTTCTACCTCCTATA
>CAVFWX010000196.1:0-3367 GCA_963626225.1 Anaerotignum sp.
AGTGCCGAGGCTCGAAGAATACCTGCTTCAGGCACATGCCATACCTTTTCATAATCTATAAGTTCGTGGCGAATGGGTTGGAAATAAAAAAATCATAAGGAAAAAATATGGGGGATTTTATGCTCTTAGTTATAGATATTGGCAATAGCAATATTGTCATGGGTACATATATTGGCAAAAAGTTGCAGCATCATTGGCGTATCTCCACAGACCGCCAGAAAACCAGCGATGAGTACGGCCTTTTGATGGAAAGCCTTTTTAAGCATCATGGCTTTGCCTTGTCGGATATTGATGCGGTGATTATTTCCTCAGTTGTGCCGCCGTTGATTATTCCATTGGAAAAGATGTGTGAGCGGTATTTTCACCTGCGTCCTTTGATTGTAGGCCCTGGCATCAAGACCGGCATCAAGCTGAAATACGAAAATCCTCGTGAAATCGGTGCTGACCGCATTGTCAACGTGGTGGGAGCCTTTGAGCAGTATGGCGGCCCTGCCATTGTTATTGATATTGGTACAGCTACTACCTTTGATGTGGTAGATGCCAACGGGGATTTCCTGGGGGGCGTTATTTCCCCAGGTTTGGGAACCCAGGCGGAGGCTCTTTTTCAGCGGGCTGCCAAGCTGCCTCGCATTGAGCTGGTAACACCGAAGAATATTATCTGCCGTAATACCATCAATGGCATGCAGGCAGGATTGATTTTTGGCTTTGCCGGCCATATTGATGCCATTGTCCATCGCATCAAGAAGGAATTTGGCCAGGAAATGCAGGTAATCGCCACCGGCGGCTTTGCCAAGATGATTGCCAAGGAGTCCAAGACCATTGAAAGGATAGATTATTTCCTGACCTTGACTGGCCTTAGGGTGCTCTATGAAAGGAACAATGCATGAGGATAGGAAGCTTTGAATTTCAATATCCTGTCTTTCTGGCACCTATGGCGGGAGTTACAGACACCCCATATCGCATCTTGGCACGGGAAATGGGCTGCCCACTGGTTTACTCAGAAATGGTCAGCGACAAGGGCATCAACTATCGCAATGAGCATACCCTGAATATGCTGAAAACGGAGCCGGAGGAGCGGCCTATGGCCATGCAGCTTTTTGGGGCAGAAGCAGATAGCGTAGCCAGGGCGGCAGAGTTTGTCCAGAGCCTAAATTGTGCAGATATTTTAGATTTTAACATGGGCTGTCCAGCTCCCAAGGTTGTGAAGAATCATGAAGGATCTGCCATGATGCGAGATCCAGAAAATGCCTATCAGGTGCTGAAGGCACTGGTAGGTGCTGTGGATATGCCTGTTACGGTGAAAATGCGTATTGGCTGGGATCATGAGCATATCAACATCATGGAAATGGCCCAGCTGGCCCAGGAGGCAGGGGTGCAGGCCATTGCCATCCACGGCAGGACCAGGGAGCAGTTCTACAAGGATCATGCCGATTGGGAAATCATCGGCCAGGTGCGGCAGAAGCTGGATATTCCTGTTATTGCCAATGGTGATGTCAGGACAGTGGAGGATTTGGCGAAAATCCGCCAGGTAACAGGTTGTGAGGCCGTTATGGTTGGCCGTGCGGCTCAGGGAAATCCTTGGATATTCCGCCAGCTGACAGAATATCTCCGCACCGGTGCAATTCTGCCGGGGCCAACTATGGAGGAGCGGAAGGAAGTTATTATCCGCCATCTGGATATGCTGCTGAAGTTCAAGGGTGATTATATCGGGCCACGGGAAATGCGCAAGCACGCCACCTGGTACACCAAGGGTATCAAGGGCAGTGCAGAGCTACGTTGCCTCTTTAACCAGGCAGAAAATAGGGATGATTTCCTGCGGATTTTGGAAAAGCTTAAATAAATCATAAATGAATTGGAGGGCTGAAAATGGCAGAAGAAAAGGAAGAAAAGAAGGATGTTTCCATCTGGGAAAGCTATAGCGATGAGGAGAAGCAGGAGCTGCATGACCTTAACGAGGGATATAAGGCATTTTTGAGCCAGTGCAAAACCGAGCGGGAAAGCACTGATGAGATTGTTCGTCAGGCTCAGGCCAAGGGCTATCGTGACTTGCAGGATGTAATCAAAAATGGCGAAAAGCTTCAGCCAGGAGATAAGGTATATGCTGTATGCATGAAGAAGGCAGTAGCCATGTTCAACATTGGTACTCGTTCCTTGGAGGAGGGTATGTCCATCCTAGGAGCACATATTGATACCTGCCGCCTGGATTTGAAGCAGAAGCCTCTCTATGAGGCAGAAGGCATGGCTTATTTTGATACCCATTACTATGGCGGTATCAAGAAGTACCAGTGGGTAACCCTGCCTTTGGCTCTCCACGGTGTAGTTGTGAAGAAGGACGGCTCTGTAGTAAATATTGTCATTGGCGAAAATGATGATGATCCAGTATTCTGCGTAACAGACCTTTTGATTCATCTCTCTCAGAAGCAGATGGAGAAAAAGGCCACTGTAGTAGTAGAGGGTGAGGATCTGGATATCCTCATTGGCAGCAACCCACTGAAGGGTAAGGACAAGGAAGCTGTGAAGGCCGGTGTACTGGAACTTTTAAAGACTCAGTACGGCATTGAGGAGGATGATTTCCTGTCTGCAGAGCTGACCATGGTACCTGCCGGCAAGGCTCGTGACCTGGGATTGGATCGCAGCATGGTGCTGGCCTATGGCCATGATGACAGGGTTTGTGCCTATACTTCCCTGATTGCTATGCTGGAAATGGACAAGGTAGAGCGTACTTCCTGCTGCCTGCTGGTGGATAAGGAAGAAATCGGCAGCGTAGGTGCTACCGGCATGCAGTCCCGCTTCTTTGAGAACATGGTGGCAGAGCTGCTTCACGCCATTGGGGGATATAGCCCACTCTCCAGCCGCCGTTGTTTGGCCAATTCCTATATGCTGTCCTCTGATGTAAGCTCCGCTTATGATAGCCTGTATGCCAGTGCCTATGACAAGAAAAACTGTGCCTATCTGGGCAAGGGCATGGTGCTGATGAAGTTTACTGGTTCCAGAGGCAAATCCGGTTCCAACGATGCCAGTGCCGAATACTTAGGCAGGCTTCGTGCCGTACTGGACAAGCACAATGTCAAGTTCCAGACTGCGGAGCTGGGCAAGGTAGACCTGGGGGGCGGCGGTACCATTGCCTATATCATGTCCCTCTATGGCATGAATGTTATTGACAGCGGCGTAGGCGTTCTCAGCATGCACGCCCCATGGGAAGCTGTCAGCAAGGTGGATGTGTATGAAACCTACAAGGGATATAAGGCATTTATCGCTGAGATTTAAATAGAGTTCTGCTCTGCTATAATAAGGCATGGCAGTGCCCTTGCAGGCACGCTCTCGCTATTTTTCTCGCCTAGCGGATGCTAAGCTCTCGTGAGGGGCA
>CAVFWX010000197.1:0-3352 GCA_963626225.1 Anaerotignum sp.
ACCGCATCAGGCGGCAGAAATACCCTGTGATGCCAAATGTTTCCATGGGCTATGCCGTCTATCGCCAGGGCATCAGCACCATAGACCAGGTTATCAAGGAAGCTGACCAGCAGATGTACCAGAATAAAAGTGGAAATAGATAGATACTGGGAGATATTTTCGAGCCACACAGAAAAACGCTGGAAGTTATACCCTAAGGAGACCATTGCTCGACATCGGCACTTAGCGATTCACGAGCCATGATTTATGCCGGTAGGACATAAATCATGCCCCTCGTGAGAGCTTAGTGTCCGCTATGTCGAGTTATGAGCGAGAGCGAGTCGACGTGGGTATACTTTCAGCGTTTCTTTTAATTGTTCTATATATAGATAAGTATATATAGCGAATGTTTTTTCTAAAAAATTCCTAGCATTTTTCCTTTGTTTCTGCTATGATAGATACAGAATTTGATAAAGTATGAAATGGAGGACTTATAGATGAACAAGGTTATTTTGAAAGGCCGTCTGGCTCGTGATGTAGATTTGCGTACCACCACCACCGGCAAGTCCGTGGCTCAGACCGCCATTGCCGTAAATCGTAGAGGCAAGGATCAGGGGGCAGACTTCATTCCTTTGGTTATTTGGGCACAGCAGGCTGAGACCTTTGCCAGATACCTGTCCAAGGGCCGTGAAGTTCTGGTAGAGGGCCGTATGCAGGTGCGGAACTACGATGACAACAACGGCAACAAGCGCTATGTTACCGAGGTAATCGTAGAAAACTTCGAGTTCTGTGGTAGCCGCAGCGACAATGGGGATGGAGGCTATAATGGTGGCAGCAACAGCTATGGCAACAATGGTGGCAATAGCTTCGCTGGCAACGGTGGATTCGACAACGGCGGCAGCCAGGGTGGCGGTGCACCATTCGGCAGCACCGGCGGCTTCGGCGGCGACGTAGCAGACGAGGACATTCCTTTCTAATGAGTAAAAAAGCTGTCCTGTGATGTATTATCACCGGGCAGCTTTTTTTACCCCAAAGGTACTTTCTCCAGAAAATACTCAAAAAGCAGCACATAAAAAACGCTGGAAGCTATACCCAAAGGAGACCCTATGTCTACCTCGGCACTTAGCGACTCAGAAAGCGAAGTCTTTCTGAGAGCTTAGTGTCCGCTAGGTAGACATCGGAGCGAGAGCGGGTCGACGCGGGTATACTTTCAGCGTTTTTATTATGGGATAAATTCCCAGTTATTTTTCTGGAGGAAGTACCTCCAACCAATACCCATCAGGATCCTTGATGAAGTAAATCCCCATGGCAGGATTCTCATAGCAGATGCAACCCATCTTCTCGTGTTTGGCATGGGCAGCCTCATAATCATCAGTGCGGAAGGCCAGGTGGAACTCGCAGTCCCCCAGGTTGTATGGCCTATCCATATCCCTAAGCCAGGTCAGCTCCAGCTCAAAATCCGAATTGGCATTGGCCAGGTAGACGATAATGAAGGAACCGTCCTGAGCTTCCTTGCGGCGTACCTCGTGGATATCCAGGGCTTCCTCATAAAAAGCAATGGATTTGTCCAAATCTGCCACATTGTAGTTTTCGTGAATCATTTTAAACTGCATAATTATCCTCCGTTTCATAGGACATAACGAAAAAATACTGTAAGTTTATTTTAAGTGAAAAATGTTTATATGTAAAGGCTGCCAGTATATAGCCAAAGAAGAAAATGCAGGGGGATTTTCTTTGAATAAGTGTGCTGTTGTGATATGATTAAAAGACAGTAGCTATATGGTGGGAGATTTTATGCCAAGGAGGGATGAGGATGAATGATAACATTAAGGAGAAATTGCAGCTTTTGCCGGAACGACCTGGCGTATACCTGATGAAGGATCAGGCTGGGGTGATTATCTATGTAGGCAAGGCCATTATACTAAAAAATCGCGTGCGGCAGTATTTCCAAAATAATCATCAGCATGCTCCAAAGGTAAGAGCCATGGTGGAGCATATTGATGATTTTGAAATAATCATCACAGGCTCTGAGGTTGAGGCCCTTATCCTTGAGTGTAACCTCATCAAGAAATATCGTCCTAAATACAATATCAGCCTAAAGGATGACAAGATGTACCCTTATCTGAAGATAACGGTGCAGGAAAGATTCCCTAGGGTGTTTATTACTAGAAAAGTGCTGGAAGACGGAGCCAGGTACTTTGGACCATATACTGATGCTACGGCGTTGCACCGATGTCTAAAGCTGCTAAAGAAAATGTTTCACTTTCGTACCTGCCGTACCATGAAGAAAGGTAAGTCCTGTCTGGAATATCATATCAAGGGGTGTCTGGCTCCTTGTGTGGATCAGGTGGATGAAGATGAATATGGTGCTATGATAAAAAAAATCTGCCTTTTCCTAGATGGAAAGACCAAACAGGTAGAAATAGATTTGAAAAAGCAGATGGAAGAGGCGGCAGAGAATTTGGAGTTTGAGCGGGCAGCCAGGTTAAGGGATCAGCTTCTGGCAGTGCAGAAGCTGTCTGAGATGCAGCAGGGGGTTATTCGCCGGGAGCGGGAAGAAGGCATCAGCCGTCTCCAGCGGGTTTATGACCAAACTACAGGAGCTGTAGAAGAACTGGGCAGGTATCTGGGATTGAGGCAGGCACCTTATCGCATGGAATGCTTTGATATTTCTCATATTCAAGGGTCAGAGACAGTGGCTTCCATGGTGGTTTTTGAAGGGGGCGTAGCCAAGAAGTCTGATTACCGACGCTTTAAAATCCGCAGTGCTGAGGGCAAGCCTGATGATTTCAAGTCCATGCGTGAGGTAACAACCCGCCGCTATGGTGCTCCAGATGCAGAAATGCCGGATCTTATTGTTATTGATGGCGGCAAGGGACAGCTAAGCTCTGCCCTGGAGATTATCCGAGGAGCTGGGCATCTGATGGTGCCGGTGGTAGGCTTGGCAAAAAAAGAAGAAGAGGTATTCCGGGAGGGAGAATCAGAGCCTGTAATCCTGCCAAGGGATAGCCAGGCATTGTTTTTGATTCAACGGATTCGTGATGAGGCCCATCGGTTTGCCATTACCTATCACAGGCGATTAAGGGGCAAAAGAAATATGGTATCGGTGCTGGATCATATTGAAGGCATTGGTCCTAAAAGGCGGCAGATACTGTATCAGGCCTATGGTGATATAGGAAAAATCAAAGAAGCTACAGTGGAAGAAATGAGCCGGCTGGATGGCATGAATTTGCCAGCAGCCCAGGCTGTATATAATTTTTTCCAGCTTCAGAAAAATATGGTATAGAGACGATGCACAGAATACAATGGGAGGATTGCTATGCTGCCTAAGCTGAATAATATTGAATTTAATGAGGATAAGGCGGTGGCCTTT
>CAVFWX010000198.1:0-3264 GCA_963626225.1 Anaerotignum sp.
GGCTGGTACGGCGATGCTCGTGTAAGATATTTTGGCAATAAGGAACAGAAATTGACCGATAACTATAATGACGCGAGCCGTGAAGGTAAAGGTGCTCAGTTTGAGCAGAGACTGCGTTTGGGCTTCTGGGCGAATCCGGCAGAGCATCTGACTGTAGATGGTCGTTTGAAGGTGGAGAATACTACAGGCAAAACTGATGGCTGGGGTGGAGAACGTCAGAATAGCTTTGGTGGTGTTCTTGGTAACCAGAGCAAGCTTGGTTTGGATAAGTTGTCCTTAATTTGGGATAATGCCGGTACCCAGGTGCGTGTAGGCCGCAACGAAACCAGCATAGGTCAGGGCTTGATTTATTGGGAAAATCCTATTGATGGTATTGATGTTACCCATAAGTTTAGTGACAAGGTAACTGCTACCATCGGTTATGGTGATACATCTGCTGCCACTTGGGCACCTAGCACTGTATGGTCTGCTTATGGAAATGTAAAAGTACAGGCATCTCCAGCGACTAGTTTTACCTTGGGTGCATTACACAATACAACCGATTACGAAAGTGTAAGTTATGGTGTAAATAGCTGGGTTACTCAGGGTAATTGGATAGAGGTGATGGTTCCGAGTGAATGGGATGCTGATGGAAATGTAACAAAAACAAAAACGGACTGGGTTTGGAAGGCAAATAGCGATGTTAGTGTTGGAAGCACATTACAGAATACTTATACCAAATCCAAATACAAAATGAACCAGTTGTCCTTGGGTTTTAACAGTCAGCTGGCACCGAAGTGGAATCTCATCGGTGAGTATGTACACAACAATGTAAGTGCTCAGAAGGATAATGAGGATATAAACAAGCACGGCTTCTGGACCCGTCTTACCTACGGCAATCTGAAGTGGGATACTGCCAACACTTGGAAGGTATTTGCTGAGTACTTCTCCTTGGGTAATGCATCCCTTGATTCCAAGGGCTGGCCACATCGCTTGAACATTGCCGGTGGCAATGCTGACTACAGTAACTACGGCAATGGCACCAAGGGCTTTGGCTTGGCTGTTGACTACCAGCTGGCCAAGAACACCAACCTGGAGCTGGCTTTCTACAAGCTGAAGCCATACAACAAGACTACATTTGATAACTACAATAATGTTGGCTACGCTGCTCTCTCCTATAGCTTCTAATTTTCAAAATCTGGTCTACTTTCCTCTTGGCAAGGATTCCCCTACATGGGGGTTGCAATCCATTTTTCGGGGAATCCGCCAAGGGTTTTATTAAAAAGGGGTAAAACTATGAAGAAGACAAACAAATCCAGGCTTACTGCCTATGTAATGGCCGCTCTCATGGCTGGCTCTGCCATGCTGGGCACTTCCTTTGGGGTCAGTAGTGCTGAAGCTGCTGTAAAGGTAAATCCTATTGCTGGCATCAGCGATGACTTCATCAAGGGTGCTGATGTATCCATGATTCCAGAGTTGGAGCGTCTGGGAGGCAAGTTCTACGACAACGGCGTGGAGAAGGACTGCCTGACCATCCTTCAGGAAAAGGGCATCAACTGGGTTCGTGTCCGCATTTGGAATGATCCATATTCCTATGGCCCTGAGGGCAACGGCGGCGGCGTAACCGACGAGAAGAAGGCTCTGGAGGTTGCTACCCGTGCCAAGGCATTGGGTATGAAGGTTCTGGTAGATTTCCACTACAGTGACTGGTGGGCAGATCCAGGCAAGCAGTATCCACCAAAGGCTTGGGAAAAGCACAACGCCAAGCAGCTGGCAAAGGATGTTTATGACTACACCGCCAAGGTTATGAAGGATTTCAACGCAGCCGGGGTAACTCCTGATATGGTGCAGATCGGCAACGAGCTGAACAACGGCATGCTGTGGCCTGTTTGCAAAACCGATACCCCAGAGGGTTATAAGGCACTGGCAGATGCCATTGCCCAGGGATTGAAGGCTGTAAAGGACAACGATCCAAACCATCAGGTAATCCGCATGGTGCATCTTGCCAACGGCAACAACAACGCCTTGTATCGCAGCTTCTTTGACCAGCTTATCGTCAATAATGGCGTAAATGATTTTGATGTAATCGGTTTCTCCTACTATCCATTCTGGCATGGCAGCATGGAGGAGCTTTCCTACAATATGAATGACATGGTTGACCGCTACGGCAAGGATGTTATTGTAGTAGAGACGGCCTATGCCTTTACCAATGACCAGGGTGATAGCCAGAAGAACTGTGCTGGCCCTACTGAGGAGGCTATCGCAGGCTACAAGTCCAGCGTACAGGGACAGGCCAGCGGCCTTCATGACATCATGGAGCATGTAAACAATGTGAAGGATCACCGTGGCAAGGGTATCTTCTATTGGGAGCCTGATTGGATTCCTGTAGAGGGTGCTGGCTGGAAAGCTGGCGAAGGCAACGAGTGGGAGAACCTGGCTATGTTTGATTTCCAGGGTAACGCATTGGAGTCACTGGATGTATTCAAGATGGTTAGCGACCAGTCCCTGCCTACCCAGGTATACAAGGTAAAGGAAATCCAGGCTTCTCTGGTATCTGGTTCTGTAGGCCAGGCTGTAGAGATGCCAAAGAAGGTCAGCGTGGTTTATGAAAATGATGTAGTAAAGACCATGCCTGTTACTTGGGAAAATGAGGCTCCTGTATTTGATGCAGCCGGCAAGTACACCGTAAAGGGCACCGTTCAGGGGGTAGACGGCAAGACTGCTGTTGCTTCCATTGATGTTATCAAGAAGGTAAATCTGGTAAAGAACGGCAACTTTGAGAATGGCAATCTGGATGGCTGGACCATTACTGGTGACAAGGATGCAGTGAATACCGTTGGATCTGCTGGTGATGCCCGGGGCAAGAGTGCTATGCACTACTGGGCTGACAAGGGGTTCAAGTTCCAGGCTACCCAGAGCTTTGAGGGCCTGAAGGATGGCAAGTACACTGTTTCCTGCTGGACTCAGGGTGGCGGCGGACAGCATTATTACACCCTTATGGTGAAGACCTCTGCTGGTGAGAAGTCTGCTGTTATCTCCGATACCGGCTGGAATGATTGGCATCAGTGGACCATCCGTGACGTTGAGGTAAAGGATGGCAAGGCCACCATTGGTATTGACATGGTTGCCAACGCAGGCAACTGGGGCTCCATTGATGATGTAGAGTTCTACATTCAGGAGTAATGGATAAAGCAATCTCCTTTTCATAACAGAATTTAACCCTTTCATGGAAAATATATAACCTCCCTATTGAGCAGTCTGCCTACCCCGCAGGCTGCTCTTTTT
>CAVFWX010000199.1:0-3251 GCA_963626225.1 Anaerotignum sp.
AAGCAGCCTGTGTGATACCATCAGCAAGTATCATACAGGCTGTTTCTTTTCGCCAGAAGTTATTTTTGGGTGATATAATATGAAAGAGAATATTATATTTTATGGAGGCGTAAGCCATGGTATATACTGCTCAATACATTTCACCCTTGGGGGCTATTACCATCGCCTGTGATGATGAGGCTATCATTGGCCTGTGGTTTAACGGGCAGCGGCATTTTGGTACCGGACTGCCTAATGGAGGTGCAGTTAGGAAGCATCCGCTACTGGTAGAGGCAGCTCGGTGGCTGGATATTTATTTTGCAGGGCAGGAGCCGGATTTCTTGCCACCCTTGCGATATAGTACAACGGCATTTCGCCAAAGGGTCTGCGATATTATGCTGACCATTCCCTATGGCAAGACCATAACTTATGGAGAAATCGCAAATCAGCTTGCCAAGGATATGGGCATTAACAAAATGTCTGCCCAGGCAGTGGGAGGAGCAGTTGGGCACAATCCTATATCCATTATGATTCCATGTCATCGGGTGGTGGGGGCAAAGGGCAATCTTACAGGATATGGGGGCGGACTTGACCGTAAGATAAAGCTCTTAGAGCTGGAGAAGGTGGATATGGCAGGGTTTTTTGCCCCAGAAATGCCGAAAAAGTGAAGAATATTTTCTGACAGCATACAATCCTAGGGATTTTCTCAATAAAATATCGAAAAAATCATGCAATAATGGTACAATAAAAGCACTGTATAGAAAAAGACGATAAATGATGCAGCTTTTGGCGAGCTGCATCAGGAAAGTGGTGAATATATTGGGAAAGATTATTGCTGTAGCCAATCAGAAGGGTGGCGTAGGCAAGACTACAACAGCGGTGAATCTCAGTGCAGCCCTGGCCCGTATGGATCGCAGGGTGCTTTTGATTGACTGCGACCCACAGGGCAATGCTACCAGCGGCCTGGGCATCGAGAAGTCAGAGCTGGAGCAGAGCATTTATGATGTATTGGTGGATGATGTGCAACTGGGGGATATTATTATTCATACGGATTTTGCTCTGGATGTAGCTCCTGCTGTCATGGATCTGGCCGGTGCCGAGGTGGAGCTGGTGGAGGCAGAGGACAAGCTCGATCGGCTAAAAAAGGCGGTATCGACCGTAAAAGGGATTTATGATTATATCATTATTGACTGCCCGCCATCTTTGGGTCATGTAACTTTGAATGCCCTGACTGCGGCAGACTCTGTTTTGCTGCCGCTACAGTGTGAGTTCTATGCCCTGGAGGGCCTGTCCCAGTTGCTGTCCACTATCCAGCTGGTGCAGGAGCAGTTCAATGAAGAGCTGGATATTGAGGGACTGGTGCTGACCATGTATGATTCCCGTATCAATTTGTCAGAACAGGTAGCCCAGGAGGTACGGAACCACTTCCCGGACAAGGTATATCAGACTAGGATTCCTCGTAATGTACGCCTTAGCGAAGCACCATCCTACGGCAAGCCTATCTTTGCCTATGCAGCCAGCTCCAAGGGAGCTAAGGCTTATGCAGATTTGGCAGAGGAGGTAGTAGACCATGAGTAAAAAGTTTGGGGGTCTGGGCAAAGGCCTAGGTGCCTTTGGTCTAGGTAAAAGCACTCAAAGCCAGGCAAAGACCATAGCGGCCTCACCTCAGGGGGAAAAAACTTCCGATACTGTCAGCGGACAGGCTGTGGTGGAGCTAGAGATGGATAAAATAACGGCAAATCCCAATCAGCCTCGCAGAGAATTTGACCAGGCTGCATTGGATGCCCTTGAGGAATCCATTAGTCAATATGGGGTGTTGCAGCCGGTGCTGGTAAGGAAAACCGTCAAAGGCTATGAACTGATTGCCGGAGAAAGACGCTTCCGGGCGGCTCGTCAGGCAGGAAAGAAAACTATCCCAGCTCTAGTGCGGGAATACAATGATGCCCAGATGACAGAGGTGGCACTGATTGAGAATATTCAGCGGGAAAACCTCAATGCCATTGAGGAGGCAAAGGCATATCATCATCTATTGTCTGATTATGGACTTACCCAGGAAATGCTGTCTGCCAAGGTAGGCAGGAGCCGTTCCCATATTGCCAATTTTTTGCGGCTGCTGAAGCTGTCTGAAAAGGTACAGGAGATGCTGACAGAGGGCACTATTTCCATGGGACAGGCCAAGCCTTTGCTAGGACTGGAGGAGTCTGAGCTGCAGGACAAGGCGGCAGAATATATAGTAGCTAATGAGCTTTCTGCCCGCCAGGTGGAGGCATTGGTGAAGAAGCTGCAGAAAAATCCGGAGTATTTGGAGCAGCAGGCAGAAAAGCCGCAGGAAGCAGTCAGCCAGGATATTTTCTATCAGCAGGCCCAGGACAAGCTCAAGCTTCTACTGGGCACCAATGTCCGTATCAAGCAAAAGGGCAGGAAGCAGCAGTTGGAGATTGATTTTGTGTCCCAGGAGGATTTAGGCAATCTGATTGCTTTGCTGGAGCAACTGGGCAGCCAGCAGCAGAATAATGGGCAGGAGCTAAGCAAGGAAGCACGTCTGGCTATGCTGCGGCAGTATTCTACCACAGGCAAGCTCAATGTCTGATATATTAAGGAGAGACAGTATTTAATGGCAAATGTAGATATTATGGAATTTGTAACCAACAACCTGAGCTATATGGTAGGAATCCTACTGGTTCTGGTTGTGGTTATGTACCTTATTATTATTAATCTTTTCTATAACCTAAATTATATGAAGAAAAGATACAAGAAGATGATGACCGGGGTGGATGGTGCCAATCTGGAGCGGATGCTGATGGGCTGTATTGACAGCACCAAGGCTGTAGTTGATGAAAACGCCAAGCTTTGGGAGGAAAACAAAGCCATCAAGGAGCTGCTGGCCCAGGCGATGACCAAGGTGGCTATTGTAAGATTCAGAGCCTTTGAGGATATGGGCAGCGACCTTAGCTATGCTGTTGCCATGCTGGATAGCTACAACAACGGCGTGGTACTTTCTAGTATATTTGCCCGGGAAGATTCCCGCAGCTATGCCAAGCCTATTGTTAACGGCCAGTCCACCTATGCTATGACAGCAGAGGAGCAGGAAGCATTGCAGCAGGCTATGGCAAAATAAAAAAATACACAGATACAACAGGAGCCTTAGTAGTGCCGCGAGATGGTACTACTAAGGCTCTTTCCTGATTATGTTTCACCTGCAACAAAATAGCATATTATCTGGCGGCAATTTTTGTCAGGAAAAATTTTCCCAGTATGTAATATATCCTCTG
>CAVFWX010000200.1:0-3184 GCA_963626225.1 Anaerotignum sp.
CACCATGGGGGCAGGAGATATTGTGAAATGCGGGGAAGAGCTGGTGGAGCTGCTGAATAGGTAATAGGAGAAAAATATATGAAGAAAATTGTAGTTGTTATGGGTGGGCCGTCCACGGAGGCGGAGGTTTCCCGCCGCAGCGGCACCGCCATCCTCAATGCCCTCAAATCCAAGGGCTACAACGCTGAGGGCCTGGAGCTGGATCCGGTGAATTTCCCAAAGCAGATTGTGGAAAGCGGAGCGGATTTTGTCTTTAATGCCCTTCATGGCCGCTTCGGTGAGGACGGCATTATCCAGGGCACCCTTGACATGCTGGGGATTCCTTATACCAGCTCCGGGGTAAAGGCCGCCGCTGTTACCATGGACAAGGTTGCCACCAAGCGTTTCTTTATGGCTGAGGGGATTCCTACCCCACGTGCCCATACTTATTTCCGTTTTGAATACGGCAAGCGTGACCTCTCTGAGGAAATATTGCAGGAATTTGGCCTGCCAGTTGTGGTAAAGGCTTCTTCTCAGGGTTCCAGCATTGGCGTAATTATCGTGGAAAAGGCGGAGGAACTGGATAGTGCTCTGCAGGAGGCCTTTAAATACGATTCTGAAATCCTTGTAGAGGAGTTTATCAAGGGTCGGGAGCTGACAGTAGCTGTTTGGGGCAATGAGGAGCATTATGAGACTTTGCCTATCATCGAGATTACCACAGTAACAGGCCGCTACGACTATGAAACCAAGTACAAGGTGGGGGCTTCTTCCCATATTATCCCGGCACCTATCCCGGAGGAAGTGGCCAAGGCGGTCAACAGCATTGCCATCCGTGCTTGTGCTGTCTGCGGCTGCGTGGGCATGGCCAGAGTGGATTTTATGCTGGATGAAATGAACGAGCCTTATGCCATTGAGATAAACACGGTACCTGGCATGACGGAGACTTCACTGGTGCCTGATGCAGGAAGGGCAGCGGGGATTGAGTTCCCTGAGCTTTGCAGCAGGATTTTGGCAATGGCCGGATATAGAGAGTAAATATAATAGGTAGGCTACGAGAGGGGAGCAACTGGGAAGGTGAGCCAGGGACGGCAGATTGAGGCAGGCAAATGAGCCGTAGCCAGAGAGCCAGGTACATTACCCAGGGGCAAAAGATTTGTAAAGGATGATCCTATGGACAAAAAAAAGGATAAGACTATATCGGCAGGCTCCATGACCGCTATGCTGATTGGCCTGGTGGCAGTGCTGGCGGTGCTGGCCTGTGCTGTTTCACCGATTTTTGTGCTGAGAACCATCAATATTCACGGCAACCATTATGTGCAGGATGAGGATATTGTCCGGGTAGGTGGGGTGCATCTGGGGGAAAACCTTTTTCAGCTTCAGACTGACGAGGTGCGGCGGAACCTGGTAAAGGACCTTCGCATTGACCAGGCGGTGGTGCAGCGGAGCTTTCCTAGCCAGCTGGACATCACTATAACGGAAAGGCTGCCGGTGGCCATGCTCCAATGCGATTATGGCTATGTGGAGGCGGGAGCTGACGGAGTGGTGCTGGAGGCCCATCGGACATTGATTGATATGCCGGTGCCTCTCATAACGGGAACCACTGCCGGAGGGCTTTTTGTGGGGGATGTGATTCAGGATCCCCAGCTGGCAAAGGTTTTTAGCTTTTTGGCCCAGCTGCCGGAGGAATGTATCCAGAGCCTGTCGGAAATCAACATTTCCAATCCTGATGATGTAAGCATCTACGCCGGGTCTGTCCAGATCCGCCTGGGAGCCTTGGACGAGCTTGCCGGCAAGGTGGAGGTGACCAAGAGCGTGCTGAAGGAGCTACAGGAGGCCAAACGTCCTATTGCCTATGTGGATGCCAGGTTTGAGGTGTACTCCGTGCGGCTGAAGCAGTGATGCTGGGGCTTTGAGGTATTTTTTGCAAAATTTGTATCTGGAAGGGAGATATGGCAAATGCGAATAGAAAAGGGACGGCTGTCCATTGCCTGCGTGTGCATGGTGCTGGGGTTTATGCTGGCTGTGCAGTTCCGTACTACCCAGGATATAAACAAGGGCATGCCTGCCCAGCGGGTGGAGGTGCTGACAGAGAGGCTCCAGCAGCTAGAGTCGGAGAACGCCAGCCTCCAAGATGAGCTGAAGGATATAAGGGAAAGTGCCGGGGCGGAGCAGGGACGGCGGGTGTCCCAGGATATTGAGCTTTTGTCCGGCAGTACCGCCCTGGAGGGGCCGGGGATTATCGTTACCATTGACGACAGCACCCAGAAAAGCAATGCTGGCACCGATGCCAACCTTTATCTGGTTCACGATGAGGATTTGCTAAAGGTCATCAACGAGCTGAGGGCAGCCGGGGCGGAGGCGATTTCCCTTAACGGCCAGCGGCTGACGGCCAACTCGGAGATTCGCTGTGCCGGGCCTACGGTGTCGGTAAACAATGTTCGCTCGGCTCCGCCTTTTGAGATAAGGGCCATTGGCAACAGCAAGGATCTGGAAAACGCCATCAACATGCGGGGAGGCGTTGCGGATACCCTGAAGGTGTGGGGCATTACCCTGAAGGTGGAAACTCCGGAAAAGGTGTGGATTCCTGCCTACAAGAACGCCATTAGCTACAAATATGCATTGAAGTCTGAGAAACAGGAGGAATGACCATGGTTTTGGCAGTTGCAGGCCTGATACTAGGCATGGTGCTGGGATTTATGTTCCCTTGGAGCATTCCGGTGGCGTATTCCAAGCTGTTTTCCATTGCCCTGATGGCATCACTGGACTCTGTATTTGGTGGAATGAGGGCAGCCAGCGAGGGGATTTTTGACGACAAGATCTTTATTTCCGGCTTTTTCTCCAACGCACTGTTGGCGGCTTTTTTGGTCTATGTGGGGGACAGGCTGGGCATTGACCTTTATTATGTGGCACTTTTGGCCCTGGGGCTGCGGATATTCAACAACCTGGGCTTTATCCGCCGGTTTTTGCTGAAAAAGAAATGACTTGCTTTTGATATGGGGACGTTGTAGTCAGGAACAGGGATGGCATGTATATTCGCTTTGGTTGAAAAATTCAACAGGAAGCAAAATTCGTTTGCCTTTTAGCCCATTAGAGGGTATAATTACTGTTATATAGGTGAAGTAGGAATTTTTATCACAAACGCCGTAAAACCCCTCGCTTTAGCCATGGGGATAAGACTCGGCAAGCCTCGTCGTAACCCCGATGT
>CAVFWX010000201.1:0-3107 GCA_963626225.1 Anaerotignum sp.
TGCCAAATTCTCTATGCAGAAAACAGCAAATTCCAGCTCATCTGTATTTCTTATTGTACCTGTCATACAAGTCACCACCGTAAAAATACTTCTTTATTTTAATTATACACCATCTTATTTTACCTGGCGAATACAATTTTTTTGCAAAAAAGCAGCTGCCTTACATCATATTGCTAAGACAGCTGCTTTTATTTCACTTTATTTCAAAAATTCTGCTGCTACTTCTGTTACAGCTGGCTGGCGGACAAACAGCTCCTGTCCCCTGCGTACAGAGCGAAGCACGCCTACCCTGTTGCGGACAGCCTCAAAGGAAGAATCTGCATCCAGCACCAGGAAGCTGGCTGGCTTGCCTGCTTCCAGGCCGTATTCATTCTGAAGATTCATAGCCTTGGCTCCATTGGTAGTAACCATCTCAAAGGCCTTGTGCATTTCACCAGTATAGATCATCTGGCAAATATGAATGCCATGATCCAATATATTCATCATATTGCCATTTCCCAGAGGGTACCACGGATCGCAGATGGAATCCTGGGCAAAGCATACATTGATGCCTGCTTCATAGAGATCCTTTACCCTGGTCAGGCCACGGCGTTTGGGATAGGTGTCCTGCCGTCCCTGGAGAAAGATATTTTCTGTTGGACAGGAAACAAAATTAATGCCGGTTTTCTTGAAATTCGAAATCATGCGGAATGCATATGAATTATTTACAGAACCAAAGGAACAAGTATGGCTGGCTGTAGTTCTCTCGCCAATTCCTTCCATATAGGCCAAGGCGGTCAACAGCTCTAGGAATCTGGACTGATCATCATCGGTCTCATCACAGTGTACATCAATGAGCTTGTCATACTTGACTGCCAACTCCACTATCTTATGAATGGACTTTTCGCCAAACTCCCTGGCCAGCTCATAATGAGGAATGCCGCCTACGCAGTCTGCCCCCAGCTTCATGGCCTCTTCCACCAGCTTGTCCCCATCAGGGTAGCCATACATGCCCTCCTGTGGAAAGGCTACAATCTGGATATTTACCAGATCAGCCAATTCCTCTTTCACTTCCAGCATGGCTTTCAGTGCAGTGAGCTTAGGATCTGTCACATCTACATGGGTACGGATATACTGGACACCAGCCAGCATCTCTTCCTTGACAGCACGCTTTGCCCTGGCCTTGATTTCCTCAGGGTCAGCATTTTCCTTCATCTCGGCCCAACGCTGGATTCCCTCAAAAAGAGTACCGGTACCGTTGTTGAATCCTTCCCCCTGGGCTGTATATACATAATCCAGATGGAGATGCGGATCTACATACGGTGGAATTACCAGCCTGCCTCCTAAGTCAATAACTTCATCTGCTTCAGTGGAAATTCCTGTCCCAATGGCCCCAAAGCAACCATTTTCTACTACTATATCCTGCAGGATTCCATTGCCTGCCAATCTCGCATTTTTGTACAGCTTCTTCATAATACACAGCTCCTTCAGCTTCTTGTTTTCACAGCGTAACAGTTTTTCTATCAGCTCTGGATCATATTGCCAAAATCATCATCATTGTGACGGCTGGCCAGCATATTCCGTCCCAGCATCATTACTGCATAGGAGGTCATGGCACCCAATACGGCATTGAGGCAGCCTACGCCAACTGGCAGGTGGCCGCAGAGTCCGCCTACTACTACAGCCAGGATAGCTGGCAGATTTACAGTTACAAAGCTTGCATCCTCAAACTTGCCTTCATAGGCCTTTCTGTTCAGGAAGAAATAGTCCACAATCATTACAGCACCCAGAGGTGGAATAATGGCACTGAGGAAGCTCAACAATGGGATAAAGTGGTTGTACAGCACCATGGCAAATACAGTAGAAATAGTACCGTTGATAACAACCCACTTCTTCTTTGGCATCTTGGTAATATTGGAGAAGGCCAGGCTGGCTGCATAAATAGTGTTGTCGTTGGTAGTCCAGATATTCAGTCCCAGAATAACAATGCCGGAAATAACCAAGCCCTGGGCAATCATTACATCGGAAATATCAGGCATGCCGGTGGCCAGGCCGCCAATAGCTCCAAAGGCAAACATGAGGATGTTGCCAATAAAGAAGGCTGCTACAGTGGAAGCTACAGCAATCTTCGGAGTACGGGAGAAACGGGCAAAATCAGGAGTCAGGGTACCACCTGAAATAAAGGAACCTACTACCAAACTAAGAGCTACCGTCAAGGTCATGGAGCTGACATCAGTGGCATCCATCAGTCCAGCTACACCGCCAATGGCATCCAAGGAAATGCTGGAAGAATAGCAGCCCAGGATGGCAATGGCCGGTACGGCAATAATGCTAAGGATGGTCAGAGACTTGACACCGAAGTAGGCAGTAGCTACCATCATGGCACCGCTTACCAGAATAACCGGCATAACATCAATTTCAAAAATCTTGCTGATAGGCAGTGCCAGCATCACTACGCTGACGCCGAACCAGCCTACCTGGGTCAGTCCCAGGATACCGGATACCAGGTAGGAACCCTTTTCGCCAAAGGCATAACGGGCAAGAAGATGAGTAGAAAGTCCGGTTTTGCCGCCCATATAGGCCAGCAGTGCCGTATAGATGCCCAAAATCAAGTCACCAATCAGCAGGGCTGCTGCTAAATCCGTAAAGGTCAGGCTGGTGCCCAGGCGACCACCTGTCAACATAGTACCTGTATAGAAGGTAAAGCCCAGCATAATGGCCATCATAGATACTATGCCCCGGCGACCTTCCTTGCTGACAGCCGTCAGGGAAAAATCATTGTCTATCTTCTTCTCTGCCATAATAATCATCCTCTTTCTGCTAAATACAGCTCCAAACAAAAAATTCCCGCCCGGCATCTAGAGACGCCATAGCGGGAACCACAATGTTCATGCTTATTGTTATTTACTTGGTTAATTCAAAGGCCTTAGCTTTTATGGGGCTATTATATAGTCATATATCCCCATCGTCAACAAAGTTATATTTTTTTGTGCAATATGCATATCTACATGAATTTTTCCTGTGCATATTGTCAACAACTAGATATATTCAATAATTTCTTTGAATATATAAGGCCAGCTGCAGCCTCATCCGTACCTCTGCATTCTCCAATGAGCACTCCAGCAGCT
>CAVFWX010000202.1:0-3097 GCA_963626225.1 Anaerotignum sp.
GTTTTTCACGATTCTTTTTCTTATACATAAAAACACCCCAATCACAGTACTATTTGATATGCTCCCTTCTAGGTAGACAAGCGAAATAATAAAAGCTTGTCTGCCTGGAAGGGAGTATTTTAATTGAGGAAAAGAAAAATCAATCCAGAGATTATCCTGGACGCAATTAATGAGTATCTAACTGGAAAATTTTCTCAGAATGCAATTGCCAAGAAATTTGGTATTAAGAGAAGCAATATTCGCTACTGGATTGCTAATTATGAATCAATGGGGCAAGAGGCATTTATCCGGAATGGCAATAAGCACTACTCTAAAGAATTCAAGGAACAGGCTGTGGCGGAGTACCTTGCTGGAAAAGGTTCGCTGCAGGAGATATGCAAAAAATACAAAATCAAGTCAAATTACCAACTACGCAGCTGGATAAAGAAGTATAATGGTCATGATGGACTGAAAACTTTTAGGACTGGAGGAACAGTTATTATGGCCAAGGGGAGAAAGACAACCTTCGATGAACGGGTGGAAATTGTTCAATATTGCATCGCTCATGAGCACAATTATGCTCAGACAGCAGAAAAGTACAGCGTATCATACCAGCAGGCACGAAACTATACCGTTAAATATGAGTCCGGCGGAGTTGAAGCCCTTAGGGACAGGCGTGGCAGGACAAAGCCTTTTGGGGAGATGTCCGAGCTGGAGAAGCTCCGGGCTGAAAACAGAATTCTGCGAGCCGAAAAGAAACGTGCTGAGATGGAGGTATCCTTCCTAAAAAAACTAAAGGAAATAGAGAGGATGTGGGACTGAGCCTGGTGCGAAATGCACGGATCTATCAGGCAATCAAGGATGAACATGAAGGACATGGCTATCCGGTAGGCCAGCTTTGCAGATTAGGGAATGTAAGCCGTGCTGCATACTATAAGTGGCTTCGCAGGGATATTCCGCCCTGCGAAGCAGAAAACAAACGGATTGCCGATGAGATTGAAAGGATTCATACGGCTAGTCCGGATAAAGGCTACCGGCGGATTCGTGATGAGCTGGAACGGTATCATAATATAAAGGCAAACGACAAACGGATACTCCGTATCTGCCGAAAAAAAGGCATAAAATCCACCATCAAATACAGCAACAATGGATGCACCAGGCAGGCTACCAATCCTCAGTTTATTGCCGAGAATGTCCTGAATAGGGAATTTACGGCAGAAGCACCAAACAAGAAATGGTTGACAGATGTCACGGAATTTAAGTATTACATTGGGGTTGAGGTTCACAAGCTTTATCTAAGTGCAATTCTCGACCTATACGACAGAAGGATTGTGAAGTTTGTTATAGGAGATTCAAATAATAATGCACTGGTATTTAGCACATTTGATGCAGCCATTATGGACAATCCTGGAGCGACACCACTATGCCACTCGGATCGGGGATTTCAGTACACTAATCGAGCCTTCCATGCCAAGCTTGAAGCTGTCGGCATGACCCAGAGCATGTCCAGGGTAGCAAAATGTATAGACAACGGTCCGATGGAAGGATTCTGGGGAATCTTGAAACGTGAACGATACTATGGCAGGAGATTCACAGACAGGGATTCCCTTGTGACGATGATAGAGGATTACATAAAATACTATAATTATCGGCGATTACAAAGAAAGTTAGGTGTATTGACACCAATGGAGAAACACAAGCAATATCTGGCGGCAGCATAAAAACTGCCACCAGACTAAATCTGATGGCAGAAAATTTTATTTTTTGATTGTCTACTTGACGGGAAGCAGTTCAATATGAGAAGCTGGCTGCTTTGGAATATTGGGTAATCTCCTTGTAAGGGAAATTATGAAGGCTATTTAGTTAGAAGCTCCAGTTCAGGCTGGCTACCCAGCGGTTGGACTTGACGCTGCTGCCCTTCTGGTACTCGAAGCCCAGGCTGTAGGTGAGATTGTTCTGCTCCACCTCAAAGGCCAGGCGGCCAAACCAGCTGCCTCTGTCTGCTACATCGTAGCCGAAGCTGTCACTGGCACCGTTCCAGCCTACCTTCTGGGTGCCGCTGCGGTCCCCCATGTTCCATACATAGCCCAGCTCGGCTACCGGACGGAAGGTGCAGCTGCCGGACTTGATGTCGGCACTGTACTTCACGCCTATTGGCAACAGCCACAGGTTCATATTATCTGTGTCATAGCTCATGCCAATGGAGTTGGTGTAGTTGCCAGTTCCCAGGTGCATGTAGCGCAGGCCTGCATAAGGCACCAGCTTGCCGGCACCGGCCTGGAAGCTCTTTTCGGCACGGACACCGAAGCCAAAGGCATCGGACTTGGCATCACCAGTAAACTTGTAGCCGCTGTTGTACTGGGAAATATCGTGGGAGCCATGGAGATAGGTAATATCCCCGATGATGGCACTATCCTTATTCTGGATGCTGCCGTAGAGGCTGGCACCATAGTAGTTGGCCTCGTTGCGGGTACTGGATGCTGCATTGCTGCCGTTGATATTGCCATCCACATAGGTAAAGGCTGCACCAACGGTGGCCTTGCCCTTCCTGTAGAGATCGGTGCCGATGACAATGCCGTTGTACTGGGCATCATAGTTAGCCCCTGTATTGGCTATATCCAAACCGGAGATATTCTCCTTGGTGTGGATGTACTTGGCCCATACATCCTTGTCGTGCTCCTTCTGGCTGGCCAGAGACATATGGTCTGCCGCTGCATTTGTCAGCAGATTGCTCACAGCGTAGGTGCTGTGGGAAACACCGGCCTGCTCCGTCATGGAGGCGGCACTGTTCAGGGCTGTAGCCTGGGCTGCCTTGGTGCTGTTGGTATTGTACTCAGCAGCAGCCAGAACAAAATTGGAAGCAGCGTTTTCGGTGCTGTCCTGCAGGGCGGCATCATAGGTATTTGGTGCGATAACATCACTGCCAAAGACATCCCTGAGGGACTGAACCTTGGCGGTTACATCAAAGCTGTTGGTATTCACGACACCAGTAAAATTCAGCAAGGAAGAGCTGGCGGCGATGATATTATTATTTTTCCATACATTGCCCTCGTTAATCACACCGGCATTACCAGAAAGGATATGATAGGTCTTGTTCTTCTGGGCGTTGTCGATATAC
>CAVFWX010000203.1:0-3072 GCA_963626225.1 Anaerotignum sp.
AGGCTACGGCACTAGCCAACTTCAAAGTGTTGCCGGTAAGGCTAGATACTACTACTATACTCTTCATTATTTTTCCTCCTAAATGTATGAACAAATAACTAAATCTTTATTGTGATTTAACGCAAATTAGATATTGCCGCAAGCAGAACTGGTGAGAGACATGGCATGTGCCCGTAGCAGGTATTCTTCGAGCCTCGGTGCTTAGCGATTCGTGAGCCATGATAGCAACCAGCTATCATGCCCCTCACGAGAGCTTAGCATCCGCTAGGCGAGAAAAATAGCGAGAGCGTGCCTGCAAGGGCACTGCCATGGCTAGAACCAGTTCGTATATATTCACTATTCATGCACTAATTATATTATGTGGCAGACAGACTAAGTGCTTTTGCCCAGACTGCTCTAGCTCCATGATTGTATTCTCTACTCCGTAGAGTTCTTTGATTAGTTCTTCCTGGAATACTTTCTCTACTGACCCATCAGCGATTATCTGTCCTGCCTTTACTGCTACTACCCGGCTACTGAACCGGGCTACATGGTTTAGGTCATGGAGCACCATGACTACTGTGAGGCCTAGCTCCTGGTGGAGCCTGCGTATCAGCAGCATAAGATCCAACTGATGGCGGATATCCAGATAGGTGGTTGGCTCGTCTAGCAGCAGTACCCGTGGCTCCTGGGCTAATGCCAGTGCCAGTCGTGCCCGTTGCCGCTCTCCGCCGGATAGTGCCATAACGCTGCGATGCTGGTATTCCGTCATATTGGTAAGCTCCAAGGCTCTATCTACCACTGCCTTGTCCTTGGTGCCAAATTCATCAAAGAAACCACGGTAGGGCATCCGCCCCAATGATACCAATTCACGAACTGTTACATCTCCTGGGAACTCTGTACTCTGAGGCATTACAGCCATTATCTGGGCGATTTCTTTTTCATTCATGGCCTGGATGTTTTTCCCCTCCAGGATAATTTCTCCAGACTGCAGGGGCAGGAGCCTTGCTAGTGCCTTTAGCAGAGTGGACTTGCCAGAGCCATTGGGCCCAATAATGGAAAGCACATCTCCACGATTGACTTGAAGGCTCATGTCCTTGGCTATGAGCCTTTCCCCATAGCCTGCTTTTACATGACATGCCTCCAGCACTACATTTTTTGTTTTTTCCATGACCTCACCCCTTCATGCCCTTTTTCAGCAAATACAGGAAGAACGGCGCTCCCAGGAAGGACATAAACACTCCCACTGGCACCTCTACAGGAGCCAATGCCAGCCTAGCTGCTGAATCCGTAATGCCGATAAATGCCGCTCCCCAGATAGCTGAGCAAGGCAGGAGAAAATCAAAGTCTGAGCCTGTTACCAGCCGCACCATATGAGGCACTACTAGCCCCACGAAGCCCAGCATGCCTGCCACACTGACAGCAGAGGCTGCCAGCAAAGCCGCCAAGATAAGGAGAATCAGTCGGACCCGCTCTACCCTGATGCCGATGCTACGGGCTGTATCTTCACCTAGTTGCAGGGCATTGAGCCAACGGCTGATAAAGAACACCGCTGCCAACCCCAGCAGAGTATAGGGTAATATCATGGACACATGGGTCCATGATGCCCCCTGAAACCCTCCTGCCATCCAGTTGATGGTGCTTTGGATGCGGTCAGAATAGAAAACCATCATGGCTGTTTGTGCTCCCCCGAAGAATGCCGCCACAGCTACGCCGGCAAGAATCATCCGCAGAGGCTGTACCCCTCGCTCCCAGCTAAGGGCAAAAACAATGCCCACGGCAAGGATTGCACCTACAAAGGCAGCTATTGGCACCAAGTTGGACATTTCCGGCAGGATAATCATCACCACCATGGCAAAAAGTCCAGCTCCAGCGGTTACGCCGATAATGCCGGGATCTGCCAAAGGATTTCGCAATATGCCCTGTAGTATGCAGCCTGCCAGGGCAAGGTTTGTACCGGCCAAAAGGCCGCAGAATACTCTAGGCATGCGGATGAGATATACTATGCGGAAGTTTTCCGACTTGACCCCACCGAAGATACCGGCATAAAGCTCACCCCAGGTGAGATCTGCTATGCCGCAAGAAATACCTATGACTATGGCCAACAGCAGTACTGCCAGTCCCCCAAAAATCCCCAGGAGCCGTTTCATTCGTCTGGGATGGCTAGTGGCCATGCCCTTGTTCAAAACTGCTTCCAATATTCAATCCCCTTTATTTTATCATACTTTTTAACTTAATTTAGCTGAAAATGGATAGGCACGCTGATAGTAATGGTACTGCCTGCTCCATGACTAAATGGACAAGAGGCCGCTACAGCCTTCAGGGCTGCATTGTCCAAGCTGTCATAGCCTGAGGAGCTACTGATGCCGTAGTCTACCAAACTGCCCTCAGCCGAGAGGGTAGCATAGACCATGACCACACCCTGCTGATCCATGCGTACAGCCATAGATGGATAACGCTTATTAGCTTCCACCCTGGCGGCAAATCTGCCTGCAATATCTCCGATGCTTTCCGTTGGCTCCGGCTGGCTTACTGGCTCAGCGGTGCTGCCGGTGGAAATATTGCTGTCTGCTCCCGGGGTGTCCCCTGTGCCATTGCCTGTGTGCCCTGCTGCAAAGGAGCTACCTCCTTCAGCAATGCTGCTGTTGCCGCTGCCTGACGCCACAGCTCCATCTCCATGGGCTACAGCTTCATCACTAGCGAGAATTGCCTGACTGCCCTCGGCTGCCTGCTGGTGAACGGTACTTTCCACAGCACCTCCACCTAGGAAAGCCATAGGCTCCGGAGGATCTATATGCTGTATTTCCTTTACTTCCTCCAGCTCCTCCTGGGTCATTTCAAACTCCACCACCGCCTCCGGTGGCTGCTGGGCATCCATTATATAATTCCTGCCTAGGAGTCCGATAACTGCAAAAACCACTATATGGAAAAGACAGGACAGTGGCAAAGGCTTTGCTACCTTGCGAATAATCATGGTACTCATGATATCCACCTACTTCTTAGCGGCCAAGGAAATCCTCTGTACGCCGCTTTTCTTCAGTTCATCCAGCACGGAAATAAACTTGGCATAATCCACATCACCGTCAGCTCTCA
>CAVFWX010000204.1:0-3014 GCA_963626225.1 Anaerotignum sp.
TCTCCACTAGGTCTGATTTCCGCCTTCACCCTTATTTCCTCCCAGCCTGCTTCAGATACTTTCCTTTATGGTATATTTTAGCACAGCAGCAGGTAGCAGGGAAATTTTTCCGCAAAAATAAGCCCCGAAGCAGCCTTTTACAGGTGCTTCAGGGCATCATGTATATCATCAGATTTTCTTTTTTGACCAGTTTAGGTTAGGCACACAGCGGAGTTACCAGCAAGGCTGGGGCTGCTGCTGCCAGGTTTTCGGCTACGGCTGCGGCCGGGGCTGCGGCACCTGCGGCACTTGCGGCACCTACGGCACCTGCACCGCCTGCGGCGGCTGCGACACCACCCAGGCAAGCAACTGCTACTCCTGCTCCTATGGCTACGGCGGCTACTACGGCGGCGGTGATAACTATGGCTTTCCAATGCTTCTTGAACCATCCACCAACACTGCTCCAGAATCCTCCACCAATGACATATTCCATGTCGGCATCGGCCAGAGCCAGCTTAGGCGGGGCAAGATATGCAATGGTATCGTTGAGAGCGTACTTGAAATCCTCGAACTTCACGGCAATGTGTCTCTTGATTACCTCATATACATCCTTTACTTCACGAGCCTTTTCCATCATCTTCTCTGCCAGGACATCCCGATCCAGCATTTCGTGGAGTCTGCTTGCCAGGATTTTGTTTTCCCGAACTTCCATGATTTCCGCTACATTCGCCCTTTTCATGATAACGCACCTCCTTATTTTGTTTGTGGATCTTATCTCTTCCTTCACCTCTTATACGCTGCAGAAAAAATTATATTACAGGCAAGTATGTGAAAACTAAAGAACCACCGTGTACCGAATGGTATGCACGGTGGTGTGAGAAGTGAGGGTACTGTATCTTATCCCTCACCGAATAGCTCATGTAGCTTTGTCATAAGGCTTCTTTCGTGTTCCTCGATGCGGGCGGCGATTGCCTCTGATGGCTCCATTTGCTTGTATTCATAGAAGGTTCTGGTGAAAGGTATCTCATAGCCAACCTTGGTCTTGGACTTGTCAATCCATGCCTGGGGATTGTAGGGCAGGACCTCTCGGGCGAAATAGGCATCAATATCCTCCGCCAGGGGTACATTTTCCGTATCACGCTTGGCGGTATCAGCTGCCGGTTGCTTTTTCTTCATGATGATATTGCCAGCTTCGTCTAGCAGGGGAGTTTCCACTACGATTTTGTTGTAGCCCAGGTCTACAGCATCCATGACCTTGCTCTTTACGGTGATGGTGTTGTTGTTTTCATCTACCGCCTCATATCTGCTATCTATATAGGCACCGTAGGCATTGACGATTAGCTCACGGCAGGCCTTGGTGATGTCCACATTCTTGGAGCCGATATTCTTTCGCCTTGCTGCACAGCAGCCAGAGGCATCTATGAGCTGCACCTTGCCCTGATGAGTAGCAGGCTTGTTTTTCATCACCAGCCAGATATAGGTGGCGATGCCTGTATTGTAAAAGGCATTGTTAGGCAGCTGGACGATGGCATCCAGCCAGTCGTTTTCTATCAGATAGCGGCGAATCTCTGATGGACCGGAGCCTGCATCGCCGTTAAACAGGGAGGAGCCATTCTGGATAATGGCCATAGCACCGTCATCCTTTAGCTTGGCAAGGCCGTTCAGCATGAACAGCAGCTGGCCATCACCCTTGGCTGGCAGTCCCGGGGCAAATCTGCCGGCAGTGCCCTTCTTGAACTCAGCAGTGACTTCTTTTTCCTCCCGCTTCCAAGGAATGCCAAAAGGTGGATTGCTGATGATATAGTCAAACTGATAGCCAGTGAATTTGTCATCGGACAAGGTATCGCCGAACTGCATATTGTTGGGATCACCGCCACGAATCAGCATATCCGCCTTGGCAATGCCGAAGGTAAAAGGGTTGAACTCCTGGCCAAAGACCGTCACATCGGCATCAGCGTCCATTTGCTTCAGCCTTTCTTCCATGCAGGTAAGCATCTGGGAGGTGCCCATGGTCATGTCATAGACGGTTTTTGAGATGCCATCCCCGGTAAAGGCAGACTCATCGCCAGCCACCAAAAGATCGCTCATAAGGTAGATGATATCACGGCTGGTGAAATGTGCTCCTGCCTCCTCGTTGTAGGACTCGGAGA
Organism: Anaerotignum sp.; assembly: GCA_963626225.1. GTDB lineage: Bacteria > Bacillota > Negativicutes > Selenomonadales > Selenomonadaceae > Anaerovibrio. The sequence goes on from CAVFWX010000204.1 coordinate 2,130, forward strand.
AACGGCGTACCAGATTTTCAAAGACATAGCCCATGTCCACGGCACTGATTTTCTCAGGGGAAAAATCTCCCTTCTCCGTGCAGAAATCTGCAATCACCTGATAAAGCAGTCCTGCTTCCTCCATGTGGTTGATCTGGGCGGCAAAATCCATGCGGGACAGGATGTCCTGAATATTGTCGGAAAAGCCGTTGAGATATGCCTTGAAGTTGTCCACGATATTCTCAGGGTCGGCTATAAGGGTCTTGAAGGTAAAGGGGCTGGTGTTATAAAACTGATAGCCGGAGGCTTTGCGGAGGAAGCCATCTTTGACAGCCAGCTTTTCTACCTTCTTGTAGGTGTCCAGTACCGCCTGATGGGTAGGCAGCAGGCAGTCATGGAAACGCTTTATGACGGTCATGGGCAGGATAACCAGACCGTATTCATGGGGCTTGTAGGCTCCCACCAGATCATCGGCCACAGACCAGATAAGAGCCGCAGTATCGTTGGAATTCTTGCCAACGCTGGTAATCAATTCATCACTATATGCCATGGTATTTTCTCCTTCTATTTACTGTCTTTCCTAAAGTTTAGCAGGGGGCATATAAGGTGTCAATGATGGCTTGCTTATTACTTAGGGGAGGCCTCCAGCGTTTTTGTATGCTGTTTTATATATTCCCGAGGGGTGTTTTTGTACAGTTCTTTGAATTTCTTGGTGTAATAGCTTGGTGAATCAAAGCCGCATCTGCTAGCAATCTCTGCGATGGACAGGGAAGAATCTTCCAATAGAAGGTTGCTGCTTTTTATAAGTCGGAATTTCGTCAGGTACTGCATAGGGGATTCGCCTACCGTCCGCCTGAAGCACCGCATGGCTTCCCTTTCTCCAATATACGCAGCACTGCACAAATC
>CAVFWX010000205.1:0-3008 GCA_963626225.1 Anaerotignum sp.
TTCAGCTTGGTATTAAGGATATGATAAATGGTCTGGAAGGAACCGTCTTCATTCATTACTGCATTAGGCAGGAAGTTGAAATACAGGTTATTGATAAAGCGTTCATCAGCCTTGGTTACATGGAAGAGATGAGGGGTAAATACAAGCTTGTCAGGCTCCCTGTTCCTATCCCTATAGTAAAGCATGGTACTGGAGGTACCAAAGTCAATGCTGATATCCCATTTGATCAAATCGTTCACATCTATCTTGTTAGGCTGGGACAGAAGGATCATGCCGCCATTTTCCACCTTGCTGCGAACACCAGCCTGAGCAGCACAGTTTACATAGCACTGCAATGCCTCTGGGAAATCACTTATGCAGGCTGTATACTGGTTGGCAAGTCCCCTGTCAGGCACATCCTCGGATTTTGCCTGGCCATAGTTCCATGGCTCCACAAAGAAAAAGTCCTTGCTGGCATCCTTAGGATTTGCCATACCGTCAGCATTGCCGTAGTAGAAATAATATTTGTGCCAATCCTCTCGCTTGAAGTCAGGCCAGATTTCAATATCAGGCAACTCCTTCAGTACATAGATAAGGTTGTTTTCGCTATAATGCTTCACAAATTCATAATCGCCATAGCCATTGCTGCCGGAAACAGGGAAACTGAAATGCACGGAAATATCATTATTGTTCCGCTCGATCCACATACGCTCCACGATTTCCTCAGCACTAAGGTATTCCAGCAGCTCCTGCTTAATTGGTACCAGTACGCTGCATTCATCATCATTGGCAATAACATCCGCACCACGGATAGTCAAAGCACCAGGAATGGCGCCAGCAGGCTCCACCAGAGTCAGCTTTTCTGTAAAGAACTCCTCCGGACGACGGTATTCTGCCTCCTTCAGCAGCACCTCTCCCAGCTTGCCCTTATCCTCAGAAAGCCAGGTTTCGGAAATATCATTAGCAGTAATGCCCGGCCATACGCTAAGCTGGGTTTTCGGCAAGCCCCAGCTGTCTGCCATTTCCTGCAGGGCAAGAGGAGATACCAGCAAAATGCTTTTCTCACTGCTGCGATCTGGAGATGGAATCAACCGCACCTGGGAATCCTCGGCAGTGGCCTCCTTGGCTGGAATAACATTGTCCAGCAGGCGGAAAATACCAATATTCAGCTTCAGATTTCCTGGCTTGGCAGCATTCTTTACCATTTCCACCCGATGACCCAGACGTTTCTGAATATCCTCGCAGTATTCATCCAACCGCAGGCGTATCATCAAAAATTCCTGGTTGTCATCCTGGCCGGATACATGCTTCTTCAAATTGTCGCTCAGCAATTTAAGCCAGCTGTACAGGGAGCTTAGATCCTCATTGGTAAGATACGGAATAGGATCACACATATAGCTGCCATCAGTGCTCCAAGGAGACGGCAGATTGCCGTCAAATTCATTCATATAATCCGCTGCTGATGCCAGCAGGGTAGTTGGAGAAGTGAATGCTATCGGTATATCCTGATAGAATATAATATAGAGATTGCTCCAGTCCGTGTCCTGGCTAATCAGGCCATCCCTGCCTGGAGCCAAACTGCACAGGATCTTTTCAATGCTGGCTGTGGAATCATTGCGCAAAATAACCTGCTCAGCCTTCAGGCCAAGGTTCTTGACATGGTTCAGTGCCAGCATGGCCAACAGGCAGCGCCATTCTCCCTGTACCCGCTTAAACAGGCTGGCACCAAATTGCTGTTCATTGTCATTCTGCTTGTCAAAAAGTGCCATGCCAAATAGCAATGGCCGTGCCCATACATCAGGTATGGAATCTATGGACTCAAACTCTGGTGTATCATCAGGTACAGCCAGGCTCTTTATCAGCTGATTGAGAAAATCCGGAGTTTCTGAAGTCCAGCTGCTGGCCTTGGAAGGTGTAACCGCTGAATCTTCCTTTAATTTTGGTAGCAATGGATATAAACTTGCCATGGTTATCCTCCTATATCAAAGAACGCAAATCTTCACTTAGTCTCGCAGCTATCATACAGCAAACGCAGGAATCTGCCAAAGCCCTTGGCATCCCTGTTGTCATCGTTTACCTTGCAGCCTTCGCAAAGCCTATACCAGATTTCATGCAGAGAGGAGTTCCCCTCCTCGCCACCTACAATCAGGCGATCCAAAAGGGAGCCATCCAGCACAGCCGGATTGAAGCCCTTGATAATCTCATGGTCAATAACTGCCATCTGTCGCCTGGAGGTATTGTTGGTCATCTGGAACAGCCAGCGGACAAAGTCCTCTGCATACTGCTCAAAGCACTGTACTTCCTGGACATCAATGTTCATATTGCTTAAATAGTCCATATACCATGGATATTTATATCCCTTTTCATTGCCAGAGGCCAAATCCCTGAGAACAGGCTTTACCAGAATCAGGTACGAGAAAATAAACCTGATATACTGTCCCAAACGATCCTTCATATTCACTGGAGCATTGGCCATGACATCAGACAGCTCAGGGAAATCTGTCCATTCAAATACATCGTTCTTGTTATGGGAAATATAGGAACAATTCTTCAGTTCCTGAATAGGAGTGCTAAAGAAGTCAATGGCTGCCAATGCCACATAGAAATCTACAATATGTGCATCATTTTCCTGGCTGGAGGAGCCTACGCTAAACTTGTTGATCTGATCCAGGCTGGAATCTCCCGTAAAATACATGGAATCAAAGATACGCTCTGTGGTGTTCTTGACGGAATAATACCTCAGGGCCGCCTTGGTATTGGTCAGGAAGTTCTCCGCTGAAGCATAGACCTGCCCCTTGATTTCTTGAGGGGATGGAGCGGTAAAGGAGAAATATGGCAAGACCATGCCGCCACCCAGCACTACCTGCTTGTTGGTACAATAGCTTTCAAAGGTGTGACGGAGCAGCTTGGCTATGGTTGGCAAACCGGCTGCACCAGTACCGCCAAAGATGGAGCCTGCCAGGAAGATACGGGCTGGCTGTCCGGTCTTTACATCCTCATTTACCCTGTTCTTCAACCAGCTCCAAGCC
>CAVFWX010000206.1:0-2980 GCA_963626225.1 Anaerotignum sp.
GGATATTCTACATCGGTATCCAAGCTCTTAGGGAGCAGCTGCGGCAAGGGATATGGCAGGAGATTCTCCTGCCTACAGCATCCATTGTCAGGCTCTTTGGGGGCAATAAGGGCTACTATGACCAGCTAAAGAAGATATCCTCCCGGCTAGTAAAGAAAAAGATCCTGGTAGGTCAGAAGCTCTGTGATCTATACAAACACATTCGCTTCAATCCTGCCCAAGGGGGACTATTCATCATGTTCAATCCAGAAATCAGACAGATAGCAGAGGCCATGGCCCAAAGCTATCAGCTAGACATATCCCTGCAAGAGGTCTTTGAATTCAAGAGCAGGTACACAGTTCGGCTTCTGGAAGTATTCAGCCGTTATATGAACCGACAGAAGCCACAAGCAACTAAGGAAGGCCAACATCCTGAACCATCGGATTGCCTGAAGCTTGCCATTAAGGTGGAGGATCTGAAAAAGCTTTTGGGCATTCCCATGAGCAAGACCTATGAGCAGATTACTAATATCCGCCACAAGGTACTGAACATAGCCGTGGAGGAAATCAACGCATCTACCTCATATAGCGTTAACTATACTGCCATCAAGGAAGGTATCCGGGTCAAGGCATTCTTGTTTACTGTCACCAGGAATCATTCCAGCAGCATGGGGCATGATCATCAACATTAGGCTGAACGGGTTCCCAACCCACCCTATTTTACAGAATGGAGGTATTTTATGTCAGATACATCTCAGAACCGAGCTGACATGCTCATAGGCATGACAGGGCTGGTTTGCCTTTTGTCCATATTTGGGCATTTTGGCATCAAGGTAAGCCAAAAAGAATTTATCGAATCCAACAAATCCCGGCACGAGGACATGAGCATCAAGGAGCTTATGTCTATCTCCAAGTCCAAGACCCTTAGGGCAAACCACCTTAGGCCAACGGCTGACGAACTACGGGAGATAGAGCTGCCAGCAGTGGCGGTAATGAACAACGGTTGTTATGTAGTCATTGCAGCCAAGTCTGATGAGGCAGTATTCCTGATAGATCCAAGGCTTGAGCACACTATCAGTCTGTCCTACAAGAAATTCATCGAAAGCTGGCAGGGAGATATCATTACTTTCTCCGCTAAGCTCAACTGGAGCTACTTCAAGAAGCGCTACAGCCTGCCGTGGTTCTTCATGGTTATCAAGAGGTACCAGAGGCCGCTGATAGAGGTCTTTGTGGCAGCCTTATTCCTGCAGCTCATGGGCATAGGTATGCCGCTCATCACCCAGGTCATTATAGATAAGGTCATCAGCAACAACGGTCATGCCACGCTAAATGTCATCGGTGTCAGCATGGTGATATTCTTCCTAATGCAGTCAATGTTGACAGGACTTAGGACATATATTATGAGCCATACAACCTTGAAGCTTGATGCCATACTAGGCTCCAATTTGTTCAGGCACCTTTTGAGCCTGCCTCTGCCATACTACGAAAGTCGGCGAGTAGGTGATACCATGATGCGTATCAGTGCCCTCAACAGCATCCGGGAGTTTTTAACAGGCCAGACCCTGACCACTATCCTGGATGTCATCTTCTCCGTGGTGTTCATCGGGTTTATGCTGTGGTATAGTGTGCCGCTGACCCTGATAGCCTTGCTTATCGTGCCACTTTACCTGGCACAGAATATTTGGGCTATACCTATTATCAAGCGCAAGATAGAAGCCATCTGGCGAACCGGTGCAGCCAACAACGCATTTTTGGTGGAATCTGTTACTAATGTGGAAACCATCAAGTCCCTGGCGGTGGAGCCACAGTTTTCCCATAAATGGGAAAAGCTCCTGGCCCGTTATATGTGCACTGTCTTTGACAATGTAAAGTTCCGCCTGCTCATCGATTCTTTTAGCTCCGTGCTGAATACAGCTATTACTATGGCTATCCTTTGGTATGGGGGCCATCTAGTTATGGACGGCTATTTTACCTTGGGTCAGCTTATCGCCTTTCAGATGATTTCCAACCAAGCCCTTAGGCCGATGACCCAGCTTTTAGGCATGTGGCCTCAGGTTCAGCAGGTAGGACTTTCCCTGGAGCGTATCGGAGACATTCTCAACACCAGCATGGAACCGGTTATTATGAACGTGGGCAAGACAGGAGGCCAGCTCCAGGGCCATGTTGAGTTGAAGGATCTTAGTTTCCGTTACAGGGCGGATTTGCCGCTGGTGTTGAAGGATATCAATCTGGATATCCAGCCAGGTGAAAAAATAGGCATCGTAGGCCGCTCTGGCTCTGGCAAGAGTACCCTGACCAATCTGGTGCAGAACTTATATCGTCCTACTACCGGTACTGTTCTCATGGACGGCATGAACATCCAGGAAGCCAATCTTTCCTGGCTCCGCAGCCAGATAGGCGTAGTCATGCAGGAAAATTACCTCTTCAACGCCAGCGTCCGGGATAATATTGCCGTAAATAATCCGACAGCTACCATGGATCAGGTTATTGGTGCCGCCAAGTTGGCAGGTGCCCACGAATTTATTCTGGAGTTGAAGGAAGGATATGACACCAAAGTAGGCGAGCGTGGCGGTGCCCTTTCCGGCGGCCAGCGCCAGCGTATCGCCATTGCCAGGGCATTGCTGTCCAACCCGCCGATCTTGATCTTTGATGAGGCAACTAGTGCCCTAGATTATGAGTCTGAGAGGGTGATTATGAAAAACATGGATGCCATCGGCAAGAGCCGCACTATGCTGATCATTGCTCACAGGCTTTCCACTGTCCGCCGCTGTGACCGTATCATCCTGATAGAGAAGGGTGAAATCATCGAAAACGGCACTCATGATGAGCTCATGGCTCGCCGGGGAAGCTACTACCAGCTATACAGCACACAGGAAGGACAGGCACAACAGTCAGTACCTCCGCAGGGAGCTGTCCCAGTGGCACCGGCAGCAGATACATCAAATAAGCAAGAAGGAGAATCCCGATGAAGATAAAAGAACTATGGAAGAGCTTCATAGAG
>CAVFWX010000207.1:0-2965 GCA_963626225.1 Anaerotignum sp.
TATTTGCCGATGATTTTGGCGGAGGTGCCGTCCTTGTTCATTTCGTCCAGGGTGCGGTCTAGCTCCTCAGCGATGCCTCTGTCGTCATCCTTGTCAAAGGCCACACCGATGCCTACCACCATAAGTGGCTCCTCAATGATGCGGTAGTCGGCATTGTAGTCCTTCATGTACTGGAGGATGGAGGTTTCGTGGGCACCTACGGCATCAGCATAGCCCTTGCCCATAAAGGTGTAGATAAGTGCCCTGTTCTCCAGGCTGATGAAATTGCCTAGCTTTGGCAAGATGCCGTTGTTCTTCTTGGTGTAGATTTCCTCCGGCTTGGTGGTGGACTGGGCTGCCAGGGTCTTGCCCTCCAGATCCTGGAGGCTGTAGATATTGCTGCTCTGGAGCACAGCCACCACCTGGCGGCTCACCATATATGGCCCTGCCCACTTGTAGCGGTCCAGGCGGCCCTCCATGGAAAAGCAACCCCAGGCACAGTCGATTTCGCCGTTTTTCAGCAGCTCGTCTTTACGCTCCCACTCGATTTGCTTTACCACTACCTGATAACCCATGCGTCCCAGGGCTTCCCTGGCCAGTTCCACATCAATGCCGGTGGCATTGCCGTCCTCGTCCAGATAGTTATATGGTGGGTAGTTGTCGCTGCCTACAACGAATACAGGGCGATTGTCCTCTGCCTTTGTATTTGCCACCTGGCCGCAGCCGGATAAAAGCAGGCACAGGGCTACAGAAATGAGGATAAATATTTTATTTTGCATCCTGCCTGCCCCCTTTCAGCAGCCTGCCAATGGTTCTCAGCACTAGATCCACATCCAGCGGCTTGGCAATATGCTCGTCCATGCCTGCCTTCTGTGCCTCCAGCCTGTCCTCTGCAAAGGCGTTGGCGGTCATGGCCACAATCGGTATAATCCTGGCATCCGGCCTGTCTAGCTCACGAATCTGCCTGGTTGCTTCGTAGCCGTTTAGCTTCGGCATCATTACGTCCATGAGGATCAGGTCAAAATCCCCAGGCTGTGAGGCCTTGAAGATGTCCACTGCCTCCTGGCCGTTCCATGCCTTGGTGAGGTTTGCCTTTTGCTGCTCCAGGACGAATTCGGCAATTTCCATGTTTAGCTCGTTGTCCTCTGCGATGAGGATATTTGCCCCTGCCAGGGAAATATTTTTCTCCTGCTCCTCTAGCTGCTCTGCTTGCTCCTGGGCTGCATGGTTGATGTCAAAGGGAATGGTAACAACAAAGGTGGTGCCCACTCCCTGCTGGCTGTGGAAGGTAACAGTGCCTCCCATTTTGTCCACCAATGCCTTCATAATAGGCATGCCCAGGCCGCTGCCGCCGTATTTAGACTGGACGGTCTGGCTTTCCTGGCTAAATGGCTCAAAGATCTTTTTCTGATATTCTTCGCTCATGCCAATGCCGGTATCGGCACAGGTAAACTGAATCCATGCCTTGTCCGGGTCATCGGACGGAATCTCCCGGCAATCCAGGTCAATGGTGCCGTTGTCCTTGTTGTACTTGACGGAATTGCTCATAATGTTCATCAGGAGCCGCTTCAGGTGCACAGGACTGCCCATAAGCTCTATATGCTCTACGGCAAATTCCTTCTTGATGGAAACACCACGCTCGGCAGCTAGCTTCTCAATAACCACCATGGTTTCCCGGATCATCCGCAGCAAATTAAACGGGCTGTGCTCCAGCACGGTTTCCCCGGACTCCAGCTTGCCCATGTCCAGCACCTCGTTGACCAGGCCCAGTAGGAGATGGGAGGCTTCTTTTATCTTGGTGCGACACTCCTCCTGCTTGTGCAGATCATCTCGGTAGTGCTCCGCTACCTCCAGCATGCCACAGATGCCGTTGATCGGGGTGCGGATATCGTGGCTCATGCGTTGGAGGAACATGGTCTTGGAGCGGTTGGCGGCCTCTGCCTTCTCGGCGGCTTCCTGTGCTCTACGTGCCGTCTGCTCCAGCTCATTCTTGTAGGCAAGCTCTAGCTGGACGCTCCGCTGCTTTTCCAGCATGTTCCGGCGGGATACTGCCACCCAGACAAAGATTACCGCCAGGGCATAGAGCAGCATAATAAGCAGCAGCCGTGGGAGCATGCCGGAGAGCATCTTGTCTACGGGCACATAGGCAAAGATATAGTAGTCCCGTGCCTTCAGCATGAGGCCGTAGTTGCCGGTATTGCCGATATGGGTCAGCTCATGGCTGTTGCCGTATTTCTTCAGGTTCTGGATATTGGCGTCCTTTTCCACCTTGGTGCCCAGAAGAGAGGTATCGTTGGAGGCGATGACGTTGCCATCGTTGGTGACGATGATGGTGCCATCAGAGTCCATATTGTAGCCATTTAGCAGGGACTGAAGGGTCAGGACATAGTTCTTTACATAGTCTGCCGGGGTGTAGTAATAGGCCAGGACGATGCCCGGGGCATCAAGCCGTGGGCAGGCTGCCATGTCTATATAGCCGCCGCTAGCGAGATGCTCACGCATGGCGTAGCTACGCTCCGGGGTCTGTGCCGACATGAGGACAGGCTTTTTCTCCATCCTGCCCTGGATGAAGCGATAGGTGCCTACCTCCTTGAAGTAGCTGCAGACCTCCTTGCCCTGTGGGTCCATGACGATGATGCCGTCCAGCCAAAGCCTGCCGATGTAGGTATGGAGGGTGTCCTTGCTGAGAGGGTAGCCCTCATCGGCGTCCCTTTTCATGGTGCGGGCTACCTGCCGGGTGTTTTCGATGGCACGGAGGAGGCCCTGGGACTCGGAGGCTTCGTTGTAGTGGGTGTAGGTGCTACACTGAACCTTCATGTAGTTGGTGATTTCCTTCAGACGGTCCTCTGTTTCTCCCTTGTAGAGGAAGTACAGCAGGCTGGTGGATATGAGCATCACCAAAAAGCCTATGCCGGCTGCTGAGAGCCAAAAGCCCCTGCCGGTGGACATGTTTTTTAGCATTATCATCTACTCTTCTCCCTACATT
>CAVFWX010000208.1:0-2874 GCA_963626225.1 Anaerotignum sp.
TGGATAAATACGCAGATATTCTGATTATGGAGGCCCAGGATCGCTGCAATGTCAAATACATTGAAGATCGTCTGGCAAGATATGAAAAAGAACGACCTACTAAATGGGCAGCAGGACAGGATTCCATGGTGGCTGGTGCCAAGAGAAATCTGGCACTGAGAAAGGCTATGTTGCCAGCCTGGACAGCTCAGGAAGCAGCCATTCTTTCCGGGCGGGAATATCCTGATCTGGAATATCCGGAAAACAGCATTATGGACAATGTCCTTAGCCGGGTTCGCTATGCCAAGGAGTTGGATGTCCAAGGATATTTTGATACGGAGGCAGCCTGGCAGCAGTCCCTTTTGCCTATGTATCAGGCAGATGAGCTGCCATCAGGCAAGAAATTTACTGTGGATGGGGAGCTGCGCTGGGATCACTCCTTCAACAGCAGAGGTGAGGACAAGGACAAGCTACGCCTTCGCCTTTACGGTGACTACAATATTGACAATAACTGGCATTTCAAGACCCGCCTCACATCTGAGCATTGGTTCAAGGGCACTCCTTGGAGCAGCAGTGCTCACAACAAGGTCAAGATTGACCGAGGCTACCTGGAGGGAGTCAGCGGCATTACCAGGTTGAATATTGGCTGGTTTGGCCTTTTGCTAGGTGAAGGAAATATTTATGACAGTGACTTCAAGGGTGTAGAAGCAAATGTTGCACAGGAGGGCTCTCCGATGGAATACAGGGCTACAGCTGGTGTAGCCAATGATACCCACTATAGTTATTCCTTGGAAGCTCTGTACAAGAAGGATCTCTGGCGGTTTGGAGCTGGTTATTTCCATTTTAGCCAGGACGATGAAACAGACAGGAATATCTTTATGTTCAACACCCACTATATGCTGGGGGACTATGATTTGAGCCTGATGCAGCTCTATGGCCAGAATGAGGGACGGAACCGCACCAGCGGCTATGGCTTTGTGGCAGGAGTGTCCCTGGGCAATGCAACGCCGGATACACCAGGCTCCTCAAAGGGTTATATCAAATACTATTACCAGCCTAAGACTACCTATCTGCAGCATACCATGAACGGTATGGCAGATAATCTCAATGGCTTTAGAGGCATAGGCATTGGCTATGAAAGAGCCATTATGAGAAATATTCTGGCATCCATAGAGTATGACTGGCTGACGGATATGGATAATGAAGAGAAATACCGTACCCTGTGGCTGGCAATTACCTGGTACTTTGGAGGCTGATGGCAATGGGGAAATTTATATTGAAAAATCATATAGTCAAATTATTGCTGGCAGCCCTGTTGAGTCTATCCATAACAGGTACAGCCTGGGCGGCAGCTGTGGATTATGCTGCCATTAGGACAGCCAATGGGGGGCAGCTGGCAGAAAAGCTGCGATTCGTTACTACCACGGAGCCAGCTGCTATCTTTACCTTTGGGGGATTGAGCCGCCGCAGCTCTGTGGAGGATGTTCTCAGCAGGCTAAAGGCCAATGGTATGAAGGGAACTTTCTTTGTGACGGAGCGGGAGCTGAAGCGTTATCCTGATACCATCCAGATGATTGCCAACAGTGGACAGGAACTGGCCATTGGCATAAACAATACAGATGGCATGAGCTTTGAACAGGTCTGCCAGGAAATCAGCAGGATTCAGGATATTATGTCCCAGCGTTATGGTGTAAGGCCGAAATTCGTCCGTCAGATGTTTGGGGCAGAATCAGATGAATTTCGGGAGGCTGTATCTGCTATGGGGTGTATCCTGATTGGCCAGACCGTCAATGTGGTCCAGTCCAGGGATAAAGACGCTCAGAGTGCTGAGGAGATAATGCCTAAGATATTTAACAAATGGTTTGTATCACTAGGCCGGGGTCAGATAGTCTATATACGTACAGACTTCTATACCAACGAATATTTGGCAGGGGATATGGTGGATGCCATTAAGAAAAACAAGGTAGACAACATACAATATCGCTCCCCGCTAGATACGCCGGAAACCAATTCTGCCAATGATACTGCCTATAGCTGCAAGGGAGTGGGAGAGGTATATGACAATGCTCAGTACCGCTATAGCTATCCAGTAGATATGGCCAAGGTTCCGGAAAATTTGCGACCGGAAAACAAGCCACTCCATGTAGATGACAAGAACTTCCATGAGGTCATGAAGGGGCATTATATCGGTGCCCCTGGTGTAGGTGTTTATGACCGGGCTTATGAATTCAAAAAAGCTGATTTCCAGTTGATGGATACTACCGGAGTGATAAAAACAGTATCGGATAATACCATCTTCCTGACCTTTGATGACTGGGGGACAGACCATTCCATAAGCCGCTTGCTGTATGTCCTAAGAAAGCATAAGGTTCACGGTACCTTCTTTATCATTACCTGGAATATGGTCAACAATCCCAATCTGCTTCGCAGCATAGCCATGGAGGGGCATGAGATTGGCAGCCATACAGACCGCCATATACCTATGTCCAATAATTGGGTTAGGGCAGCAGGGGATGATAGGGTGCAGACTCCAGAGGAATACTATCAGGATATTGCTTCTTCTTATGAAAAGCTGGTATCTGTGGTAGGGGATGTGCAGGTAAATGGCAAATACAGTCTCCATCGCTTTATGCGGCCTCCAACTCTGGCCATCAGCAAAACCGGCGTCAAGAATATCTTCAATGCTGGCTTTGAGTACATTGTTTCCGGCTATGAAAGTACAGAGGACTATGCAGCCCAGAGTCGGCAGTCTATGATCGCAGGCCTGCAGCATGGTGCCTATCAGAAAGATGGCACAGTCCGGAAAGGTGCTATTATGATCATGCATATGACAGATGAGGCCAAGTATACGGCAGAGGCATTGGATATATTCCTGACGGCAAACGAGGCATTGCC
>CAVFWX010000209.1:0-2821 GCA_963626225.1 Anaerotignum sp.
ATCAAGAATGAAACCGATATGCTGCCTGTTGGCTATGGTGCCATGATTGTAGAGTCACTGCTGGGTGTTGTTGCCCTGGTTATTGCCGGTGCAGCAGCTGTTGACGGTGTACTGCCAAAGGCAACTCCGTTCCAGATTTTTGCCAGCGGTATCGGCGGCTTCTTCGATATGTTTGGCTTCCCTAAGGCTGTTTCCGTGTGCTTCATTACCATGTGCGTATCTGCCCTGGCTATGACCACCATTGACTCTGTAGCTCGTATTGCCCGTATGTCCCTGCAGGAGTTCCTGAACCCAGGTGAGGGCAAGGAAGCTAGCGGCGTGGCAGCATTCCTGATGAACAAGTATGTTGCTACCATCGTTACCCTGGGCCTTGGCTATATCCTGTGTCTGGCTGGCTATATGAATATCTGGCCTCTCTTTGGTGCAGCCAACCAGCTGCTGGCAGCATTGGTACTGATTTCCATTGCCGTATTCTTAAAGACCACCGGCCGCAAAGGCTGGATGCTGTACATCCCAATGACTGTTATGTTCCTGGTAACTATGACAGCTCTGGTAATGAGCGTATATGGCATTATCTGCAAGCTGGGAGATGGCAGCTTCGTATTCATGGTAGACGGGCTCCAGCTCATCATTGCCCTGGCCCTTATGACTTTGGCAATATTGGTAGCCAAGCACTGCGGCAGACAGCTGGCAGCTGCTGGTAGCCATAAGTAAAATTCCATAAGAAAATAGCATTTTCAGACCTGCTGGAGCTTTGACTTTGGCAGGTCTTTTTTTGCCTAGTGAAATTCCACATAAATTTCACTATATTCAAGTAAAATGCTATAATGTAAATATATTTTTAAAGAGGAGCGGGTACTATGCATGTTTTGCTGGCAGAGGACGATTTGAAACTGGGCAAGCTGGTTCAGTATATGCTGGAGCAGAATGGTATTTCTTCTGAGTGGGTCAAGGACGGAGAGCAGGCCTACGACTATGCCGAATATGATGAATATGATGTGGTAATTCTGGACTGGATGATGCCAAAGATGTCCGGTGTGGAGGTATGTAAAAAGCTCAGGGAGCATGACTACCAGAAGGCCATCCTGCTACTGACGGCAAGGGATTCTGTAGAGGACAGGGTTACTGGCCTGGATGCCGGGGCAGATGATTATCTGGTAAAGCCTTTTGAATTTGCGGAGCTTTTGGCACGGCTCAGGGCACTTAGCCGCCGCAGCAGCCAGAAAATTCAGCTGGATATTATGGAGCTGGGGGATTATGCTCTGGATCGCACCTCCAAGGTGCTGAAGGCCAAGAATAAGCCAGCAGAGGAAGGAATCCAGCTTTCTCCTAGGGAGTTCCAGATCTTTGACCTGCTGGTGCAGAATGTAGGCATTGTGGTGCCAAGGGATATTATCCTGGACCGCATCTGGGGGCTGGAATCTGAGGTCAGCAGCAACAATATTGATTCCTATGTAAAGCTGCTTAGAAAGAAGCTGGATGGGGCAGAGGGCAAATTTGCCATTAGTACCATAAGGGGTGTTGGCTATAAACTGGAAATTAAATAAATCACAGCTAACCAATATGTTTTACCGCAGCCGGTGGCGGCTGGCCTTTCTCTATACAGCCTTGATGTTCTGCCTGTTTTCCATGATTATTCTCTTTAGCTATCGTGGCATGTACTGGGCGGTAAGCTCCGAGCAGGCACGGGAGCTGTCCGGGGTGGCAAAGGATGTGGCAGAGGCAGAGGCCATGCTGATGCAGCAGGACAATTATCCTGATGATTTGGGCTACCGTGAGCGGATGTTTTTCTATGCCTTTGATACCCGGGGCAATCTCCGGCATTATTCCAAGGCTCCCCAGGAGCTGGAGGAAAAGGTGCTGTCTGTTATACAGGACGGCCAGGTGCCCTTCTATGATGTGGCTGTCTTTGACAAGGGCGAGGAACGAGCCATGATGATGACGGCGGCATATGTGAACATAGGCGACAGAATCGTGGGCGTGGTCTATCTGGGCAAGGACATCAGTGCCTTGTACAAGGGGGTAAACAAGTTTTACCACTTCCTGCTGATTATTTCCCTCATAGCCTTGGTTGTGGCGGCTATTATCGGCTATTACCTGTCTGGCTGTGTTATCAGGCCTATGCAGCAGGCCTACGAGAAGCAGCGGCAGTTTACGGCAGATGCTTCCCATGAGCTGAGAACGCCACTTAGCGTTATCATGTCCTCGGCGGATCTGCTGTACAACGATCCTTCCATAGAGTCACCGTTCCTGAAGCAGGTTATTGAGGATGTAAAGGACGAGGTAAAGAAAATGAGCCGCCTGGTGGGAGATTTATTGACCATTGCCAGGAATGACAACAATGCGGAAAAGCTGCATATACAGAATTTTGATTTGTCAGGCTCCTTGGAACAGGTGGTGCGGAATATGCAGCATCTGGCAGAGAAAAAGCAAATTACACTGACTAGCGAGGTAGCTGCTGGGATTTCCTGTCGGGGAGATGAGCAGAAAATCAACCAGCTTATTCTCATATTGGTGGACAATGCCATCAAGTATACGCCGGAAAAGGGCCAGGTCTGGGTGCAGGCCAAGGCTGCTGAAGGACATAAGGCGGTATTTAGTGTCAAGGATACCGGCGTGGGACTTAGTCCTGAGGATGCTGGGCGGATTTTTGAGCGATTCTACCGAGTAGACAAGGCTCGCTCCCGGGAAATGGGAGGCAACGGCCTAGGACTAGCCATCGCTAAGGACATCATTGACGGCCACGGCGGCAGTATCAAGGTAGCAAGCCAGCTAGGACAGGGAACCACCTTTACGGTAACGCTCTCACAGTAGCAATGTT
>CAVFWX010000210.1:0-2799 GCA_963626225.1 Anaerotignum sp.
TGATTTCCTTTATTGCATTGTTTAGTTTTCAAGGAACACTGCCTCATCACTAGCTATCAACTATCTGTGTGAGTCAGCTTGTTTATAATATCTCATTTCCATTCTTTTGTCAAGAACTTTTTTGAAATATTTTTTGCTGCTTGCTGACATATACTCAATATGCTTTCAACATTTGGTGTATGTCGGCGACAACGATGTATATATTACAGCATTCCGCTAAATATGTCAACACCTTTTTAAAACTTTTTTACAGCGCAACTAAAGGAGCCATGGAGAGTATCATTTAAGGCCTGTGCATGATACATCTCCATGGCTTTAAGCTAATTCACACTATATCTTTCTTCACTCATATTCTTACTTCTCCATTGACAATATATCCTCCTTGGCATATAGTAGATATTGTATCCGGCGGATGTGCTTCTGCTGTGCCGGATAGCGGGTCATTGGGGAGCGCCTTTGGCCTGGGCAGGACATTTTCATAGCGAGGGACCCCGTGTTTCGGGTTGAGAGGAAGCTAATGAGCTTCGACCGCCTTTTTAGTTTTTGGAGCTGCGGCTCCATACTTGGGTATTGCTATGATGATGCTGCTTTTATCTTTTACAATTTTATGCTTCACTGTTTTAGCAATGCCACTTCGTTGTATTGTTGAAAGGAGTGGAGTTTTTTTATGAATTCACACAAGAAGCTGCTACGTATGGTCTTTATGGCCATGATGATTGCCCTGGGAGTAGTCATTTCCCCTATTCTTCGGGTGGAGGGTATGTGCCCAATGGCCCATCTCATCAATATTACCTGTGCCGTGCTGCTTGGCCCATTGGACGCCTTTATCTGTGCCTTTCTTATCGGCATTATCCGCATGGCGGTCATGGGAATCCCACCTCTGGCACTGACAGGAGCTATCTTCGGTGCTACACTATCAGGCATCCTTTACCGGGTGTCTGGTGAAAAGCTGATTTTCGCTTGCCTAGGCGAGGTCATCGGCACCGGCATTATCGGTGCCATTGTATCCTATCCAGTTATGACCTTGCTGTGGGGCCGCAGCGGCCTTACCTGGATGTTCTATGTGCCATCCTTTATTGCCGGCACCCTTATTGGCGGCTCTATTGCCTTTGTACTGCTAAGCGTCATGAAACGTAATGGCTCTCTTGCCAACATTCGCCAAAAGCTGAACTGAAACTGTCCCCATGTGTCCTTGGATGCATGGGGCTTTTCTCAAAATAAATTTTTAGGATGTGTTGTTTATGAAGGAAAACTCCTTGGCTGTCATGCTTCAATACATCAAGAAGCATGCACCTCTTATCCACTGTATTACCAACCCCATTTCTATCAATGACTGTGCCAATATTCTCCTGGCTCTAGGAGCCCGCCCCATCATGGCAGAGCACCCTCGTGAGGTAGCAGAGATTGTGTCCACCGCCCAGGCCCTTGCTCTAAATCTTGGCAATATTACTGATGCACGTATGGAGTCAATGCTCATTGCCTCCCGCCGAGCAGGTGAGCTGGGCATTCCCATTGTTCTTGACCTGGTAGGTATTGGCTGCAGCACCCTGCGACGGGAATACGCCCAAAAACTTATCAACACCCAGATGCCAAATATCATAAAGGGTAATATCTCGGAGCTTCGTGCCCTCCTGGGCCTGCCTATAACTCCCGGCATGGGCATTGAAGCAGGACAGAAGGAAATTGTTACTTGGAAAAATATCAATTCCTATGCTGAGGAATTTAACAAAAAAGCCAGGGAGTATCATACTACTCTCCTGGCTACTGGCCCAATAGATTTAATTGTAAATGAACATGATGTATATGCCATGGCCAATGGTACCAAAGCCCTTACTGCCATCACCGGTACCGGCTGTATGGTAAACGTGCTGGCAGGAGCCTGCCTAGCAGCCCTCCATGGCCTGAAGGCCTCCAGGGTAGATACAGAGAAGCAAACTGCCCCATTAAGTCCTAATGATATCTATGCCGGCCGCATGGCATGTCTCCTTATGTCCACCGCTGGTGAAAAAGCTAGCTATCTGTATGAGACAAAGGGTCCTGGCAGCTTCCGCATGGGTCTTATAGATGCCATAAGCCGCATCACCCCGGAGGAGTTGCATGACAAATCTCCAGCACTAGATTAACGGCTTTTCCACAGCCAATAGCTTCTGACAGCTCATAAGTTCTGCTAATTCCTGCACCTTGGCCTTGATGTTTCTAGCTGACACGATTTCCGATACTACACAGACATGGGAGGCTCCAGCCTCCTTTACAGCCTGAATATTGTATTCCTTGATACCGCCAATGGCCACAAAAGGCATGGCGGTATTTTCTTTGGCGTATTTTATGTACTCCAATCCAACAGGCACTGCTGTTGCCTTGGTCTGGGTGGCAAAAACTGGCCCACAGCCTACATAGTCAATGATGTCAGCCAGCTTGTTGGCAGCCTGAAGCTGTGTCGGTCCATGGGTGGACCAGCCAATGACCTTGTCTGGTCCCAGCAACTGCCGAACTACCTTCGGTGGAAGATCATCCTGACCGATATGCACTCCGTCAGCATCCACCGCCAAAGCCAAATCTACAAAATCATCCACAACAAAAGCCGCTCCATAGCTATGAGCTAGCTCCTTCAATACCAGGCATTCCTCATATCTAGCCAAGCCGCTTTTTGCCTTCTCCCGATACTGGACAAAGCGAACTCCCCCCTCCAGCATATCCCGTACTACCTCCAAATTGCTCCTGCCGCAGGACATAGCCTCTGCTGTAATGCCATATATTGGAAACGCTGTGAAGCATTCCATAGCACTTTTCTTATCCATA
>CAVFWX010000211.1:0-2752 GCA_963626225.1 Anaerotignum sp.
AGATATAGCTGATAGGAGGTAGGATTTGGACTCAGCATAGGTCTTGCCACAGCTGTTGCGTAAGATTTTTCTGTGCCTTCCAATTTGGCATTTCCAAAGTAAACCCGCCCAGCGAAATAATCCTTCTGGCCAAAAATGCTATCCACAAAGTCAATTGTATCCTGTTGCAGAGAGGTGGGCACTACATCTCCTATGGAGCGATTGTACGGAATGCGAAAGTTTTGTCCATGGCCAAAGAACTTTATCTGATTATTTTTGGCTACATAGAAGCATGGTACAATGGCTGCTATCTCCCCGGGAAGCTGAACAGCCAGTGACTTGGCAGGCTTCATAATCTGCAACAAATCCACACCAGTACGCTTGATGTCATCAATATAGCTGTGGAGCACCTCATCAGGTACAGGATAGCTGCTTGTCCAAGTAGTGCTTAGCAAATCCAGACATACCATATACTTCTTATCTACCTTGCCTGTATGGCAAAATACTAGATTGCCATGCCAATTTACGCCAGATTCCTCTTCAGGTATTCTGACATTATATTCACGCTCATACTGCTTTATGAGGATTTTCTGCATTTCCCCTGTATAAGGATAAACACTATACTCACCATATTTATTCTTGACCAGAAAACCAGGCTTGACTCCTTTTCCCTTGACATTTGCCCCCAGCTGCTCTTTATAATGTGCGTTCAGATCCTTGGTCCAGGGATAAGCACCTACCGCCATCAACGCCCGGTAGTAAAGATGTCTATCATAAAAATCCTCATCCCGCCTTACTGCCCCGCAGCTGATTATCTTTAGCAAGCTGCGGAACATGCCCCGCAGGGAGCTGCCTGGTATCATAAGCTCTCCTGCAATATTGAAAAAGGCTTCACCCTTGCCCCCAATAAAAAATGGAGCAATGTTTTCTATTTCCAGCTCTATGGTACCGGACAGGGGACAAGCCTGCTGGATATAGCCTTTAAATGCCTCTCTTGATGCAGCATTATCCTGGCCATAGAGGGTGCTCTTATATTCATTCAAAGGAGCGGGCAGGATGCCTGCCGGCAGATCCACGAAATTATAGGGTGCTGTTGCCATAAAAATCTCCTCCCTTAGTGCATATCTGCCGGACAGATTGCCACATAGCGATAATCCACATAGCCAGCCTGATAGGTAATTGGATTTTTGCCTACATAGCTTCTGGTTACCAGCCCATAGTATTCTGCCACTTGCTCCTGTTCTGGCAGTTCCAAGGACAACTTTCTTTCCTTGTCTTCCAGAAGTAACCTGCCTTGAGCCAAGGCAGTCCGCCTACCCCAAAGCCTGGCAGCACTATCTACATATTCCTGCTCTACTGCACCATCTATAGCCTCTGGAGAATCCTCCACATAGCGGCCAATGATTTCATTTCCTTCATGTGTGAGGTACAGCTCCCTGTTCTCATCAAATACCCGTAGTTCCAGCCAATAAGCAGTATTTTCCTGCAGTAGCTCCATGAGCTCTCTACCTGCTTCCACAATGGCAATTTTGTATTCCAGCCATACTACGGCTGTACCCTGGTTGAAGTTATACTTTTCCACAGTGGCTAGCAGAGAAGAAACCTCCTCCTGTACATTCTGCCACGTGCTCCAGCCCTTTCTAAGACGAAGAGGCTCCTTAGTCAATTCTATTCCCTGCATTTTTCTACTCCTCTCCGTAATAAACTAGCTCCAAGGCCAGCAGCTCCATATCCTCTGCATCCTCTGGATTTAGGCTGCTATCTATATTGTAGACCTTCCCCTGGTAGTGCATAGAAAGAGCCTCCGCCGCCAAGGTACCACGGCCAATGGATTTTTCACCGCCAAACCGCAGTCGGCCCAGCTGGATATCCCTCAAAAGGAATAGCAACAGGCCCGCTTCGTGAGACTGGGCATTTTTGATGGACAGCTTCAGGCTAAAAGAATCAGCCTGTTTTTTCTGCCCATATAGAGCCTGAGTAGCAAAGAGCCTGCTCTGGATAGTTCCCCCAGTAAAGCGGTCTATGGAGTTTCGTACCTGCACATCCTTGACCACGCTGCTGGGAGCTATATATGCCTCCTCCACCATCAGCCGGCTTTTCCACTTGCTATTTGGTTCTTCCTTGTGGGCTTCCATATATTCCGGAGATGGTCCCATGAGGTTATCTACCAGGCTGTGACTCTTGCCCAATTTATCCAAAATATACAAGGCATGACTTCTCAGTGCGCCCTTGATAGAGGAGCCAGGCAGCACATATTTATCTCTGCTGGTCATAGGCACAGCAGAAATACTCAGGGTACTGTCGCTATCCTGCAATGACTTAGCTTCCTTGCCACATTTCTGCAGATCGTAATCCCGTACCAGCAGAGAGCCATCTACCCGGAATTTGCATTCTACTACGCAATCCTGTGGCAAATATACCGTCTCTCTATCATCTGGTGCAATTTCCTTGTGGCTCAGGGCGGATGCAGGTCCCTTTGGAGACAGCCAGGCCATGACATCCTTCTTGTTGCGAAAATCATAAAAATCCTGACAGAGATTTTCTATTTTTACCCGTCCTAGCCCCTTGGCTGTACCAGCACCTATTTCAAAGCCCTTGACCAAGATAGTAATCAACTGATCCAGCAGCTGCTCTAGCTCAGGTTTCAGCTCTCCTTCCGAGTCAAAATGACACTGCCTCAAGGTCATCTGCAGATAAAAGTTGCCACTGGCACCCCGTTCCACCAACTGAAAATTATACTTTTTCTGTGGCACTGTCACACCGGTGTAAGCAT
>CAVFWX010000212.1:0-2725 GCA_963626225.1 Anaerotignum sp.
AGCTATTGCTGAGCAAGAATTTGTCCTGTCCTGGCATATGCTTCCCTACAGAAGCCTTGTACAACGGCTATGGGGAATTTGTAGGCTATCTGATGCCAGTAGCCAAGGGGCATGAGTTCCAAAGAAGCATATTTATAAAGGGGCTTTTTCAGAAGAAATTTCCTGATTGGCAGAAAACAGATTTGATATGGCTTACTCTGACGATTCTATCCAAGTTCAAATATCTCCATGACAGAAATATTATTATAGGGGATATTAACCCTGGCAACATCTTGGTGGCAAGTCCTAAGGAAGTATATCTGGTGGATACGGACAGCTACCAGGTGGAAGGCTTCCCATGTCCGGTGGGAACACCCATGTTTACTCCAGTGGAATTGCAGGGCAAGAGCCGCAGTTTGGGCAATGAGAATTTTGCCGTAGCTACCTTGCTGTTTATGCTGATGGTTCCTGGTAAGCCACCCTATTCCCATCAGGGCGGAGAAAGCATTATTGATAACATCAGGCTACAGAAATTCCCCTATCAGCTGGGACATATCAAAGGGGAACAGGTACCGGAGGGACAATGGCGGTTTATCTGGAGTCATCTTTCATATAGACTCAAGGAAGCTTTTTATGAGACATTCCAAAGGCGGGGCAAATATGCGGCAGAGAGCAATAGACTCAATGTAGATGATTGGCTGCAGATATTAAAGGAATATTATACAAACCTAGTCAATGGCAATATGCTTAAAACAGATGAGATGAGCAATGATTTGTTTCCAACCAGGTTCAAGAAAGAAAAGTGGGCTGTCTATAGACCATGCCAGGTATGCGGCAATGAAACCAAGAAGGAATTTGGCAGGAATTACATTATTTGCTATGCATGTTCACAGAAGGTACATGAAAAGCGAGTCTGTGCTCAATGCGGACAGGAATTTAATATAACCTTGGGAGAAAAAATGTTTTTAGAATCCAAGGGTAAGGAACTACCACTGGATTGCAAAGCATGCAGGGACAAAAGAAAAAATAGTTTTGGCAGTAGATTTTATTTTAGATGATTGGGAGGAATATATATGGCACTGATAAGTCTTGATTTGATAGATAATCCAACCCCTAGAGTACCGGTGTGCTTGTGTCTTGATACCAGCGGCTCTATGGGTCAGGTGGAATCTGGCAGCTATACAGATACAGGAGAAACCATAGTGGAGGATGGCCAGACTTGGCGTGTAGTGACAGGTGGCAAAACCAGGCTGGATGAATTACAGGATGGGATAAAGCTATTTTTTGATGCTATCCGTGAGGATGAGGTGGCACTATATGCAGCAGATATAGCCGTTGTTACCTTTGATGATAAGGCAAAATGCCTGAGGGATTTTGCCGGGTTGGAGACGGACAGCAAGGTGCCTGAGCTGGAGGCTCAAGGCAATACCGCCATGGGAGAGGGCATAGCTATGGCTCTGAAGCTTTTGGCAGACCGCAAGAAGCAATACAAGGATACCGGAGTTGACTACTATCAGCCGTGGCTGGTGCTTATGTCCGATGGCGAGCCAAATGGCAATCCTGGTATATATGAGGAAGCCAGACGGGAATGTGTCAAGCTGGCAGAGGATAAGAAGCTGGCAGTTTTCGCCATAGGCATTGGCAAGGAAGCGGATATGAAAGCATTGAACGGCTTTTCACCTAAGCGTCCTGCCCTCAGGCTGCAAGGCTTGAAGTTCAAGGAATTCTTTGAATGGCTGAGCCAGAGCGTGTCTAGAACATCTCAGTCCATGCCTGGAGATAATGTGATATTTGATTTGGATAGCATCAAGGGATGGGGCGAGCTGTAATGAGGCATAATATGGCGAGAAAATGGCTGGGTGTAGCTGCTGCTGCCAGAGGCAGGGGGCATATCGACAGGAATATCCTGTGCCAGGACAAGGTGCGGTATGCTTATGGCAGGGATACATCAGTTATTGCCCTGGCAGATGGGGCAGGCTCGGCAGCCAATTCCCAGCTAGGTGCTGAAAAAGCTGTATCGACAATAACCAATATGCTAATAGATAGCTTTGAGGACATCTATGGCAATCCATCTTCTGTAGCTGTAGCAGAAGATATAATGCAGCATATCCGTGAAAATCTGCAGCAGCTAGCAGATGAATATGCAGTGGAGTTTGGAACTTTGGCCTCAACCTTGCTGGCGGTGGCGGTCAAGGGGGATAGATATATTTATCTTCATTTAGGAGATGGTGTTATTGGAGCCTTTAGGGATGGTAAAACCTTTATGGCATCAGCAGCGGTCAATGGTGAATTTGCCAACAGTACGGTTTTTACTACATCCAAGGGGGCAGAAAAATGCATACAACTGGGCAAGGGAGTGTTGGGCAATATAGCAGGCTTTGTGCTGATGTCTGACGGTTCAGCCCATAGCCTGGTGCAAATGCATCAGCAGAAATTTGCCAGAGCTGTAGATACCATGTTTAGGCTGGGAAGAATCCTGCCAAAGGAATATGTGGAAAAGTTACTCAAGCAGAAACTGTTGCCAGCCATAATAAGCAAGACTACGGATGATTGCAGCCTTGCCCTGTTGATGATTTCAGAGCAAGAGAGAATATCTCCGACTATGGCTAGGCATCTAGGGGATATTTGGCAAAGCTTGACTCAGGGAGCTAAAGCAGCAGAAGCACTGCGTTTGGCTGGGATTCGGAAAAAATACCAGCCAGTGTACCTTGGTATATTGAAAAAATATAACTGGATAGTGTAATAT
>CAVFWX010000213.1:0-2650 GCA_963626225.1 Anaerotignum sp.
AAGCCCTTCATAAAGGCAATCCTCAGCTTGTCCTCCATGGCGGCAGAATTGTAGGCCTGCACCGTCATAGTGGCCATAAGGCACACTGTCACAATCATTATGGCAGATTGTACATCCATATTTGCACCCCCAAAATATTTACTATCTTATTTAAGGTATATGCCCAGCTACAAGCTATCCCTCCTGCAGCCAAGGTATAAAACCCTGGGGCAAAACCAGCAGCATAGCTGCAGCAGGCATGCTTTCCACAGACATACTGCACAGCCGATAATGCTAATCATCATCACTACTGATTAAATTTCATTTTACACCAGTATCCTGTTCATAGTCAACTATGCTAAGTGTATTTCACATTTCATCGAAAAGAACGCAGGAAGTTATACCCTAAGGAGACCCTATGTCGACCTCGGTGCTTAGCGACTCGTGAGCCTTGATAGCGATTAGCTATCAAGCCCCTCACGAGAGCTTAGCATCCGCTAGGTCGACATCGGAGCGAGAGCGAG
Organism: Anaerotignum sp.; assembly: GCA_963626225.1. Lineage (GTDB taxonomy): Bacteria > Bacillota > Negativicutes > Selenomonadales > Selenomonadaceae > Anaerovibrio. Next base: position 504 of record CAVFWX010000213.1, read on the forward strand.
TCGACGTGGGTATACTTCCTGCGTTCTTGCACGTAAAAAATCCCTGGAAGCTATTGCCCCCAGGGATCAGTTGACGAGGCAGGATTACTCCTTGTCCTCCTTATTCTTTTTCTTCACATGGGTACGGATGGAAAGCTCGCGGAGCTGCTTTTCATCAACCTCAGAAGGTGCCTGGGACATAACATCGGAAGCACTCTGGGTCTTAGGGAAGGCAATTACGTCACGAATGGACTTTCTCTTGGCCATGAGCATAATCAGGCGATCCAGACCGAAGGCCAAGCCGCCATGTGGAGGTGCACCGTACTTGAAGGCATCCAGCATGAAGCCGAACTTGCTCTGAGCAGCCTCCGGAGTCAGGCCGATAGCCTCAAATACCTTCTCCTGTACATCGTTTTGATAGATACGGAGGGAACCGCCACCTACCTCGACGCCGTTGAGAACCATATCGTAGGCAATAGCCTTTACCTTACCAGGATCAGTCAGCAGATACTGCATGTCCTCCTCACGAGGGGCAGTAAATGGATGATGCATAGCCTTCCAGCGCTTGTCCTCCTCGCTGTACTCGAACATTGGGAAGTCAACAACCCACAGGAAGCAGAGCTTGTCAGGATCAATGAGGCCACGGCGACGGCCCATCTCAAGACGCAGCTCGCCCAATGCCTGTGCCACAACCAGAGGCTTGTCGGCAATAACCAGCAGCAGATCACCAGTCTCAGCACCGGTAGCCTTCTTGATTTCCTCGAAGGTCTCATCGGAGTAGAACTTCTTGAATGGGGACTTGATGCCCTCCTCAGTGTACTGGATCCAAGCAAGGCCCTTGGCACCATAGCCCTGTACATACTGTACCAGGCCATCCAGCTCACGGCGAGGAATATTGGCATAGCCATCAACCTTGATAACCTTTACCTGGCCGCCATTTTCCAGAACAGACTTGAATACCTTGAAGTCAGAGCCCTTTACATATTCGGAAATATCCATCAGCTCCATGCCAAAGCGCATATCTGGCTTGTCAGAACCAAAACGCTCCATGGCCTCATCCCAGGTCATGCGGAGGAATTTGGCTGGAATCTCCTGGCCCAGGGCCTTCTGGAAGATTTCCCCCATCATGCCTTCCATCATGGTCAGGATGGTTTCCTGATCGATAAAGGACATCTCGATATCCAGCTGGGTAAACTCTGGCTGACGGTCAGCACGGAGATCCTCATCACGGAAGCAGCGTACAATCTGGAAATACTTCTCCATGCCGGAGATCATGAGAATCTGCTTGTAAATCTGTGGAGACTGTGGCAGGGCATAGAACTCACCTGGGTTCAGGCGGCTAGGTACCAGGAAGTCACGGGCACCCTCAGGGGTGGATTTGCACAGCATTGGAGTCTCGATCTCCAAGAAGCCGTTGCGGTCAAAGTAGTCACGCATGATTTTGGTAACACGATGACGGAGCATGAGATTGCGCTGCATCTCAGGGCGACGCAGATCCAGATAGCGGTACTTCAGACGAAGCATCTCATCTACCTCAATGCCATCCTGGATGTAGAATGGAGGGGTCTTGGCACTGTTCAGGATGCGGAGCTCCTCAACCACGATCTCAATCATGCCGGTTTCCATATTTGGATTTACGGTTTCCTCGGAACGGGCACGAACGCTGCCCCGAATAGCAACAACAAACTCGTTGCGGATGGTTTCGGCCTTGTGGAAAGCCTCTTCGCCAATGGCAGCCTCGTCGATAACGACCTGCACCAGGCCGGAACGGTCACGGAGGTCTACGAAAATCAGTCCGCCATGGTCACGGCGGCGGGAAACCCAGCCACAGAGTACTACTTCGCTGCCTACATGGTCAGCCCGCAGCTCGCCACAGTGGTGGGAACGCTTCAAACCTTCTAAAGTATCCATCTAAATCATTCACCTCATAAAGAATTTATCTTCAAAAAATCGCAACTAACATTATATCAAATGAGTATATATTTTTACAAGCTAAATATAAATTTATAGTGGTAGTATGGCCCATGGAGTGTACCCACGTCGACTCGCTCTCGCTCATAACTCGACATAGCGGACACTAAGCTCTCGTGAGGGGCTTGGCTCACGAATCGCAAGGGTGAGCTGACCAAGTATATTAGTCCAGATTTGTGTAGATTTGCTGTATCTTG
>CAVFWX010000214.1:0-2637 GCA_963626225.1 Anaerotignum sp.
GTATTATATAATAAATCCAAATTCATTTCTTTACATATACTATCGGTTTTTTTCAGTATATCATAAGTAATTAGTTGACTACAAGGACAAAAGTTACAAATTTTTCTGAGGAGGATTATATGAACCATGGCTATTTCTTTATTTAGCGTTTGTACATACCTAGTGCTTTTAGGGCTTTTATCCTGCTGGCTAAATAAACTCTACCGCCAGGACAGGGCACAGCTATCATATCCCCACAAATATCCTGCCATCTGGCAGCTGCGGAGCCTGAAAATATTTTTTATAACTACTCTGATTCTGGCCGTTGCTGCACTGAAGGATATGGATTTGGCTGCTTATCTCATATGTGCTGGTTCCCCCAAGGGATTTTTCCTTGCCATTTTCGCAGCCTTCCTTCTAATAATGTTGGCCAGCGATTTGGAGCAGCAGATTATTTACGACAAACAGCTAATTCTTTTCGCCATTCTTGGCATGATACAAACCTTGCTGCTTTATCCAACTTTGCTGGAGAATCATCTTTTGGCTGCTCTGGCAGGAGGAGCTGTATTTCTCCTATTGGCTATCCTGACACGTGGGGGCATCGGTGGCGGGGATATCAAGCTTATTGCCGCCTTGGGGCTTTGGCTTGGCACCACTGCCCTGGAATTTGTAGCCCTTGGCGGCATTGTCCTGGGGGGCATCTTCGCCTTACTAGCCATGGTAATAAAAAGAAAGGGCCGCAGGGATTTTATTCCCTACAGCCCCGCATTTATCCTGCTGGCAATCCTTGCCTTTATTGTTTTTTAGCTGAGTGTGCCAGCTTCTCGAAATCTTCCACCGGAACAGGCCGTGAGTAGTAATAGCCCTGGACGTATTTGCAACCAATGCTTCTCAGGAACTCTACCTGTTCCTTGGTCTCCACACCTTCAGCAATGGTCTGCATCTTCAGGCTCTTGGCCATCTGGATAATCGCCGCCAGGATATTGCCGCCCTTGACGGTTTGGTCGGAGTTTTTTAAAAAGCCCATATCCAACTTCAATACATCAATCTGGATATCCTTCAGCATATTCAGAGAGGAATAGCCTGTGCCAAAATCATCCATGAGAATCAGGAATCCTGCCTCCCGCAGCTGGCGGGTAATGGTAATAATCTGCTGAGGATCCTCCGTATAGGCACTTTCCGTAATCTCCAGCTCCAGATATTCCTGCGGTATATCATATTTCTTCCGCAGATCCACCAGGTACTGTACCAAATGAGGAGCATATAGGTCGATGCGGGAAACATTTACGGAAACAGGCTTTACATCCCTGCCCTCATCCAGCCATTTACGCAGGCAGCGACAGGTTTCTTCCCAGATAAATTTATCCACCTCATAGACAAAGCCATTATTTTCAAACACAGGAATAAAATCTCCTGGTGAGATAAAGCCATTTTCCTGGCTGATCCACCGCACCAAAGCCTCGGCACCTACAATGGTGCCATTTTCTATTTCATATTTTGGCTGGAGATACAGCACAAATTCCTTTTTCTCAATGGCCTTTTCCATGGCGTTGATGATTTTCTGCTCTTTCAACACCTGCTGCCGCATATTTTCATCGTACTCGCAATATGGATTCTTGAAGTTTCCCTTTGCTTTCCAGAGAGCCATATTTGCCCTATCGCACATGACGCTGACAGGGATTTCCTTGTCGTCAATGCGATAAAGGCCGAAGCTGAGAATGGTGCGGTTGTTGATGGCAAAGCTGTCTGCCACCATCTGAAGGGTATGTATCATGCGGCGGGAATCCCCCTTGCCTGCCTCGTAGCACACGGCAAAATTGTCCGCATAGAGCCTGCCGCTGACACAGAGGGGCAGGTTCAGCTCCTTCAGGAATTTGCCAATATACATCAGCAGCTTGTCCCCAGTGGCTTCACCAAAGAGATCATTCAGTACCTTGAATCGTTCCACATTTATCCGCAGCAAATCAAAATCCTTGTCAGGATTCTCCCGAAGCATTTCCTTGGTTTTGGCATAAAAGGACTGCTTGTTGTAAATGCCAGTCAGCTCATCATAAATGGCCAGGTACTCCTCTACCAGTCCATTGAGGCTGCCCCGGCTGATATTGCGGTAGGTGGTTTCGTGGCGATAATCCCTGTAAATATGCATGCCGGTAATTACCGGACAGTCATCCTCCTCCAGCCTGTACATGACGGACATATTCAAAAACATCAGCGTCTTAGCCTTGGTACAGGTCACAATCAGCTTGGCAGATACAGAAGCCCCTTCCTCGGTGACCTTGCACTGATAACGGCAACGGTCCAGAGACATCGGTGCAAGCCTTTCATACTGCCTATGCAAAAACTGCCGAACAGCCCTGCCGCCCCGCACGTAGTTTACATTTATATGGCTATAAGCTATAACATCATCTGCCATCAGCAGGCTCAGGCCCTCCACCGAGCCTTGCCGCAGATATTCCATCAGCAAATTCTCGGTTAGCTGTTGAAGGTATTCAAATTCCTTTTCCATAGGCAACTCCCAAATATATTCCCCTGTACCTTTACCCCATTATTTCATCACTTTTATTATAAATATAAGCAATTTTTCCATTTTCCTACATATTTATTTTACGCCAAGTTAAACTTTTTTTCAATCAGTACAAGAAAGATGGGATTTTAGAC
>CAVFWX010000215.1:0-2625 GCA_963626225.1 Anaerotignum sp.
CATCTGCTTTTTGGGGGTAGCAGCATAAATTCATTTGCCTTGAAATAGCCTAAGTGTTATAATATTCAACGGTTGATTAGATTTTTTTGGCCCTGGCTTTGAAATTCAGCCAGGGTCTTTTTTGTGACGGTAGGCGAAGATTGCCCTGTCAAAATATTTATTTTTAGGAGGCTGTGTCGTGGAGAAGTATTCACCCCAGAACATAGAGAAGAAGTGGCAGTCCAAGTGGCTGTCTGAGAATGTCTACAAGACAGAAATGGATCCAAAGAAGCCAAAGTATTATACCCTGGAGATGTTCCCATACCCATCTGGCAACCTGCACATGGGTCATGTAAGAAACTATGCCATCGGTGATGTGCTGGCCCGCTACAAGACTATGGAAGGCTTCAATGTTATCCACCCAATGGGCTTTGATGCCTTTGGTATGCCTGCTGAGAATGCAGCCATCAAGCATGGCGTAAAGCCAGCTGACTGGACCTATGCCAATATGGACAACATGAAGAAGCAGCAGCGGGAAATGGGTCTGTCCTATGACTGGGATCGCTTCGTAGCAACCTGCAGCCCTGATTACTACCGCTGGACCCAGTGGCTTTTCCAGCTGTTCTACAAGCGTGGCCTGGCCTACAAGAAAAAGGCTTATGTAAACTGGTGTGACACCTGTGGCACTGTACTGGCCAACGAGCAGGTTATTGAGGGCAAGTGCTGGCGTTGCGACTCTGATGTAGTAAAGAAGGATTTGTCCCAGTGGTTCCTGAAGATTACTGACTATGCTGATGTACTGCTGAAGGATCTGGACCTGCTGAAGGGCTGGCCTGATCGGGTAAAGACCATGCAGGAGAACTGGATTGGCCGCAGCGAGGGCCTGGAGTTCAATTTGCAGGTGCCTGAGCTGGGAGAATCTATTGCTGCCTATACCACTCGTCCTGATACCGTATATGGCATTACCTTCCTGGCATTGGCTGCAGAGCATCCTCTTATTGAGAAGATTTGTGAGAACAATCCACGGGCTGAGGAAATCAAGGCTTTCTGCAAGAAGGCCCAGAACCAGTCTGAGATGGAGCGTACTTCCTCCGAGTCTGAGAAGGAAGGTATCTTCACCGGCCTTTATGCCATCAATCCATTTAACGGCAACAAGGTGGAAATCTGGGTAACTAACTATGTACTGGCTGAGTACGGTACTGGTGCTGTTATTGGTGTACCATCTGAGGATCAGCGTGACTGGATGTTTGCTGCCAAGTACAATCTGAAGGTTATTATTACCCTGCAGCCAAAGGACGGGGAGCTGAAGCTGGAGGAAATGACCGAGGCTTATGTGGACAAGGCTGGCGTGCTGGTAAACTCTGCTGAGTTCTCCGGCATGGACATCAAGGCTGCCATGAAGGGTATCATGGACAAGGCTGAGGCTGAGGGCTTCGGCAAGCGTCGGGTAAACTATCGTCTCCGTGACTGGCTGATTTCTCGTCAGCGTTATTGGGGTGCTCCAATCCCTGTTATTTACTGCGATGACTGCGGTGAGCAGCTGGTACCAGAAGATCAGTTGCCAGTTCTCCTGCCAGAGGACGTAAAGTTTGAGCAGGGCACTGTATCTCCACTGGCTCAGAGCGAAAGCTTCGTGAACTGCACCTGTCCAAAGTGCGGCAAGGCAGCTCGCCGTGAGACTGATACCATGGATACCTTTATTTGCTCTTCCTGGTACTATCTCCGCTACACCGATCCACACAACGACCAGATGCCTTTTGCCAAGGACAAGGTAAATTACTGGGCACCTATTGACCAGTATATTGGCGGTATTGAGCATGCAATTTTGCATCTGCTGTATTCCCGCTTCTTTACCAAGGTGCTCCGTGATGCTGGTATGCTGGACTTTGATGAACCATTTACCAGGCTGCTGACCCAGGGCATGGTACTGAAGGATGGCAGCAAGATGTCCAAGTCCAAGGGCAATGTTGTATCTCCAGAGGAGATCATCGGCCAGTACGGTGCAGATACAGCCCGTCTCTTTATCCTCTTTGCGGCTCCTGTAGACCGTGATTTGGATTGGAGCGATGAAGGCGTGGCTGGTTCCTACCGCTTCCTGAAGCGTGTATGGCGTATCATGGAAATCTTTGAGGATAAGATTAAGACTGGCCAGGATAGCTACGATGTATCCGCCCTGACTGATGAGGAAAAGGAGCTGCGCCGTGTGCTCCATACCACCATCAAGAAGGTAACTGAGGACATCCGTGACCGCTTCATGTTCAACACTGCCATCAGCTCCATCATGGAACTGGTAAATGCCTTCTATGGCTTCCAGGACAGCAAGGACATTAACGCTGGTCTGGTAAGGGAAGTTTCCCTGAGCCTGTTGAAGATGCTGGCACCATTTGCCCCTCATATTACCGAGGAGCTGTGGAGCATGCTTATTGGCGAAGGCAGCATCCATCAGCAGCAGTGGCCTCAGTGTGATGAGGCAGCCACTGTGAAGGCTGAGGTAGAAATCGTGCTGCAGATTAACGGCAAGGTTCGTGACCGCATCATGATCGCCACCGGCATCAGCCGTGAGGAAATGGAGGTAGCCGCCAAGGCTAACGCCCGTGTCCAGGAGCTGACCGCTGGCAAGAACATAGTGAAGGTAATCTGCGTACC
>CAVFWX010000216.1:0-2546 GCA_963626225.1 Anaerotignum sp.
AACTACAAGATTAAACCATCAGGCGGACTTATCCGCAAGGTACATAGCGACACATTCCGCCGTGAACGCAGGAAGCTGAAAAGATTCCATCAGCAGTACATGGCAGGCAAGATGTCCTATGACCACATCAAAAAGTGTTATGCTTCATGGCGTGGCAGCTACAAACGCTATGACAGTGGCATAAAGTTAAAGAAAATGGATAACTATTTTAACGAACTATTTTTAGGAGGAAAAGAAAATGGACGAAAAGAACACTCAGATTCAGCAGCTCAGACAGGAAGTAATCAACCTTGAGGCAAGTCTCTCTGCCAACACCAGTGAGATTGGTGACTACAAGATTATCAAGTGCTACGAGGCTACTTTGACCGGCACCGAAGCCCCTTATGACGTTAAGGACTTGACCGCCAAGCGTCAGGCCGTGCGGGACAAGATTAACGAGATTGAAGCAGAGATTGAGAAGCTGGAAGCACAGGCATAAAAAAAGGCCGGGTGTCCGGCCTTAATAATGATTCTTGCATTGAATGATGATAATAGTATTTTCATCAAGCTGTTTATAGACTATGCGGTTTTGTTTGTCAATGCGGCGGCTCCAGTAGCCAGAAAGGTTCTCTTTTAGAGCTTCAGGCTTGCCGATGCCAGAGAATGGGTTGCGACAGATATCCTTTATCAAGTCGTTTATCCGCTTTAAGGTTTTGCGGTCCTGGAGCTGCCATTGGCAATATTCATTCCATGCGTTTTCGTGCCATAGAAGATTCATGCTATGCCTCCAATAATTCATGGGTGGCAAGCTTGGCTTTGCCAGATTCTACCTCAGCAACAATTCTTGCCAGGTACTCCTGGTTGGCCTTGCTGTAAAATGGATCACCTACATGGAAAGGTATGGAGCGTTCCCGCACTGCCTGCTTGAGAAAAATATTTATGGCGGTACTGAGATTCATGCCCAGGTCTGCAAAAAGTGCCTGAGCCTGCTGTTTTAAGTCTGCATCGATTTTGATATTAGTGCTGATAGCTGCCATAATAAACACCTTCTTTCAAGAATTATTATACAGATAAAATATACACAATGTCAATATATTGTATATAACACAGGAGAAAAGTATGCACGATACAGAATCCTTGTTGGAACTTATCCGGGCACAGCCTGAGAACGAAGTAGAATGGACACTACATAATATTTCAAATGCCGTTTTGGTGGAGATTATCATGGGGCTGTTGAAGCTCCTAAACATGTATCAAATGAAAATGGCAGAGTACGAGGAAAGCAAAGGCGGTGAATTATGAGCGAGCTTTTAGAAATAATTGAGGGGGCTATCCCTACTCAGATGCAGTTAGAATGGGGCGGTATAGTGGCAACTATCGGAACGGCATTCACTTATTTTTGCGGATGGGACAAGGCCACGGAGGTGCTTTTGTGGCTCATGGTACTAGACTACATCAGCGGTGTCATGGCGGCTTACATCAATGCCAATATGACATTGGATAGCCGCAAGGGCTATAAGGGAATCATCAAGAAGTTTATGATTCTTGTAGTGGTGTCCCTGGCACATTTTATGGACGGTGCCATAGGCCAGATTATCGTCCAGACCCCGGTGGTATGGTTCTTCGTTGGCAATGAGGGACTGTCCATCATTGAGAATGCTTCAAAGGCGGGACTTCCTGTACCAGAGAAGCTGAAGGCAACGCTAGAACAGCTCAAAGAGCAGAAAAGGAAAGGATGATTACTTATGAAGGTTTTTATTAATCCAGGTCATGCACCTAATGGCATTCCTGACCCAGGTGCTGTAAATCCATACACAGGTCTCAAGGAGTCAGATGTAGCAAGAAAAGTAGGTGACTTAGTAGCACGGTATCTCAATCAGGCAGGCGTGGAGGTTGTAGGAGTGTGCCAGGACGACAGCCTTGGAGCTGTATGCAACGCATCCAACAGCCTGAATACCGATGTGTTTATTTCCATCCACTGCAATTCCGCTGCAAACAAGGCGGCTGATGGCACTGAAACTTTCTACTATCATACCTCTGAAAAGGGCAAGGCTCTGGCACAGTGCATCCAGAATCAGATTGTGGACAGCCTTTGTACAAATGACAGGGGTATCAAGCCGGCAGTACCAGGCAAAAATGGCCTGTTTGTCCTAAACAATACCAATGCTGTAGCGGTACTGGTGGAGCTGGCCTTTATCAGCAATATGGATGATGTTATCCTGCTGGCAGATAATCAGGACGACTTTGCAAGGGCTATCGCCCGAGGTGTTACCGATTATCAGCAGGGCTGAGGTGTAGCATGGATAGAGAAATGCTGGTATATACACTTGCTGGAGCATTGCCTGTAATTATTATATGGCTGTGCTTGCTGGGGTAAAAAAGATAGGGGGAAAACAAAATGAGCAACTGGACAGATTTTCGTGACAGCATAGTGGATTCTTTGAAATTTGACACTGTGACGGACACCATGAAGGAGCAGTTCACTAATTGGCTTTTGGAAACCTGCCTGCCGTTGGCAGAGTCAGCAGCTGACAACTTCACCAGCCAGGTGAAGGAACAGGCAAAGA
>CAVFWX010000217.1:0-2537 GCA_963626225.1 Anaerotignum sp.
TTCTCCAGATTAGAAAAATCCAATCTTGCTTCTTTATTTTCCTCCGCAACGATTGCGGTTTCAGTCAAATTCTTTTCGTTTGCCATGATTCAATCCTCCATTATTTCAATATAGCCCCACCAATACCAGAAATCATACCCTTGATTGCATTGGCTCCTAATTCCTTTACCTTCTTCATCAGGGAGTTATCCATCAGATATTCGATGCCTTTTCTTGTGATTGTGGTGTCCTTGCTTATCCTGGCACCCTTCCAGCTCACATTGGCAAGGGCAAAGATAGATGCATTTTCTATATAGCCATCCTTCTCCATGTCGATAATAACCCTAGCCCAGTACCGCATATTGATTTCATGCAGTTTTCTGTATGTGTCCACGATTTCATTGTCCGGGTCTATGCCCTTTTTAAGGCAGTCATACAAATACAGTAGTATCTCATACATAATCACGTGATAGTCATTTGCCGCCATCCTGTGCCCTCCTGGAGGGAATCAGGGCTATCACAGTGATAACCCTATCCCTTTTACATTTTTACAAACCACATGCTGATTTAGCATCTGCCAGATAATCATAGCCATATAGGTAATTGATGTAATTGAGCTTATCAATCTCAATCATGCGGGTTCCATCAACGCTCACCTTCAAATAGGTCAATGACATGGTGGTCTTGTGGTCCATGGTGCTGGCTGATGCCAGCTTGCCCAGGTCAAACTCAGACGGAACAGCCCGCATAGCAACGCGAATCTGTTTTACCTGATATTCGCCACTGGCTGCATCCCAGTGATTGATAGCACCATAGGCCTCCAACTTGTGGGCCTTTGGCTGTGCCAGCTTGATGGTTTCATCAGTCACCACTCGGAAATTGAACTCTGTTTCCAGATTGTCAGTCTGTCCCCGTGTCGGCATACTGATAGTACCGGAAATGCCTGCACCTTCAATGTCCACAGTTTTGGCAGTCAGTTTAGGCAGTGTGATATCTACAATACCTAAACTGCGTTTGGTATCGTTAAACAGCTCAAAATTTTCCAATGAACTTGGAATTACTACATTTGCCATTATTCTTTATCCCCCTTTCCTATCACGCAAACAATGTAGAAATATAATCCGGATCATATTCCTGTACAAAGGTAATCTCCCTTGCAGGGCTTGGCGGTGTCATATAGACATGGAAATTAATCTTTCCGTCCATCAAGTCAGTAGTGGAGTTTTCATCTTCACGGAACTCTACACGGCCGCCCAGCAGGGCACCTGCAGCCACCAGGGAATTAAGCCAGATATTGGCACTATCCACCATGGTGTTGATAACCCGCTTGCTGGTAGGCTCGTCAATATTGCTCCAATAGCTGGTAATCAAGGTATTAAGTACCCAGTTGAACATCCGGCGAACCGGGATAAATGAATCCTTCACATCAGTGTTGGATGGATAAACCGTGGTACGGTTGCCCCAGGCCTTCCAGCCACCAGAGAAATTCAAGGCTGTAACAATGCCCTGTCCATTCACATATTCTGCGCTGGCGGTATTGAGATAAACTTCCTCTCCGTCTGCCACTACAGCGGCATCACACTGCAATGACTGATTAGAAGGGCTATGATATGGCATATCACCATTTGCAGCATCTACCTGGTTCATCAGAGAAGCCAGCTGTGTGGACATGTGATACTTTACTCCACCCAGGGAGACCATAGGCCAGCACAGCACCAGGGAGGTATCCACATAGTTGTTTTTATTCTTCCAGCTAGATGCGTCAGTGTACTTTTTCACCTCGTCTGCAGGTTCATCCGCAATGGCAATAGCCCTGAAATGCCCACAAATATTTGTGGTCTTAGACTTCATAACAGCGCCTACGGCACTATTATGGGAAAATCCCGGGGCAATGATGATACCCGGCACCAGTCCGAACCGTGGGTAAATATCGTCAATAGTCTCCAGGCCCTCTGCCCTGCCGGTATTGATGTCGATGCCGCCAATAATATCGCTATAGGTTACAGCAGTTGGGTCAAGCATCTTGTATTCCACCGTCACGCTGGCTGCATCCTTCAATGCACCATCCTCCAGGACAGTAATAATCACATTGCCTTCATCGTCATGGGCTGCGGTATAGTCAGTGTTTGCCACGGCTTCACCGGTCTTTTCAGCATTTGTGTAGACCTTCAAAGTGTCCAGCAGGACAGGGTCTGCAATCGTGGCCACCTTTTCCACAACGTTGTATTCGCTCTGGCTGTTACTCTTTACGTGCTTGGTGCTGTCCAGCACATTTACCAGCACGATAGGAGCCATGTTAAACAGCGAAAATTGGGAATTGATAACCTCACAGAGGGTATATTTCTCAAAATCATCACTGTAGCCCATGGCTGCCACTGCCTCTGCATAGGTATTGCAAAGCACAGGGGTATGAGCTGCTACTGGGTCGCTTGCCAGGTGTACAGGTGCTGTACCAAAGGCAACAATAAGGCCTGCATCAGTCTCAGTCATTGGCACCAGGGAGGTTGCCACCTCCTGGCCATATATGCCATGCTTATATGCCATTATTCTTCACCTCC
>CAVFWX010000218.1:0-2532 GCA_963626225.1 Anaerotignum sp.
AGATGGAGCTAGTGGCCGCCAATATGGCATCATTAAAGAAAAACCAAGGAAACATACCGCAGATTAGCCACAGTATGAAGGGAAAATTGTCCACGGGCATGGAGCGGAATCCTACCTGAAAGACAAACCAGAAAATGCAGACCGTAATTGCTGGCTGGATAAAGGCCCACAGGATGCCCAGATATGAGCCTACATATCTCTGCTTTAGGTCCTTCTTGGTCAGGCTCCACAAAAGGCCTTTGTTTTGCCAGATGGATTTTATAAAATCCACGAAGTTTTTTATATAGTGCACGTTAAATCCTTTCCTTTTTACATAATGCTCCACCTGTAGTGAGGTCTAGCGCCTTTTGAATATGGCTTATTAGGAGACGGTTGACAGGTAGCTTATCTGGTCGTTAGCGTATTTTTCTACGTCAAAGTCATTATCTATTTCCAATATGGCATAGTTGTAGCCTGAATTTTGAATATCGATCATCATGGCATTTTCCAGCCAAGTCAGCTGGATATGCTCCCTTGCTGTGCCCTTGGCTACAGCAGGACTGATAGTATAAGTGCCCTGCAGTATCTTTGGCATGGTAAAGGTAAAGCTGGCGACCATGGTGCCAGGCTCTTCTACGTCTATGGTCTTGCCATCGGTGCTCATCCAGCTGTTTACAGCTAGCACGCAGACACCTTTGCAGTTCTCCATGACAAAGCCATATATAAGACCAGTAAAAGGCTTTTTAAATTCCACAGCCATCCTAGCTTGGTAGGTGTGTCCATCCTTCAGCACTGGCACTTGCTTGCCGTTTTCCAGAAAGGCAAATGATTTGATAATAACATCATCATGCATGGTTCCCTGTCTGGCTTTTAGCTCAGGCAGCACCAACTTGCCGTTATTCTCCGCTGGCAGGATAATGTCGCTTTTTTCTGACTGATGCTCCTTGGCCCCGCTATTGACACGGTTGTGGGTAACCAGCTGCTCATTGAAGTAGGCTGCCGCTACCTCGTCTACTGCCCCGTATTGGCGGCTGGTGCCATTGTTCAGCCACAGGCACTTGCTGCATAGCTGGCGGATGCTGCCCATGTCATGGGATACAAACAGCACGGTTACTCCTTGCTCCTTCAGCTTTTCCATACGCTTAAAACATTTTGTCTGAAAGAATATATCTCCTACTGACAAGGCTTCATCTACAATGAGGATATCTGGCTTGACACTAACATTTACCGCAAAGGCGAGCCTGGCAAACATACCGCTAGAATACATTTTGACCTGCTGGTTGATAAAGTCCCCGATATCAGCAAAATCTACGATTTCCTGTACCTTGGCATCCATTTCTTCCTTGGTATACCCCATGATGGTACCATTGAGGTAAATATTCTCTAGTCCGGTCATTTCGGGATTGAAGCCCGCTCCTAGCTCCAGCAGGGAAGCAATCCTGCCATTGACCTTTATTTCGCCGCTAGTAGGGGTCAACACGCCGGTAATCATTTTCAGCAAGGTAGACTTGCCGGCACCGTTTTTGCCGATAACGCCGATGGTCTCACCCCGGTATATGTTCAAGGAAACATTTCGCAGTGCATAGAAATCTCTGCTGTAGCGTTTACCAAAGGGATTCAAGGATTCCTTGACACGGTCTATGGGCTTGTCAAATATCTTGAAGGTTTTGGTTAGATTGCTTATTTGGATTGCTATCTCATTCACGGAAACACCCTTCCTCATAATTTAGATTACATTAGTACCCTTAATTATAGCATATACGCGACATATTAGTCAGCATATAGGAGAGCAAATTAAACAGTACAGGAACATTGTAGCAAATAAGCTGTTTTTGAGTGAATTTTTATGATAGAATGGATATCAATAGCGTCATTTTGACAGCATAATCGAATGAGAAAGGGTCGAAGCCATGAGGATATGCTTGATAATTCCTACATACAATGCAGGCAAGGGATTTGAAAGCCTGCTGCAGGAACTGGACAGGCAATCCCTGCATCCAGAAATGCGTCTGGTGGTGGATTCCAGCTCCCAGGACAAAACCAGGGAGCTGGCAAAAAAATATGGCTGGCAGGTACTTAAAATTTCCAATGCGGAATTCAGCCACGGCGGCACAAGGGATATGGCACTAAAGCATATCCTGCAGCAGATGCCGGCAGATATAGCAATCTACCTTACCCAAGATGTCAGAATGCCGGACAAAGACTCTCTTGGCTGCCTGGTAAAGGCATTTCAAGATCCGGCTGTGGCAGCAGCCTATGGCAGGCAATTACCTCATATCGGTGCCAGCGTCTATGCTATTGTGGATAGGGAATTCAACTATCCTGCTAAAAGCCAGGTTAAATCCCTAGCAGATGCCGACAGGCTGGGGATAAAGACCGCCTTTCTTTCCGATTCATTTGCTGCCTACAGGGTATCAGCACTAAAGGAGATAGGCGGCATGCCGACAATAAACATCTGTGAGGATATGTATGTGGCAGGTAGGCTGCTGCTGGCAGGCTATAAAATAGCCTATGTTGCAGAGGCCCAAGTAAATCATTCCCACGAGCCAAGGC
>CAVFWX010000219.1:0-2518 GCA_963626225.1 Anaerotignum sp.
CACCGGCATTGCCGATGCCTATTGCATAGTTAAAGCTTAATATCTACAATTTTGCGAATAACAAAAAATCCTATAACCATCATCATTAGAGCACCGGCTATAGCCATTTGTCCTATAGATGAAGTAAATAAAGGTCGTAAGTACCCTGGATTAATCACCTGTAGTAGAGCAGCTAAAGCTATCGGCAATGCTGATAATACATATCCAGACATCCTTCCCTGGGCTGTCAGTGTATTGACCTCCCGCCTCATGCGAACTCTTTCATTTATGGTTTCGCTGATGGTGTCCAAGATCTGTGCCAGATTGCCCCCAACCTGCCTTTGTATCAGCACAGCAGCTGCCACTAGATTGAAATCAGGGCTGTTTATCCGCTGGGTCATATTGTCCAAGGCAATCTCCAGTGGCATGCCCATATTTACATCCCGCACCACCCGCTGTACCTCGGAGCGAACAGGATCATCCATTTCCTTGGCTATATGGTCTAGTGCCTGCATAAAGCTAAAGCCTGCCCGCAGAGCGTTGGCAATCATAGTGAGCATATCTCCCAGCTGGTTCACAAATGCCTTTTGCCGCCTTTGGATGGCAATGGACAGCACCAGCATACACACAATGCAGCCAGCCATAAAGCCCAATACAGCATTAATAGGCTCCATGGTGAGAACCCCTAGTACCACTGCCCCTACAGCTCCACAGCCTGCCAGGATAACCTGGAACTCGGAACCTAGAAAGGGCCACCCAGCCTGCTGCATCTTCTGGTCAAAGCTGTTGGACTTCTTGAAGCGGGCTATTCTGGCTCCCAGACTTTTAATAGCCTGTAAAAGCCTTTGCCGCAGGGTGCCACCATTATGGTATCGACCACTGCTTTGTTGGGTATGCCGCAGGCTTACATCCACCCCGGCGAAGAATGCCATGCGGTTGTTAAGCTTGTCATCCTCTGTACGGCGTCGGCTCAGCAGCACCATGGCAATGCTAAAGAGCCACAGCACAGCCACCAGGGCTATAATGAGATTTAGGATCATACTGCATCACGCCCCACATCGTTTTGGTGGATTATCCTGCCTGCCAGATAGTTGATGCTTCTGGCCAGAGGGCTGTTTGGCTCCAAATCCAGTGCCATCTGGCCATTGTCTGCCGCCTTTGATACCACCATGTAGGCATTGGGGATAACAGACTCCACCGGATAGCCCATGGCCTGGGACAGCTTTTCCTTGGATTCACTGTTGCAGGGCACCACACGGGTAAATACCGTCCTAATACGGCTCTGGTAGTCCTCCCAGCCCTGAAAAATCTCCATAGCCCGCTGGACGTGCTTGACCTCATAGCCACCATTCATCATGGCCACCAGATAGGTGATATCCGACATTTCTGCCGCCGCTATGGAGGTAGGATTGAAGCCTGCCGGCACATCTATCAGCAGATACTTGAAGATGCTGCGGCTCATCTTGATAACCGCCTCCAAGGATTCTATGCTTACCTTGTCAATAAGACTAGGCTGCCGTGTGCCACACAACACCGACACATTGCTATTTACCTTGGTATAGTAGGAGCGTAAATCAAGGGGAGAAAGAAAGCTTGAATCCCTTGCCGCCTCCACAATGGTGCTCTGAGGCTCCAGATTGAAGAACACCGCCATATCCCCAAATTGCAAATCTGCATCAATGATGCCCACATGCTCCCCGGTGGTACGGCTCAGGGCCATGGCAAGATTGGCTATAAGGGTGGTCTTGCCGCTTTTCCCCTTGGGGCTAAAGAAGGTCATGACCTTGGAGTGCTTCTCCATGCCATTGGTAGTATAGGTCTTGATGGCTTCCTTCAGGCCGTTGTAGCTAAAAGGCTTGATAAGGTAGCCGCTGGCTCCTGCCTGAATAAAATGGCTGGTGCTTTCTGCATCCCATTTTTCACCAATGCAGATAACAGCCGCTCCCGGAAACAGTGCCACAAATTCCTGCAGCAGCTCCGTTACCCTGCCTACATCTGCATCCAGCAGGATAATATTGGGATTGAACACCCGACCCTGTCCCAGGGCATCGTTGGTGCTCTGGAACCTTGCCACCAGCTCCATATCCGGTGCTGTATCAATGACCTTGGCCAGCTGCTCCAGCATCAGGCGGTTATGCTCTATCAGCATGATATTGTACTGCATTTGTCATTACCTCCCGAATAGCTTGGAGAGCAGCCCACCAGACTTGTGGCTGCTGCCTCCTGATGGCAAGATTTTCTCCGGCAAAAAACCTGGCGTGTAGCTGCGGTTGGTGTAGCGGGAAATCAGCTTGCGGATTTCCTCTGCCAGCACGCTGTCAGAGCCGCTGAGCACCAAGGGTATGCCTGTGGTAATGGATTCTGATGCCGCCCGGAAGTCATTGGGCAATATATGGTAGAATCCCTCTCCCATGAGCTTTTCCACGGAATCCATGGAAATTTGGGTCTTGGAATCACTGCGGTTCAGTACCAGGCGAATCTTATTGGTATCGTAGTTCAGGGTGCGGAGAGTATCATTGCCGATTTTCATATTCTTGAT
>CAVFWX010000220.1:0-2505 GCA_963626225.1 Anaerotignum sp.
GCCTGCTGGGGCACTGGCACCGACTCGTATTCTTCTTCGTATTCTTCTAGCTTGCGTGCTAGCATAGGCAACCTCCTTTCGTTCTTCTGTATACTACTATCTTGTTCTATAGCGGTTTCGTACAGTGCAGTGCCTTTGCAGGTACTAGGCAAAGGCGTGGAGATGTACCATGCACAGGCCGTAAATGAACCTCGGCACTTAGCGATTCAGAAATCAATGAGAGCTTCCGACAGGAAGCGAACATTTCATTTCTGAGAGCTTAGTGTCCGCTAGGTGAATTTAGAGCGAGAGCGTGCCTGGAATGGTACTCTCCACGACTTGCCGTAAACCTACCACAACTCAGCACAGACCCCCAGACGGGGGAGTAAAAAATGTACTCACAGCTTCTCAGCTATCCGCAGTTTCGCACTTTTGGAGCGGGAGTTGTGCTCTAGCTCGTCCTTGCTGGCGGCGATGCCCTTTACCAGTAGCTTTACCTCTGGCTCATGACCACAGGTGCAGATGGGCTGGTGTGGTGGGCAGATACAGCCTCGGGACATTTCCCTAAGTACGTTTTTGGCAATACGGTCTTCCAGGGAATGGAAGGTAATGATAGCTATCCTGCCACCGGGCCTCAGGTGTGCCACGGCGGTGCGGAAAGCATTTTCCAATATCCCCAGCTCGTCATTTACCTCGATGCGGATGGCCTGGAAAATACGCTTGGCGGGATGGCCTCCCTTGGCGTTACGGACAGCGGCTGGCACAGCACGCTTGATGATGTCCACCAGCTCTCCGGTGGTTTCCACTGGCTTTGCCTTCCGTGCCTCTAGGATGAACTCAGCGATACGTTTACTCCACCGCTCTTCCCCGTATTCCTTGAAGATGCGGTTCAATTCGTCTACATCGTAAGTATTTACCACATCATAGGCACTGAGAGGGGCATCCTGATTCATCCGCATGTCCAAAGGGGCGTCCTGCATGTAGGAAAATCCCCGCTCTGCCGTGTCCAGCTGATGGGAGGATACTCCCAGGTCAAAGAGAACTCCGTCTACCTCCGCTACCTGCAAATCCTCCAGCACCTTGCCTAGCTGGCTGAAATTGCTGCGGACAATGTCCACCTGGCAGCGACAGTCGGCTAGTCGCTCTGTAGCAGTAAGGATGGCCGCCTCGTCCTGATCGATGCCAATGAGCCGTCCCTCTGGGGTCAGCATATCCGCTATCATGTGGGAGTGTCCGGCACCGCCTAAGGTGCAGTCCACATAGATGCCGTCCAGGCGGGTGACAAGTCCCTTGACTGTCTCCTGGGGCATGACGCTGATATGATGAAACTCCATGGGCTGCACTCCTTGTATATCTTGTATGAAATAACTTTATGGTTTTAGGTGCTTCCGCACTTTAATCTTTATCATACCATATTTATATGGATTATGCTACTGTTTTGGTGTATTTTTTAGACAACAATTTTTTGATATATTAAATTCTGCTTTTATGCTATACTGATATAGCCACAGCCCTCATCAAGCTAATTTGGCAAGGGAGGGAGGTCACAGCATGTCTCTTTATATTTTATTGCTTGAATTGTGCATTAGTATTCTAGGAAGCATTCTGGGATATCTGATTGTACAGATGCTGGGATGGTAGTAAGCAGCCATAATGTGGCACCTAGCTAACGTGTAGCTTTATAGTTGCACAAAAACGAGTCCCCTCTCCAAGGCATCACTCCGGGAGAGGGGACTTTTTAGGTACACGCATGTCTCTTTACATTACCTGTGGATATTATATCACTTGCTGATATTTTTTTCAATAGCCAAATTACCCTTGGCTACATGTTGGGAAAAGATTCCCGTAAACAGAAATGACCGCCCCAAGTCTGCAAACTTAGCGGTCATTCTGTGACTATCTAATATGTGGGCCAACCGTCTATCGGCAGCACTTTTTCTATTTCTATTATACAATATCTCCTACAGCATTGCAAGATGATGGGAAAAGAATCCCGTAAACAGAAATAACCGCCCTGAGCCTCGAAACTTAGGCGGTTATTCTGTAACCAACTAATATGTGGGCCAACCGTCTATCGGCAGCACTTTTTCTATTTCTATTATACAATATCTCCTACAGCATTGCAAGATGATGGGAAAAGAATCCCGTAAACAGAAATAACCGCCCTGAGCCTCGAAACTTAGGCGGTTATTCTGTAACCAACTAATATGTGGGCCAACCGTCTATCGGCAGCACTTTTTTCTATATTTATTATAGCACTTGGACTGTTCAAAGTAAATGGTCACAGGCATTTTCTTTCTAAAGAAAATCTCCCTCCAGTTCATCACCTCTGGAGAGAGATTTACGGTATGCCCTCATCAAACTAATACCACTTCTATTATAGGCTATAGATAGCTCCAAGGCAAGAATTTTCCTTACCGCCTTAGTACGGCAGCTGGTCTACCTTGAGGTATTTTTCTGGGTTGTCGAGATATTTGCCGATGATTTTGGCGGAGGTGCCGTCCTTGTTCATTTCGTCCAGGGTGC
>CAVFWX010000221.1:0-2453 GCA_963626225.1 Anaerotignum sp.
AGCAAAGTATGTATGCTGCCCGCCCGAAGGCTGATTTTTTCATCCATGTACCCCATAGGCAGCCTCCTTTCTTCATATATGATATGATAGCACAAAACAGCACAGCATCCCACCGGAATTTCCGACGGGATGCCGTGCCGTATTTATTTAGACTTATAGGGAAGGGATAGCTTTTTAGTAGCTGAGGCCTGGGTCAAAGAAGCCAATGAGAACGCCTACAAAGGCAATCACTACCAGCAGTCCCATAACAGCTGTTGGAGAGATATTTCTCTTGGCCATAAGCCACCAGCAGAATACTACTGTACCAGCGGAAAGCATCTTAGGGAAGATACCGTCCAAGGTTGCCTGAAGCATACCGCCACCAGGCAGAGGCAATGCAGTGGTAATATTGATCCAAGATGCTGCTACAGCACCGATTACCACAGTACCAATCATCAGGATGGAGTCACGAACAGCCTGTGCCTGCTCACCAACCAGGATTTCTACTGCCTTGCCACCCAGGGAATAGCCCTTGTCATAGGCAAAACGCATACCGAACCACATGAGAAGGTTCCAAACCACAATGTAGAAGATAGCACCCAGAGGGCTGCCGTCAGCAGACAGGCCCAAGCCGATGCCCAGCAGGATAGGAATCAAAGTACCAACAATCAGGGAATCGCCGATACCAGCCAGAGGACCCATGAGACCTGCACGAATACCATTGATAGCCTCGCCATCAATAGGCTGGCCATTTGCTTTGGCCTCCTCCATGCCGGCAGTCATGCCTACAACCAGGGAGCCAATCTGAGGCTCGGTGTTGAAGAATGCGGTATAGGTCTGGAGAGCCTTTTTCTGGTCCTCCTTCTTGTCATACAGTTCCTCTACTACAGGCAGCATGGCACAGAGATAGCCGAAGGTCTGCATGTGCTCCTGGGAGAAGCAGGTCAGATTGCCGTAGAACCAGGAGAGAAAGGATTTATTCAGTGTCTTTTTGCTCAGCTTTTTCATATCAGATATCCTCCTCATCATCGTCATCATCTGCGGCTGCAGCTGCCGGCTTTCTAGTCATGCACATCATAACCTTGTAGTTGATTACAGCAAAGAAGGAACCGATAATGGCGGAAGCAATCAGGTTCAGCCCCAGGCAGGCTGCCAGGGTAAAACCAAAGAGGAAGGTCAGGAAGTCCAGAGACTTCTTTACTACCTGCTTCAGCAGGATGGCAACGCCGACTGCAGGAAGCAGGGAACCAACGGTAAACAGGGTCTTCATGGCAATGCCGTCCATTGGCATATAAGCCTTCATCAGGTCAACCATGCCGGCACCTGCCATGGTGATGATAACAGTTGGGATAAAGGAGCATACCAGATGAGAAATCCAAGGCAGGCCCATATCTACCAGATAAAGCTTTTTGAAATCACCGTTCTCAACAGCCTTCCAGCCGATATGCTGCCAAATCAGGTTCATGGTAGCAGTACCATAGAAGAGAACAGTACCAAGGGTACCAACGGCGGCACCCAGAGCAGCAGCCATGGACTGTGCCTGGCTGGTAGCTGGATCCAAACCCAGGGAGTTTACGGCACAGATGGCCAAAGGAATACCGATGTAGGATACGGCACGAACATCAGCGGAAACAGTACCGCCTGGAGTTACCAATGCAATATAGATAACCTGGATGGCAGCACCAATAATAATACCGGAACGAATATCACCAAGAATAATACCTACGATAAGACCTGCTACCAGCGGACGGCCCAAGGTGTAGTTACCAAAGGTGGTACCACCAAGACCAGGCATACTGGAGAGACAGGCACAGAGTCCAAGCAGCACGGCCTGAAACATACTAATTTCCATTTTTTCTCACTCTCTTTCCTTACATTCCCTTTTTACTCATGTATAAATCTGCCAGGGCTGCCCATCCCCCCAGACGGGCAATCCCCTGCAGCAAATACCAAAGAAATTATCAGTTGAAGCCGAACTGACCACGGAACTTCTTCCAGTTGCCGATGGCAGCTTCCTTAATCAGGGCAAATTCTACCTCATAGCCCTTCTGCATAATGGCCTCCAGAGCCTCAGCCTCCTCCTGGGTAATGGACTGGTTGTTGCCCAGCTTGGTGGCATTTGGACGGTCGTTGCATGGGCCAATGATAACGGTCTTTACATTATCAGGCACAAAGCCCTGATCCACCAGGATTTCCTTCATATCAATAGGATTCTTGGTAATAAGGAAATATCTGGTATCGCTGTCAATAACCTTCTGGCACTTCTTCTTCCAATCCTCCATGGTCCAAACGAAGGTCTTTTTGCCGGAAGCACTCTTGTAGGCTGCCTTCAGCACGGAGTTGTTGGCTGCTGCATCGTTGACAGCCACAATGCCGTCACATGGATATTCCAGTGCCCAACGGGTACAGGTCTGGCCGTGAATCATTCTATCGTCTACGCGTACAAATGTAATTGACATAATTTTATCCCCCTA
>CAVFWX010000222.1:0-2350 GCA_963626225.1 Anaerotignum sp.
GCCGTAATCTCCAGCTTCCGCTTGTGCTTGTCAATGTCTATGGCCACGCCATTTTCTTTGATAAAGAATATCTGGGAGCCTGTTTCCTGTTGAAGCTTCTCCAGCAGATACCTGGTGTCCCCATTTTCCAGCATGTCCTCAGTACCATTGACAGCATAGCCATCAATCATCCGCAAGCGGCTGTAATAATTCTCCACCTGCAGCTCGTAGGTCTGCTGGATCTGCTCCACCACTGCCTGCATACTGTTCTTGCCATTTTCTTCAATGGCATTGTCCATCTGGGCCAAAAGTACCTTGACAATACCGGCTCCACACAATACCAACAGTATCAAAAAAAGGGGAACCAGTATTTTTCTTTTTTCTATCATATCAAATCCCCTTCATTCATTATTTCTGCAGCTCTATATATTCTTCCGGTGCTGCCGGCTGTCCACCACCTAATACAGCCTTAGTCCATGCTGTAGATAGGTTTATACCCGTCATAGGAGCAAATTTCTCCCCTGGTCTCACATGCTCTAGGTCTGCTGCCATGTCATCTGCCAGAAGCAGCTCATATTCCTCATTGTCAGCCAATGGCTTTCCCTCCACCATGATTTCCTTCAGCTCAAAGCTATCACGGGACTTGTGTACTATCAGCTTCATGCCGGAGGCAATGGGCAACTCATACCTGTTCAAAGGGTGAAATGCGTTGTCCATGTCATTTAGGTAATGCTCCACCAGTTCCTTTACCTGTGCCCCAGTCAAGGTAACCAGATAAAGTGCGGCTGCATCAGGCTTGTTGGCAATCATAAGATTCAGCCTGCTTGCGTTGCACTCCCCATGATATATGGAAGATGTGAAATAATAATATGGGGACAAAGCCAGCTGTGCCCCTACATTCTCCCTAACCGTGTTCAACATAGCAGATGCCGCAGGGCGGCCGCCCTTTTCCTGCCATGCTATGCCGTAGCTATTGGCAAAATTGACGGTAGATTCCTCTCCCTTGTTTTCCTGGCTGTTTATGACAGCCTTGAAGGCTTCATAAGCCTGATTAGGAGTCATAGTTCCCGTCAGCAGTCCCTGAATCGCTTTGACACTGGCGGCAAAGGACTTCTGGGAGGAATAGCGAATATAGTACTCACTATTGAGAATTTCATTTTCCAGACCTGCCATATCCTCAGCCATGGAAGGTACCTTGGGGTTGAAGGAAATAACACTGCCGCCGTTGGCGATAAGCTTTTGGCCATCTTCAGACAGCATGCACTCCAGCACCTGCAGGGCGGAATTAAGCCGCTCCGGCTGGCTTTCCAAATCCTTATTAAGTGCCACATGGAGGGATGGAGTCATATAGATAAATCCTTCCTCCGTGGTCTGGGAAAAATATGGCAACCTCACCAGCTGTGCCTTCATCTGCTCCTGACACTGCTTCATGTGTACCGGAGAGCCGTGGAACATGGCTGCTTTGCCGGAAACAAAAAGCTCCATGGCTTTGTCCGTATTGTAGCTCAAGTCCTCCTGGGTAAAACCTGAATCCCTCAATAACTTGTCTGTTTCCGCCATAACCTTCTGCCACATAACATCGTCAAAGACAATATCCCCTGTGGCACCTTCTGCCTGGCTTCGCCAGGAAATTCCCTCCAAGCTGGTCAACTCACCGATGCCACCAGCCTGAATCATTTCATGGCTGGACCAGTCCTCTGCCAAATCCAAGGCATAAGGCTTGATGCCATTGGCAGCAAAAACCTGACAGGCATGGACATATTCCTGATAATTCCTTGGCAGCTCCAGTCCGTACTGGTCAAACAAGTCCTTATTGGCAATGATGGTCTGGGGAATACCGCAGATAGGCAGCCAATTTACTTCCCCTTCGCTATTCTTGTAATATTGCAAGGCGTAGGAGGAATATTCGGACACCACATCATAGGACATAAAGTCCATCAGATATGGCTGCAGATCCTTAGCATCAGTACCGGCAAACCGCCGCACCGTAATAATATCCGGCAGTTCCCCATGCTCCAGAAAATAATTGTACAAATCCAGATCATTATTGCCTGCAATAAATTCAATATCCTTGTCCGGCATCTGCTCATGTATATATGGAGCCAAATCCTTAATAAGATCCGTATCCCACAGATAAACCGTCAGAGGCTTATTCTTCCTAGCTGTTTTCTCCCCATTAGAGCCGCAACCTGCCAATAGCATCGCAGCCATCAGCACAACTGCCATCACCCACGCCAAAGAGCGAATCATTTTACTCATACTCAATCCCCTATGCCATAACTAATCTATTTCCACTCCATCCATTATACACTGAAACACTTAGCAAGCACAAGGGAAACTTAAGACTATTTTCCCATAGATGATGGCAGTA
>CAVFWX010000223.1:0-2318 GCA_963626225.1 Anaerotignum sp.
AAAATTATTTACTTTGCATAGATTGAAGATTGCAGCATTCCCCTTACACAAGGAAATTCAGCTGCCAATCTTTTCTTTCATAAGACATACACCTGCCTCAATGCAGCTGACATTACCCTACAATCAACGGCTTTGACTTGTTTTTCTATACCATCGTACCCATTTGACCACAGTTTCCAGCACCTGCCCTGCCTCCAATGGCTTGGAAATATGCTCATTCATGCCAGCTTCTTTGGCAGCCAGCCTGTCCTCTGTAAAGGCATTAGCTGTTATGGCTATAATAGGCACCAGTTTTGCATCAGGCCGCTGAAGCTGCCGTATCAGTCGGGCTGCCTCATGTCCATCAAGCACAGGCATCATTACATCCATCAGGACAATATCCAGCTGAAATTTCTGGCTATTCTCAAATGCCTCCACAGCCTCCTGCCCATTGGTTGCCGTCACCACCTGAGCACCATGCTCCTCCAGCAGGAACCTGGCAATTTCCATATTCAGCTCATTATCCTCCACGAGCAAAATACTGCACCCCTCTAAGGATATGGCGTCCTTTGCCTCCTTAGAATACTTAGTCTCCTGAGACTCCTCTCCCTGCATTTCCTGCTCCTGCTGACACTGAGCTATATCAAAGGGCAGGATTACCTCAAAAGTGCTCCCCTTCCCTTTTTGGCTTTTTACGGTAATACAACCTCCCATCTGCCTGGTAAGACTGGCAGCAATGGACATTCCCAGTCCAGTACCTCCAAAACTTGTTCTAGCTGTGGTATTTTCCTGGGTAAAGGGTTCAAAGATATGCTCCATAAATTCCTCTGTCATACCGATGCCCGTATCACAACAGGTAAACCGGAGCTTTACCCTGTTTTCCTTCTGAGCCACCTCATGGCAGGACAGGTAGATTTTGCCATTTTCCTTGTTGTACTTGATGGCATTCATGATAATATTGGTCATGATTCTCTTCAAATGCACCGGGCTGCCCAGCAGATACCTGTGCTCCACTTGCCAGCTATCCTGGACTATCTCGATTCCCTGGCTCTGTGCCTGTCTGCTTACCACTGCAAGACTGCTCTGACACACCTTCTCTAAGTCAAAGGCTATATGCTCCAGCATAACCTCCCCGGACTCAAGCTTGCTCATGTCCAGCACTTCGTTGACCAGCTCCAGCAGTACAATACCTGCCTCCTTGGCCTTGTTACGGCACTCTCGCTGTTTTTCCTTGTTATCCTCATACCGTTCTGCCGTCTCAATCATACCCAGAATACCGTTTAATGGTGTCCGGATATCATGGCTCATACGCATGAGGAAAGTTCCCTTAGCCCTATTTCCCTTTTCCGCCGCTATACGGAGCTGCTTGTCCTCCTGACGCTCCCGATAGCTTAGAACCAAGTATATGATTAAGGCCAGCACAATATAAAGCAACATATTCAAAGCTGCTGCATGAAGGATTTCCCTAGGATTGTACCAACCTGCCACAGGAGCTGTCTCCAGCTGCCAGTGGCTATCTCCTACCAAGAAGCTATATGTTGCAGGCTCCTCAGGCAGAGGTGCTTCGGAGCTATATACATCCATCAGACTTTGATCAACTGGGGATACTGATTTTCGAAGCCTGTAGGCATAGCCAAAGCTCCCCAAATCACCTACGGTACTGCCAAAAATCTCTGGCACCTTGATAATGACAATGGTAAAGCCCCAAAACTCCCGCTTGCCCTCCTTCTCCAGAAAAACAGGATTTCGGATGGCTATGCCGGAGCCTCCCTGCATCAAATCGAATGGCCCCTGCATGATTATCACGTCATGCTCTTTGGCATAGCGGCTGGTGATACCTCTAAGGTCATCCCTGTGGATAAGATCCACCAGACCTGCCTCATTACCTTCTGCCGGACAGATTTCCGTTACCACCCCTTCCGGGGCAATCTGGATGCTCTGAACATAATCCTGCTGCATATTGGCGGCAATAGTCTGAAAATCTTCCAAATTCCCGTGAGTGGCAATGACAGCCTGCTCCAGAGCATTAGTAATGGCAATGCCCTTTTCCATATCCGATGCCAGATGCCCTGCATATACCTTGGCATTCAGCTCTGCATGGCTCCTGCTTTCCGCTATCTTATTATCCCTGTCCCTAGCAGCCATGCCCACGGTAAGGAAAATCCCAACCACTACCACCAGCACTGGTATAATGATATTCTTCTGGCTCTGCAACAACTTTTTCATATATATCCTTCGTTAAGCTCTCTTTCTTCTTCCCCTTACACAAGGAATTTAGCTGTCCATCTTTTCTTTCATAAGGTCAATTGCCTTCTGCAGCTGATTGTCATATTGGCCGC
>CAVFWX010000224.1:0-2214 GCA_963626225.1 Anaerotignum sp.
GGATAGATGTCCTCCATTTCCTGTCGCTCCCGCTTCTGTTCATCCAAGGTATCCTGCATCCTGCTGGAACCCTTTACCGGGTCATTGACAGTTACAATGGTAGGAGTAATGAGAATCATCAGCTCCCGCCGCTCCTTAGATGTGGAGGTATGCTTGAAGAACTCACCGATAACAGGAATATCTCCCAGAATTGGGAACTTGGTAATAACCTTGGATTCTTCATTGTTCATGAGTCCCCCAATAGCCATGGTCTGGCCATCTGGCACAGACAAGGTAGTAGATGCCTTGCGGGAAATCAATCCCGGAACACTACTACCAGAGGTGGTGGCAATGGACACGTTTCTGTCAATACCGCTGACCTCTGCCTCTATCTTGGAGGTAATCTTATTGTCCCTGTCTACCATGGGCTTAATCTTCAGATTAATGCCGTATTCCTTCCATTCTATGGAAATCTGTCCGTCCTTGGAGATTGGCACTGGCAGCTCGCCACCGATAAGCACCTGGGCCTCCTCACCGCTCATGGTGGTGATATTTGGCCGGGAAAGAACCTTCACCTTATTCTGGGTAGCCAGAGCCTGAATCATGACATCCACATTCTGGAAAGGATGGCTGAAATCTTTATACCAGTCCATGCCACCGTAAAAATTCCCTGTTGTACCAAAGGTAATTTCCTGGTAGTTATGGGAGCCTGCTGTATACTTGTTGATATTGCCGTATTTAAAGCCTAAATCCTGAGCATCCTTGCCGCTGATGTCTATAACCAGTGCCGCCAGATTTACCATAATAGGATTCTTCATCTCGATGAGATTGACAATATCTGCTTCCTCTGCATAAACCTTGGCAATGCCCAGAGCGTTGTTCATTTCATTTTGATTTTCCACCACGCCTTGCAGCACCAGCTTGTCTCCTACCTTGGAAACCTTTACTCCATCCAGACCCATGGTCTGGCGGATATACTGGGCTGTGGCTGTGTCTGTATTGCAGACAGAAACTACAAAGTCCTGCCGCATGCCGTTGTCGCTCCATACTGTCAAGCTGGTGGAGCCTAGAGCCTTGCCTACAATATTCAGCTTGGTCCTGTCCAGCACCACTACGTCAGCAATGGCTGGATTTGCCACCGCTACTCTGGTAATAGGGGAGCTGCCTGCCTGATAGAGATATGACTGGTTGATTTCCAACCAGATTGGCTGCGGTGCTGCCTCAACTACATTGCCCAGGGTCAGCAGCATCACTGCTCCCAGGACACACAGGAGGCTTCTGATTTTATGTACATATTGTAGCATCATGCACCCTCCCTTGTGGTTGTAGTTCCCCGGATTACCTCTACGCTGCCACCGCCAGAATAGGACGGTGATGCCGGAGCCGGAGCACTGTAGCTGGCTGGGGGAGCAGACTGCACATTAGGAGCCGGTGTGGTATTTGCCGGCTTGCTGTTGCTCTTGGTAGTGGAATAATGGGTATATCTGGTATCAGTTGTAAATTTATCCCTTGGCTTATATGGCCTCAAAGCCAGGTACAATGTACCCTCCTGCGCCTCAGTAATGAGCTTCAAGGCATCTGCCGGCAACACTGCCAGGGTAGCCGTGGCAAGATTGCTGATAGGTGCATCGTTGCTCTTGGCTGCTTCCTTGCTGCTGTCCTTGGCATCCTTGTCGTCCTTTTGGGTCAAATCCCCCTCGATGCTGACAACAGCCTTGGACTGAGGATTCTCCGAAATCTGATTTATTGCCAAAAGCTGGATATCCTGCAGGACAATGCGGCCTGTCATCTTGTCATCGCCCTTGGCAATAACCATCACATCCACATAATCCCCTGGCTTGGCAAAGCCTGCCACGCCAGTCACATCGGAAATGGCAATGCTGATGGCACGGCATTCCGGTGGAATCTCCCCGGTAAACCCTGCCATGGTAATATCCATCAGCACCTTGCGGGTGGTGAGGATATCATCCTTCATAATCTGCACATTGGCAGGCTTGTTTACTATGTCGGAGATTTCCTTTACCGCATCCTCCGGCACCATGTAGGAAGGAACCTCCCGCTGCTCCAGCATGCTTTCCTTCAATATGGTTTTAGGGGCAATATCCTGCTTTGCCACCACCACATGGACGGTATCTACAGGAGCTGCCTTGTCCTCTACCTCTCTGCCGCTAAGCCCGGCAAAGACCACCATGCCCAATATAATGCTAGTAACTGCCGCAATGACCAACCAATGAC
>CAVFWX010000225.1:0-2165 GCA_963626225.1 Anaerotignum sp.
AGGGCAGTTGCAGGCAAAAGCAGGCTGCCTGCGGCAGCTGCCAGCAGCATTTTTTTCATATTGCCTGCCTCCTTTCCTAAAGTTACTATTAATCTATTATACGATATGAAAATATATCCTACAATTTATTTTTGTAAAAATGGGAGCCCTCACCAGAGAGCTCCCGTGGTGCTTTACTTCTCGTTGTTATTATCTACTACAGCTACCTTGCCATCAGAGAGATTGCCTACTACCTCCTGCTCCTCAGCCTGAGGCTTCTGGTCCTTGTGGGACTCCAGCTCCTGCTGATTGACCTGACTGTAGGTCCTTACCCTCCTGGCAGTGCTGTTGAGGCTGGTATTGACGCCGTCAGCATTTCTGCCCTCAGCCTGGACAACGCCATTGATAATTACCTTCTCTGCCTGGATATTTACATCCTGGGCAACATCTGCCACCTTGCTGGTATTCTGGCTGCTACCGGCAGCTGCCTCCAGCAATCCTTCCTTGTTCCAGGTCTGGTACTTGCCACCGCTGGCCTGCTGCTTTTCATCCAGCATTGCCTTGTCTGCATCGGTGCTTGCATCTCCCAGCATGCCCATGGAGCGCCAGTTGCTCAGGAAGCTATTTTCCGTTGCCTCATCCAGATTATTGGTGATGCCGCTTACCACCTTTCCATCCTTGCTGCTGGTGGTCAGGCTTACCTCTCCATTGTGGGAAAGGATATGGCCTGCCAGAAGGTCTCCCTGCAACTGTGTCAGCTGCACATCTCCTGCGGCTATGGCATTGATGCTGGCATCCTTGGCATTGAAGCCGTCTACCAGCTGGCCGCCCTTTACCGCAGCCTTGATATCACCCTTGCTGCTCATGAGATTTATGGTGTTGGCATTCAGGAATGCCCACTGTGCCGTGGTGATATCTCCCTGTGTCCCCTGGGCATTGATGGTAATGCTGCCAGCAGGTACAGCGCTTCTTGTGCTGTTGATCATGGATCTCATCCACGGAGTGGATTTGTTCCAGGACTCCAGGCGGTTGTAGTTTCTGCCCCTAGGATTGCCAGGCAGCTCCCGCTCTCCCGTAAGGATAATATTTCCCTTGGCTCCATAGACACCCTTGACTGTGATGTCCACATCCTTGCTCTGCTTGCTGTCCTTCTCTCCTTGGAAGCTTGCTACGCCCAGCTTTACCTCGTCTCCGGCAGAGATGACAACATCCTTCACATCTCCTGCGGCTCCTAAAGTCACATTTTCGCCATAGACGCTGCCCCCCACCTGCTTGATGCTGCCGGTATAGGACTTGATGTTCACATTGCCCTTGGCGTGGATCCCCTTGGCATCCTTGCTGATATGGGTATTGCCTACATCCCCTGCCAGGGTGATATCCCCCCGGCTGCTGATTTCAGTATTGCTGTTGCCATCGGCATTGCCGATGAACTTGATCAGGATTGGATTGTCCGCCTTGACGCTGTAGGTGTTGGAGAAGTCCTCGCTATAGGATTCCATATCCCTCCAGACATGCTTGCGACCAGTCTTTACCAAACCAAAGAAGAATCCATATCCATTTTTGCTTACTCTATGGGAGAGCCTCTTTTTATTTACATTGTACTTGGAATAGTTATGTACCACATACATCTGGTTGTCATTATAATCCTTGTTCTTTTCATCTACGCCGATGTAGTAGCCCTGCCCCTTGGTCCTGCTATCATGGAGAACGGTGTTTTCCGGCTTGGTATCATACTTACGCCGAGAAGGATCACCTTCATCCTTTCCCCAATAGCTTTGGGTTGTCCTTTCATAATAATCTGTCTTGTCCTCAGTCTTGCCTTCCGTCCAGCTGTACCTAAGTCCCTTTTTAGGCTGGTAATATACATCGCCAGCATATTTGGCAACATTTTCCTGATCCTTCCAGCCCTGGGAAGCACTATCATATACTTCACCCTCAGGGTCGTTCAAATCGAAGATCTTCACATTGGTCTTGCCATCTTCACCTCTGGTAAATTCAGTGCTGCGTCCCTGGGATACATCATTGATTGTTACCTTGCCCTTTACCTGGTCAGTGGTCAGATTGCCCACTACCAGCTCGCTGTCCAGCTGGTTATCTACATTGATATCAGCTGTACCGTCCAAGCAGTAGATATTGCCCCGGCCGGTGCTGAGGATGCGGCCGGTAATGTTTACATTGCCTCCCCT
>CAVFWX010000226.1:0-2160 GCA_963626225.1 Anaerotignum sp.
CCAATGAGCTGTACAACCTCAAATATATCTGTGATGAAATCTTTGGCTCGAATTGTTTCGTAGAGGACATTTCATGGCAACGTACCTACTCTATGCGTAATGATGTTAAGGGTATAGCGGCAGAGGTAGAGCACATACTTGTGTATGGGAAAAGTCCTTTTTGGCAGCCCAATAAGTTGCCACGTACTGAGCAGATGGATTCTAAATACAAAAATCCAGATAATGACCCTCGTGGTGCATGGCGAAATATTGTAGCAAGTGCACCTAACGCTGCCACTCACCAAGGGATGGTTTATGCCATTCAAAATCCTACCACAGGCGAATATGCATATCCTCCAAAAGGGCGTTGCTGGAGCTTGGGTCAAGAGCAGATGCTTGAGGCTATGAATGAATGGTGTGAGTACAGATTAACTGATTTAGGTGATTCGGCGAAACGTGCTGAAATGTGTGGAGTTTCATTAGATGCTATCAGAAAAGATGTACTTGCAATCGTTTTGGCAGAACCTCTTGAAAATGCTAAAAAAAAATCCATGGCAATATTTGAACATGGTGTACTACCGGAATTTTACTTTTCCCGTAATGGTCTTGGTACTTTAAGCCGAAAAGCATATATTAACAAAGTTGGTGGCAGACCAGTTACAAATTTATGGCCTTTTGAGGAAACAGGGCATACGGATGAAGCATCGCGATTATTGAAGACAATTTTTAGTGGGACAGTCGTGTTTGATACTCCAAAACCGCCACGGCTGTTAGAAAGAATACTACATATCGCCGGTGATAACGAAGCCATAATTTTGGACTCCTTTGCTGGCTCTGGCACTACTGCCCATGCCGTCCTGAATATGAACAAGGCAGATAATGGCAGCCGTAAATTTATCCTCATTGAGATGGGAGATTATGCCGACACCATCACGGCTGAGCGTGTGAAGCGTGTCATAGACGGCTATGGCAAGGACAAGAAAGCCGTACCTGGTACTGGTGGCAGTTTCAGCTACTATGAGCTGGGAGAGCCGATTTTTGCCAGTGACGGTGAAATGCTGAACGAATCCATAGGCATTGAGGAAATCCGCAAGTATGTGTATTTCACCGAAACCAGGGAGCCTCTGGAGCCATACCGCAGTGAGGAGCCATGCTACATGGGCACTCACATGGGTACGGCATACTACTTCAACTATGCCAGGGACAAAGCCACTACCCTGAACAGGGAATTTCTCCACACCGTCAAGACCAGGGCAGAGGGATATGTGATTTATGCAGATAAGTGCACCCTGAGCCAGCAGGAGCTGGAAAAGTGGCACATCACCTTCAAGAAAATCCCAAGGGACATCAGCAGACTGTAAGCAAGGAGGCAGAAAAAATCATGGAGCTGAAAAATTATCAGAAAGCAGTCATGGGGGATCTGTCTGCCTTTATGGATGCAGTGGACAGGGAGCCAGATATTGTCAAGGCATGGCAAAGCTACTGGGAAGCCAAGGATATCTGCGTTGGCCTGGGAGGGGTACCTGGCTACCGCAACAAGGTCAAGGCAACGCCCCATATCTGCATGAAGGTGCCTACTGGTGGTGGCAAGACCTTTATGGCTTGCTCAGGGCTTAGACGAATTTTTGACAAACTGCCAGCAAACAAGGCAAAGGTGGTTATCTGGCTGGTGCCCTCTGACTCCATTTTGAGCCAGACCATCCGCACCCTGTCAGATACCAGCCACCCATACCGCCAGAGGCTGGATAGGGACTTTGCTGGGCGTGTGGAGATATATACCAAGGAAATGCTGCTGAATGGCCAGAATTTCTCCCCAGATACCGTTAGAGAAATGCTGACTGTCTGCGTGCTTAGCTATGCCTCCCTGCGGATCAACAGCACCAAGAAGGATGTCAGGAAGGTTTATCAGGAAAACGGCAATCTGCTGCGGTTTGCGGAGGAATTTCAGGACAAGGATATTTTGCTGGCAGATACCCCAGACACAGCCCTGATCCAGGTACTCAGGCAGCTTGCCCCTGTCACTGTGGTGGATGAGAGCCACAATGCAGGATCCACTCTAAGCGTTGAAATGCTGAACAACCTAAATCCGTCCTTTATCATGGAGCTGACCGCTACCCCTAGAAGCACCAGCAATATTATCTCCTATGTGGATGCCAGGGAGCTAAAGCGTGAGAGCATGGT
>CAVFWX010000227.1:0-2110 GCA_963626225.1 Anaerotignum sp.
CATGGCCCGATTATCCTGCAGGACACTGTGCCTGTATTGGATGACGATACGGAGGAAACCCTGGCAGCCAGGGTGCTGACCAAGGAGCATATCCTTTATCCAAAGGCCATTGAGCTTTTTGTGGACGGCAAATTGGAGCTGGTGGATGACCGCCATGTCCGCATAAAACAGTAAGAAAAAGGAGATAGACTACTATGAAAATCAAGCGTGCATTAATCAGTGTATCTGATAAAACCGGTGTGGTAGAGCTGGCTCAGAAGCTTCATGCAGCAGGTGTGGAAATCGTTTCCACCGGCGGCACCATGAAGGCATTGAAGGAAGCAGGCATTCCTGTAACCTATGTCAGCGATGTAACAGGCTTCCCTGAGATTATGGATGGCCGTGTAAAGACCTTGAATCCATATATCCATGGCGGTATTCTGGCTGTTCGTGACAATCCTGCCCATGTAAAGGCCATGAAGGAGCACAAGATTACTCCTATTGACATGGTAGTAGTAAATCTCTATCCATTCAAGGAGACCATCTCCAAGGCTGATGTTACCCTGGCAGAGGCCATTGAGAATATTGACATCGGCGGCCCTGCCATGATCCGTGCGGCAGCCAAGAACTTCAAATATGTAACTGTTGTTACCAATCCTGCCCGCTATGATGAGGTAGCAGAGTGTGTAGCAAAGGATGGCTGCGTAGGTGGCATGCTCCGCATGCAGCTGGCTCAGGAGGCTTTCCAGCATACTGCAGAGTATGATAACTGCATTCAGAACTATCTCATGGAGCAGGTGAACAAATAATGAATATTCTGGTAATCGGCAGTGGTGCTCGTGAGCATACACTGGTATGGAAGCTGGCACAGAGTGCCAAGGCTGATAAGATTTATGCCGTACCTGGCAACCCAGGCATGGCAAAGCTGGCAGAGTGCATTGATACTGTATCTATTACGGACAATGCAGCCCTAGTAAAGCTGGCTCAGGAGAAAAATGTGGAGCTGGCAGTGGTAGGCCCTGAGGTTCCTCTCACCAATGGTGCCGTGGATGCCTTCAATGCAGCCGGCATCAAGGCCTTTGGCCCTGTTCAGGCCGCAGCAGAAATCGAAGGCTCCAAGTCATTCTCCAAGAATCTCATGAAGCAGTACAATATTCCTACGGCAAAGTATGGGGTATTTACTGAGGCTGAGGCAGCCAAGGCGTATATTCGTCAGGAGGGTGCCCCAATCGTTATCAAGGCTGACGGTCTGGCAGCAGGCAAGGGCGTTATTGTGGCCATGAGCCTGGAGGAAGCCCTAGGGGCTATTGACGAGATTATGGGCGATCAGGCCTTTGGCTCTGCCGGCAGCCGTGTGGTTGTGGAGGAGTTTATGGCTGGCGAGGAGGTTTCCGTCCTGTGCTTTACAGACGGCAAGACCATCCTGCCAATGGTGCCATCCCAGGATCACAAGCGGGTAGGGGATAATGACGAAGGCCCTAATACTGGCGGCATGGGTGCCTATGCCCCAGCTCCTGTTGGTACCCCTGAGCTGCTGGCACAGGTACAGAAGGAAATCCTTGATCCTACCATCAAGGCTATGGAGCAGGAAGGCCGCCTCTACAAGGGCTGTCTCTATGCCGGATTGATGGTGACCAAGGAAGGCCCTAAGGTAGTGGAGTTCAATGCCCGCTTCGGCGACCCTGAGACCCAGGTGGTGCTGCCTCTGCTGGAGAGCGATCTAGTAGATGTAATGCTGGCCTGCATTGATGGCAAGTTAGCAGAGACTGAGGTAAAGTGGAGTCAGGGAGCTGCCGTATGCATCGTTATGGCTGCTGGGGGCTATCCTAAGTCCTACAACAAGGGCGACGAGATTACCGGCATTGACCAGGCTGAGGCTGACGGCTGCACCGTATTCCATGCCGGCACCAGTGAAAAGGACGGTCATATCTACACCAATGGCGGCCGTGTACTGGGCGTGGTAGCCAAGGCTGATGGTATTCAGGAGGCTGTGGACAAGGCCTATGCTGGAGTAGATAAGATTTCCTTTAAGGATGCCCACTTCCGCCATGATATTGCCCATTGGGCTCTTGAACGGCTGAAGAAGTAAGATTAGGTCTAGGAAATTAGATGCATTTAAAGACAGGTGAGG
>CAVFWX010000228.1:0-2085 GCA_963626225.1 Anaerotignum sp.
GCTGGATGCAGAGCAGCGGACCACAGGCTTCCTCCTGGAGGGGGGGCAGGCAGGCCTAAAATGGGTGCTGGACCTGGCCAATCAGGAGTATCAGGAGCATCTTAATACGTACGAGCATATTGTTCAGGGCAGGTACCACGAGGAGTATACCATTACCTTTACAGACCAGGTTCAGCTGAAAGGCTGGCCGGATCTGGAGGCAATAGAGGAATATTGCCAGAAAAAAGGCATAATTGTTGAGGGAAAGAACTTCTATCCAGTTTTCAGGTATGTGAGACCTAAATATATGCCTTGGTTTTTGCGGGAAGAAAAGGAAAGCAATCTGTGCGAGACGGCTTTGGATGCCCTGATGGAAATGGATAATATGCTGGGCAAGGAGCTGGCAGAGGCAGATGGTGCATGGCAGCATATATATCGTGAGGACTATAAGGGAACTATCCCGGTGCTGAAGGAGCAGCAGGATGGCAGCTGGCAGCTTTCCACCAAGGAAATAGACGGGCATTATGAGCCTCAGTGGCCGGTGGCAAAGCTGAACGATTTGGAAATAGCCAGGCTGAAGCGGGTGAAGAAAAATGCCGATGTATGGCTGGTGGACAAGTTCATCTATGATGATATTATGTATCCGGAGGACCTGCTGCTGGAGCCTGGTAGTCGCCCCTTAAAGGGCCACAGGCTGCCGGGATATTATCCAGATGGAGTCGTCATGTTGAATGACTCCCAGGGGGATGTGCTGGTCATGAACCAGGTAAATTTTCAGCTGGAGACCTATGCGCCATTGGCACAGACGCTGAAGGATGCCTTCAATAGATGTGGCCGCCCAAGGCAGTTTATGGTATGCCGTCAGGAAAGCTATGATTTCTTTCAGGATGTGTGCAGGGAGCTGGGCATAGAGCTGGAAATGGTAGAGGAGCTGCCGGATCTGCTGGCCATCAGGCAGGACTGTATTGATGAGAATGACGGTTCTGGGGAGCTGGACGAGGAATTTGCTCTGGATATGGATTCGAATGCACTTGCTATGGAGAATAGGTGGAGCCAGGCAGAAGAAAGAAAAAAGCAGCTCCTTCAGTTTGAGCATTTTACCAAGGACTTTGAGTCCAATGGAGTAATTACCTATGGAATGATCCTTGTCTACATGGCGTTGTCCTGGCATAAGTATGATATTGCCATGCTGACCACGGAGGAGCTGGAGGAAGTGGTGAATATGTGCCTGCTGATGCCTGTGGCTAAGGAAGGCATGGATTATGTCTTTGGTGAATTGCGCCGCCGTACCAGGACGGAGGAAATTGCATCGGTGTCATTGATTTCCGGACGCAACGGCAGGAGAGAATAGCAGGCATACAAGGTTTTCTAAGGAGATTATTGTTTTGGACATAGCTCAGGATCGGGCCATCATGGCTTCAAAAAAACATTTTATCACCATATTGCACATGCTGGTGGATTATCTGGCTGTTGTGCTGGCAGAGCATACAGGGCTGTGGTTGCAGTCTATTTTCAGGGTGGAGGCAAGCCAGGCAATGTCCCTGCCCTGGGAGTATGAATATATCTATATACCCCTGATGTTCCTGCTGATTCTGTTTATTGGCGGTGCATATAGGTTCAACCGACCCTCCATTGAATTATCTAAGGCGGTGTTCAAGGGCAATGTCTTTTGTCTGCTCATGTATACCCTGAGCATATTCCTGATTCGCAACGAGATACAGATTTCCAGGTATTATGCCTTTTGCTTCACCTTTTTTACCCTGCTCTACATGGGGACATTCAGGGCTATTATGGGTAATACCATCATGCGGCAGGATTTCTTCAAGGAGCCTGTGCTGCTGATAGGTGCAGGCAAGACAGCGGAAATCCTCTTAAATAGCATCCAGAAGGATTGCTGCTATTTCTACAAGGTGGTAGGCATATTGGACGACAATCCGGTATCCACGGATTTGCCTAAGAAATATCCCCTGCTGGGAGGTTTGAAGGATGCCGACAGGATCATCCGCCAGCACCATATTCGTACCCTGATCATGGCAATGCCGGGCATGGGGGAGGAAAGGCTGCGGGAGCTGCTGGGCAGGGTTCAGCACATTACGGACACTATCC
>CAVFWX010000229.1:0-2083 GCA_963626225.1 Anaerotignum sp.
TTATTTCTTCCTAGAGGATTTTTTACCTAG
The DNA here is from genome assembly GCA_963626225.1 of Anaerotignum sp. GTDB lineage: Bacteria > Bacillota > Negativicutes > Selenomonadales > Selenomonadaceae > Anaerovibrio. Next base: position 31 of record CAVFWX010000229.1, read on the forward strand.
CACGTCCTCTAGCTCAAAGATCATATCCCTTAGCTGGGCTGCTCGCTCGAACTGAAGGGATCTGGAGGCCATCTGCATTTCCTTGGTGAGGGCCTTTAGCAGGGCTTCTCCCTCTTTCTTAGTGAGCTTCTTGTCCGGCCGCTGGAGCTTTTTGGCAGCTGCCCTGGCCTTGGCATCCACATCCACCTTGTACTCACCGTTTTCCTCCGCCACCAAGGTCAGGTCGATAAGATCCTTGATAGGCTTTACGATGGTCTTTGGCACGATGCCATGGGCCTTGTTGTAGGCATCCTGCACCTGGCGGCGGCGAGCGGTCTCATCCATGGCCCGCTGCATGGAATCGGTGATGGTATCAGCGTACATGATGACCTTGCCCTCAGCATTTCTGGCAGCACGGCCAATGGTCTGTATCAGGGATGTATCAGAGCGGAGGAAGCCCTCCTTGTCTGCATCTAATATAGCCACCAAGGAAACCTCCGGCATATCCAATCCCTCTCGCAGGAGGTTTATGCCCACCAGCACGTCAAACTTTCCCTGCCGCAGCTCCTTGATGATTTCTGCTCTCTCAATAGTGGCAATATCCGAATGAAGATACCGCACCTTTACCCCCATTTCCTTTAGATAGTCTGTGAGATTCTCCGCCATCCTTTTGGTAAGAGTTGTTACCAGCACCCTTTGATTCTTTTCCACCCGCAGGTGGATTTCGCCCAACAAATCATCCATCTGACCCTCCAAAGGCCGTATCTCAATCTCAGGGTCTAGTAGCCCCGTTGGACGGATAATCTGCTGCACCACCTGCTGGGCCTGTCCCAGCTCATATTTAGCAGGAGTAGCCGAAACATAGACGACTTGGTTTATCCTTTTTTCAAACTCCTCAAACTTCAATGGCCTGTTGTCGTAGGCCGATGGCAGACGGAAGCCGTTACTTACTAATGAATCTTTTCTGGATTTATCTCCTGCATACATAGCCCGTACCTGTGGCAGGGTCACATGGGACTCATCCACCACCATGAGAAAATCCTCTGGAAAATAATCCAGCAAACTATATGGAGCCTCTCCAGGAGCCCGACCTGTCAGATGCCGTGAGTAATTCTCAATGCCGGAGCAGTAGCCCATTTCCTGTATCATCTCCAGGTCATAGTTTACCCGTTGCTCAATCCGCTGAGCCTCGATGAGCTTGTTTTCTGCCTTAAAGGCCTTTACCTGATCCTCCATCTCCTGTTGGATGGTTACCATGGCCCTTTCTAAATCATCCCTGTTGGTAACATAGTGGGAGGCTGGGAATATCATAGAATGAAGCCTTTCTCCTAGCACCTTGCCGGTCAGCACATCAAACTCCAAAATCCTGTCTACCTCGTCCCCAAATAGCTCGATACGGACAGCTTTGTTATTGTACCCTGCTGGGAACACCTCGATAACATCCCCCCGCACCCGGAAATTGCCTCGCTCCAGCACCACATCATTTCGATTGTACTGTATGGACACCAGTCGCCGGAGAATAGCATCCCGATCCGTTTCCTGTCCCTTGTGGAGAGACAACACCATCTCATGATAGCTCTCAGGAGAACCCAGACCATAGATGCAGGACACACTGGCCACGATGATTACATCCCGCCGCTCAAAAAGGGAGCAGGTAGCCGAATGCCGCAATTCATCAATTTCGTCGTTGATAGAGGCATCCTTTTCTATATATGTATCAGTGGAGGCGATATATGCCTCCGGCTGGTAGTAGTCATAGTAGCTGACAAAATATCCCACATAGTTGTCTGGAAAAAAAGCCTTGAACTCGCTGGCCAGCTGAGCTGCCAGGGTCTTGTTGTGGGCGATGACCAGTGTAGGCCGCTGCACCTTCTCGATGAGCTTGGCAATGGTAAAGGTCTTGCCTGTGCCTGTGGCACCTAGGAGCACCTGGGCCTCCTGGCCGTTTTCTATACCTGCCGCCAGGGCCTCCACTGCCTCCGGCTGATCCCCCATAGGCTCAAAAGGGGCCACCACCTTAAAGGCCACCGCCTTATCCTCATTAAATTCAATATTATTCAGCTTAGGCAGCATA
>CAVFWX010000230.1:0-2062 GCA_963626225.1 Anaerotignum sp.
AAGGGAGTTCCTATTTTATTTCAAATCTCATTTAAGACCATTACAGGAATGCTTTCTATAAATCGTACAAAAAACCGCCAAGCCAGCATGGTGCCGACCTGGCGGTTCTAATCTCAAATATTATACCTCTGTCTTTCCAGTACGCCCTCTTTTGGTCATAGGTGTACCTGCTTTACACAGTGGGCATTCTTCTGGCTTATAGGTCTGTACATCCATGTGGAGCAATGCGGTGCTTGGTACATCCCCGAAGGTGGCCTTACCGCCGCTACGGTCTACCAACATGCTGACAGCTACAGGAATGCCGCCATGGGCCTTGACTACATCAATTACCTCACGAATGGAACCGCCAGTGGTAACAATATCCTCTACGATGAGGACACGCTCACCCTCATGGAGGGTAAAGCCACGGCGGAAGGTCATCTTGCCGTTTTCACGCTCAGTAAAGATAGCACGGGTTCCCAGTGCCTTGCCGGTTTCGTGAGCCAGCAGGATACCGCCGGTTACAGGGCCTACAACAGTCTCAATATTGGCATCCTTGAACTTTTCTGCCATGGCCTTGCAAAGCTTCTCGGTGTATACAGGCTTCTGCAATACATTGAACTTCTCTACATACCGTGGGCTGTGGAGACCGGATGTCAGCAGGAAATGTCCCTCCATAATGGCACTGGTCTCGATCAGCAGATCCTCTACTTCCTTTTCAGTCATAGCGTCACTCATTTTACACTCTCCATTTCTTTGATAATGTTTTCAGCAGCAGCCCTTGGATCCTCCGCTGCCCGGATTGGCCTGCCTATTACCAGATGGCTGGCACCATTTTGCAGGGCAGCTGCCGGTGTGGCAATACGGCTCTGATCATCCACGCTGGAGCCAGCTGGACGTACACCAGGGGTAACAATCAGGAAATCCTCCCCACACGCTTCACGGATGGCCTGTGCCTCCTGTGGAGAAGCCACAACTCCATCCAAGCCAGCAGACTTGGCGAGACGAGCCAGGCGGATAACCTGCTCCCTAATAGAACAAGTCATGCCCAGTCCTTTCCAGTCATCTTCATTGATACTGGTCAGGATGGTTACAGCTATCAGCTTAGGGCACTGTACGCCCTGCTCCTGTGCCAAACTGTGGAGCCTGTCCACAGCTGTTTTCATCATGGTATAGCCGCCAGATGCATGAATATTCAGGATATCTGCTCCCTGCACCATCAGGGAACAAAGTCCCTGAGCAGTGGTATTAGGAATATCGTGGAGCTTTAGATCCAAGAAAATATTCTTATCCTTGGCTTTGAGATATGGAATTACATGCTGGCCGGCACTGTAGAACAGCTCCATGCCTACCTTGTAGTAGCTGACGCTGTCTCCCAGCTTTTCTACCAGCTTGATTACATCCTTTATGTTATGAAAATCCAGAGCAACAATCAAACGATTATCTGCCATTTTTTCCTCCTATCAGATAGAAAAACCTTATTAGGCCAGCTCATCCCCGCCGCCTACATAATCCTGAATAGCCAGGCTGTAGACCAAGCGACGCTCACGCATAAAGGACAGTACCCGCAGAACCTCCCAAGCAGTATCCAGGGAAGTAAGGCATGGGATAGCATGCTCTACGGTAGCACGGCGAATCTTGAAACCATCATTGGCAACGTTCTTGCCCTGGTTCTGGGTCATGGTATTAATAACCATGTGGATGGAACCCTTCTTAATCAGCTGGATAATATCAGCACTGCGCTCATGCATCTTGCCAACAACCTCAGCATCAATGCCCATTTCCTGGATTGCCTTGGCACTGCCGGCAGTAGCTACCAGCTTAAAGCCCAGCTCAGAGAATGCCTTGGCCAGCTGCTTCATTTCATCCTTGTCCTTGTTGGCTACGGTAAAGAGGATGCAGCCATTAAGAGGAATGTTCATACCGGCACCGGTAATAGCCTTGTACAGGGCACGGGCATAGTGATAGTCAATACCCATAACCTCACCGGTGGACTTCATCTCAGGCCCAAGGGAAATATCTACATCAGCCATCTTGTTGAAGGAGAATACTGGTGCCTTTACAGCCACATAAGGCTTTGGTG
>CAVFWX010000231.1:0-2022 GCA_963626225.1 Anaerotignum sp.
AATCATTCTGCATATCCACTACGATTAACATATCTCTCATTGTATGTCACGCTCCTAAAAAAAATTTTTTTCTATTTTCAGCCTATAATTCTTTCATTATCTCCGCAAATTCATCCAAGGTGCAGGCTCCGTCCATGTCCAGCTTTTTCTTGTCAAATACCATGTAGTAGCGGTATTTGCTGCCAGCCTTTTCCTGCCACTTCCTGCCCAGCTCCAGCTTGGTTTTGCTATCATCACCGTCGAGGTGGTCGCCCTTGGTTTCCACCAGTACCAGCCGTCCAGCCTTGGTCATTACCAAGAAATCAGGATAGTGGTTAATGTACCCATTGAGGCAGAATCCTTTTCGCTCGATATTCCTGTGCCACCAGCGTACATTGTCCATACTGGCTATAATGTCGATGACCGTCCGCTCAAAACCGTTCATATCGGCTTTCTCAGCCTCATAGAGAGACTTTGGGATGGAATCTATGGTATTGGGAGGGGTAATCACCAATGGCAGCTTGTAGGCGTTCTTACAGGAAATCCTGTCACTTTCCAGCCACTTCTTGAAAGTCTTATGACGATAGGCTTTCTCCAGCGACTCTATCTTCTCTAGGATTTTGGCTGCATAGGTAGGGATAGATGTTTTCATGGCTGCCAGTTCATCCTGTGTCATGTTATGGATGATTCTGCCCACATACTCTGTTACTTCCCCTGTAACATACCTGTCATTCTGGTTGACATACTGGGCTATGGTAGCAGCACACTGGCGGATCTGTGCCTCTGGTGGCAGGCTCTCCAGATATTTTTGTATAAATTCGCTGTCAGTCTTGGAGGCTCGCTTATATTTTGGCACAGCCTCCCCCTGCTCCTGGATGTCTACCTGATACATTTCCCCAGTAGACAGCTCAAAGCTCATATTAGCCTCTTGCTCCGACAGGGAAAATCCCTCTGACAGGTTCTCTGGCTGCAAAAGCTCATATTCTTCCCCAAACAAATCTGCCACTACACGCTTGTGGAATTGTGGGAGCCTTAAAGCCTCCACCTCATCCTTGTACTGGCTCTGGATAGCATTTTGATGCAGCATTTCTCCCATCTCCCCTCCAGCAAAGCCATCATCCTGAGTGTTTTGCACATTTTGCGTATATTCTATGGTCTGGGATGTAGCTGCCTCAATCATTGATGTTATCTGGCTGGTATTACTGCCAGTGTCACTATAATTCCCTTCGTTGACCACAAGTCCTGTTGCTCCTGTGGTTTCTGCGGAGTAAATGACCTGGCGTATTTCCTCGGCATGAATATCCTCAAATGAGTCCTTTGCCTCCTCATCAGCTTCAGCCTCATGTTCATCCAGTGGCAGTATGGTCTGGGTTGCCGTGATTTCAGGTATGCTGCTGCCAGTCTGCTCAGGCAAATCCTCTGCTACACGGTAGTCCTTTTTGCTAAAGCCTGACTTGTTCAGCCCTTCCACAATGCTGTCCAGTGTGGCGTGAAAATCCTTGGAGCAAGTCAGTACATAGGAGGTATTCAGCAGAGGAGCCTTGTGCTGCCTTGCGTATGGCTGCCTCAGTATTCGCCCTAGAATCTGCTCTACATCCACCTTGGAGGTCTTGTTGGCCAGTGAGGACAGGATGTAGGCAAATGGACAGTCCCAGCCCTCTTTCAGGGCGTTGACGGTGATAATGTAGCGGATAGGACAGTCCTGGCTAAGTAGGTCAGTATTGCCCAGATCATCTATCTTGGAGGTCTTTATGGCAATCTGCTCCTGTGGTATGCCCATATCCACTAGGAGGCTCTTTATCTTGTCAAAGGTGTCACTGTCCTCATTGACCTTTGGCTGTGCCTGAAACAGCACCATAGGCCGTATATACGCCCCTCCTGCTGCATACTCTGCCATGGCTTGCCGTTCCAGATTGCCTCTTAGCTGTATAGCATCTTGAATTACTGCTTGACGGCTATGGCGGTTGAATACCACCACTGGCAGCTTGACCATGCTCTCACGCTTTAGCTCCCTGGCATCCACATAGGAGATAATATTGCTGG
>CAVFWX010000232.1:0-2019 GCA_963626225.1 Anaerotignum sp.
TACCTTTATAGACCGGGCCTCAGGCAAGCAGCCTCAGTGCATCAACTGCGATGCACCTATTAGGCGGGTTCCTATCCTGAAGGTGGGACGCCACGAGGTTATCCTGGCTCCTAAAAAATGCATCAATCCGTGCCATGTAGCAGCAGATAAGACTGACTACAAAAACGTTGCAGGCATGGTTATGAACAGCAAGATGAATCCAGGAGTATTTGGCCTGCAAAACAAGTCCGGTGCTGATTGGGAGGCTGTACATGCTGACGGCAGCAGCAAAATCGTCAAGGATGGAGATACTGTAAAGCTAGTCAAGGGCATGAAGTTGAAATTTGCCTATAATTGTGTGGGTGAGATAGTTTGATGAATTCTAGGTTTCTTAGGAAGGAGCTTATTTATGGGATTGTATGATGAGGTTGTAGAGGTGCCTAGACGTACCATGGTGTTGTTTTTCCTGGTGGACACCTCCGGCAGCATGTACGGAGATAAAATCGGCAAGGTAAATACGGCTATTGATGAAATCGTGCCTGAGATAAAGAAAATATCCTCTGAGAATGCTGATGCCCAGATCAAGGTTGCTACGTTGGAGTTTTCTACCGGTGCTCGTTGGATGTGCGATCATCCGGTAGAAGCTGAAAACTTCAGGTGGACCTTCTTGGAGGCTGATGGACTGACAGACCTGGGTGAGGCCTGTCAGCAGCTAAATGAAAAGCTGTCCCGCAAGGCCTTTATGAGTGAGGCTACAGGCTCCTTTGCCCCTGCCATATTCCTCCTGTCTGATGGAGGACCTACGGACAATTATCAGCATGGCCTTAGCAAGTTGAAGGAAAACAACTGGTTCAAGAAGGCTATCAAGGTTGCCATAGCTATCGGTGATGATGCAGACAAGTCCGTGCTGGCAGAGTTTACAGGGAATATGGAGGCTGTTATTACCGTACATTCCCCAGAGGCTCTGGCCAAGTGGATTAAGTTTGTCAGTGTACGGGCCTCTGAGATCGGCAGCAAGAGTGCTCAGGCAGGTCCAAGCAATGGACAGGCTGAGCCAAATAAGCAGGATGAGTTTATCAAGGATATCAATACCCAAAAGGCTACAGCTGAGGAAGAGGAATGGGATACGGACGGTGCCTGGTAATGAGGTGATAAGATGAACAATGTCAGAGCATTTCATGTTACCCGGCAGGGTGCCAATCATATCAAAAAGAACAAGGTCTGCCAGGATGCCAGTGCTGCCTTTGAGGATGATGAGTATATTGCCTATGCCATTGTATGCGATGGCCATGGGGGAGATGACTATATCCGCAGCGACGTAGGCTCTAAAAGGGCTGCCCAGGTGGCTGGTAGTGCCATTGTGGATTTTGTGCATACTGTGTTGGTGAAGTATGATATTGGCTATTTGCAAAGACATTATGAGGAGCTGCTGCGGGGGCTATCAGCTTCCATCATTACCCAGTGGCGGCAAAGCATACAGGAGCACCTGGCTGCCAATCCCTTTACGGAGGCAGAGCTTGCGAATATATCCGAGAAAGCTAGGGAACGCTATACTGGCGGTAATATTGCCAGTGCCTATGGCACTACCCTCATAGCTGTGGCATTTACTGAGGATTATTGGTTTGGTATCAAGATAGGGGATGGCAAATGTGTTGCCCTGGATGAGGAAGGGAATTTCTCCATGCCCATTCCGGATGATGGAGTATGCTTCCTGAATGCTACTACCTCTATTTGTGACAGCAATGCTATCGATAATTTCCAGTATGCATTTTCTGCCCAGCGGCCGGTGGCTGTGTTTGTGGGGACAGACGGTATTGATGATTGCTTCAACAAGGATGAGCAGCTGTTTAACCTATATAAGACCATACTGTATTCCTTTGCTACAAGCCAATATGATGAAGCAAGGGAAGGGCTGGAGGAGTATCTGCCAAGGCTGTCAGCAAAGGGCAGTGGGGATGATGTATCTATCAGTGGTATCATAGATATTCCTAGGGTGTTTGAGTTGGATTTCATAGTTAATTTCGATACAACGCCTAGGGT